>NZ_FNOU01000043.1 GCF_900107125.1 Eubacterium barkeri
TTATTCGCTTCCGCTCATAGGACAAGGCACTCCGTCTTCGTCTGACGCTTCCGCGTCGTCTCAGCCGACGGTCCTTCAAAACAGCATACAGAGTGTTAAGATTATGTCTTGATTGGATCAAGACCTCGGCCGATTAGTACTGGTCAGCTCCATACGTTACCGTACTTCCACCTCCAGCCTATCTACCTGGTCGTCTTCCAGTGGCCTTACTTCTTTCGAATGAGATATCTTATCTTAAGGGGGGCTTCGTGCTTAGATGCCTTCAGCACTTATCCCGTCCGAACTTGGCTACCCGGCTATGCCCTTGGCAGGACAACCGATGCACCAGAGGTTCGTCCGTTCCGGTCCTCTCGTACTAGGAACAGCTCCTCTCAAATTTCTTGCGCCCACGACGGATAGGGACCGAACTGTCTCACGACGTTCTGAACCCAGCTCGCGTGCCTCTTTAATGGGCGAACAGCCCAACCCTTGGGACCTGCTTCAGCCCCAGGATGAGACGAGCCGACATCGAGGTGCCAAACCTCCCCGTCGATGTGGACTCTTGGGGGAGATAAGCCTGTTATCCCCGAGGTAGCTTTTATCCGTTGAGCGATGGCCCTTCCACTCGGGACCACCGGATCACTAAGCTCGACTTTCGTCCCTGCTCGACATGTCTGTCTCGCAGTCAATCACCCTTCTGCCTTTGCACTCTTACAGATGGTTTCCAACCATCCTGAGGGTAACTTTAGGCGCCTCCGATACTTTTTAGGAGGCGACCGCCCCAGTCAAACTGCCCATCTGACACTGTCCGATGGCTGGATTACAGCCACTCGTTAGAATTCCAATATAACAGGGGTGGTATCCCAAGGGTGGCTCCCCACATGCTGGCGCACATGGTTCTCTGCCTCCCACCTATCCTGTACATGTTATATCAAAATCCAATGCCAGATTGCAGTAAAGCTCTACGGGGTCTTTCCGTCCTGTCGCGGGTAACTCGCATCTTCACGAGTACTACAATTTCACCGGGTGTGTTGTCGAGACAGCGCTCAAATCGTTACGCCTTTCGTGCGGGTCAGAACTTACCTGACAAGGAATTTCGCTACCTTAGGACCGTTATAGTTACGGCCGCCGTTTACTGGGGCTTAAGTTCGCACCTTCGCTTGCGCTAAGCACTCCCCTTAACCTTCCAGCACCGGGCAGGCGTCAGCCCCTATACGTCATCTTTCGATTTAGCAGAGACCTGTGTTTTTGCTAAACAGTCGCTTGAGCCTCTTCTCTGCGGCCTCTTTCGAGGCACTCCTTCTCCCGAAGTTACGGAGTCATTTTGCCGAGTTCCTTAACAACACTTCTCCCGCTCATCTTAGGATTCTCTCCTCGCCTACCTGTGTCGGTTTACGGTACGGGTAGCATGATACTTGATAGAAGCTTTTCTTGACAGTGTGAGTGCGGCGACTTCCCTACTTGTTTTTCGTTCCCCATCACAGCCTAGCCTT
>NZ_FNOU01000029.1 GCF_900107125.1 Eubacterium barkeri
GGTCTCCACCGAGAATCAGCTGTTCTCCGGGCATTCCCTTTTCTCTGGCCATATTCCAGACCATGTCATAAAAATCCCGGGGTGTCATCCCGGTGTAGCCCCCGAATTGGTTCACCTGATTGGCGGTCGCTTCAATTAAAGCCACAGAATCTGTTTCCAGTGCCCGCTCCACCACGGCTTCCAAAACGAAGGGATTGGCACTGCAGGCAGAGTAAATACCGATGCCCTTATCCCGCTGACGACCTTCGATGATTTGAGTTAAAAGGGGATTTTTCATTGTCATTTCGCCAGATACCGCCCTTCGCTGCCGCAGACGCTAATCTTATGGGCAACCACTTCAGCCATGGCAGCCTTACCGGGTGCCATGTAGTACCGGGGGTCCGAGGCGTCCGGATTGCTTTGGAAAAATGCCTTAACGGCCTGGGCAAAGGGGATTTTCAAATCTGTGGCGACATTCACTTTACAAATTCCCCGTCGAATGGCTTCCTGGACTAATTCATCGGGGACATCCGATGCCCCGTGAAGGACCAGGGGAATTAAGACCTGTTCCCGGATTTCGGATAATCGCTCAAAATCCAAATGGGGCTCACCCGTGTACAGGCCATGGGCGGTTCCAATGGCCACCGCCAGGGAATCAATACCTGTTCTCGCCACAAATTCTGCTGCTGCCTGGGGATCGGTGAGGGCGGTTTCTCCAGCAGCTACCGTCAGATCATCCTCCCGGCCACCCAGGCGGCCAAGCTCAGCCTCTACCACAGTATCCCGCTCGTGGGCATAGGCCACCACCTGGCGCACCTGTTTAATATTTTCCTCGAAGGGAAGCATGGAGGCGTCAATCATACAGGATCGAAAGCCCAGATCAATATTGTGGGCGATGGCCGCCACATCCTCAAAATGATCCAGGTGGATGGCAATGGGAATTTCCCATCGGCCAGCACAAACAGCCGCCATGGCCTGTATGAAATCCCCGCCGGCATAGCGATCAATGGTTGAAGGCGTCCCGGCAATAATCACAGGAGATCCAAGCTCTGCCGCAGTTTTAGCCACCGTCTGCAGGCTTTCCATATTATGGATATTAAAGGCAGGAACGGCATAGCCCTCTAATTGGGCCCGGTTTAACATGTCCCGGGTTGATCGGATTTGATTCATCATACCACCTAAATTCCCTCTTCTGCGTCCACTAACGCTTTTGCCCCAGGGGCTGTGTACTGACGGATTCCTTCCCCTGCGGATTTAAGCACCGCGGGTACCAAGGCATCCATCTCAAGATAGCTTCGACTGAGGGCCGCTTCCAAGAGCATGGGCAGATTGAGCCCGGCGATGACCACAATATCCTGCTCATTTCGCTGGGTGCTGATCAGGGAAGAAACATTATAGGGGGAGCCTCCGGCCAAATCACACAAAATCAGGATTTGATCCGTATTGAGTCCGTCCACTGCCGCTTCCAGACGGGCCTTTAGTGCCTCAGTTCCTTCACCGTCATTAAAGCAAACCGTGGCCACACCCTCTTGGGCCCCGGCAATCATTTCCATGGAAACCAGGATTCCATCGGCCATACGGCCATGGGTTGTTAAGATGATTCCGATCATTTTATTCACCTCTACTTTGAATAGGGGTGCAGCGTGACACCCTTCACCACACGATTCACTGTACCGTCCGGACGTGGGTTATCCGGGGTAACGCCACAAGCGATGGCGTCAAAAAGCCCAAAAATCTGTCCCACCAGCATATAATTAAATACCTTAAAAATCTCTGGAACAGGTGCGCCTTTAAAGTCGATGAGCTGATCACAGCGTTGGGCTAAATCTCCTGGTCCATTGTAAGTCACAGCCACCAGCTTATGGCTGCCCGCATCCTCATGGATTTCCTCAATGAGATCTAAATCATATTGCCGGGTGTACGCATTCCCACTGACAAAGACCACCACAAGGGTTTCATCATTAATAATGGATTTAGGACCATGGCGGAAGCCCATGACGCTTTCGCTGAAGCTTAAAATCTGACCACTGGTTAGCTCTAAGTTCTTCAGGGCCATTTCTTGACAGAAACCACCGTAGAAACCAGATCCCAGGTAGACCACACGACGGCAGCCATAGTCCACCATCTGCTGAATCTCCCCATAACGCTGGGTTAGGAAAGCCTCTGCCTGATCCGCCAGAATTTCAAGATACCGGCGATTCTCCTCCAGGGTATCCAGATCGAAAATCAGTAGTGTCGCCATCATCATACAGCTAAAGGAACTGGTCATGGCGAATCCTTTATCATTGGATTCCTCGGGCATCAGCAGAACCAACGCATTTTCGGTCTTAAAAGCCTTCTGGGCTAAATCCCCTTCCACATCACAGGTAATGACCAGTTGTCGTAAATGAGAAACCTGATCCTGGAACAGATCATAGGCCCCCATACTTTCCGGTGAATTGCCCGAACGCGCATAGGAAACCAGGATGGTCGGTGTTTCTGATTCAATATACTCCTCAGGTGCCGCCACAATATCCGTGGTGGCAACGGCTTCAACCCGACAGGGCAGACATTGTTTTAATGCTCCCACAACCGTGTCCCCAACGTAATCCGAGGTCCCCGCACCGGTTAATACAATCCGGGTTTCCGGGGTTATGTTGTTCGCCATAAACTGGGCAATTTCATCCCTTCGCCCCGCAATAATCGCCCCTGTTTCCCGCCAAAGGGCAGGTTGTCGATTAATCTCCGATGCGGTGTAAAGCCCCTTCAGGGCCTCCCAATCTGCGGGTTCTTTTCCAAAAATCATCAGTATCCTCCTTCAATGGGAGCCACCTCAATGGGGTTCGTTTTCCAGATACACACGGTATTTGAACTTATCGCCCCGGGCGATGCTCCTGGTATATTCAATAACACGGTTCCCCTCCCGGGTGGTCCGGGTAATTTTAAGCCCCGGGCTCCCTTCTGGGATATCCAAATACAAGCTTTCCACACGGTTAACCAGAATTGGCCGCAGTACCTCCTCCCCATTGGAGATATGTACCCCAAAATCATCCTGAAGCACATCGTACATTGATCGCGTGGAAATACTTTCTGCCGTTAAGCCTTTAAAGCGCTCCATGGGCAAAAAGGTTGATTCATAAAGCATGGGGGTTTCATCCGCATAGCGAATACGGATGAGCTTAAAGGCTAATTCGCCTTCTGCAATACCGAGCTGATGCGCAAGGGTTTCCCCCGCCTCCACAATTTCAAAGCTTGTCAGCTTGGAGTGGGGGGTCTTCCCCAGCTTGCGCATCTCCTCAGAAAAGGAATAAAAGCGTACCAAATCCTGGCTGATGAGCCGATTGGCGACAAAGTTGCCTTTCCCATGGATTTTTTCGATATAGCCTTCATTTTCCAGCTTATCCAAAGCCTGTCGGACCGTCGTCCGGCTGACCTGATATTTTGCACAGATATCCCGTTCAGAGTCCAGCTGGTCTCCTTCATCCAGGTGATTTTCAATATCATTGCGCATAATATTAAAGAGCTGGTGATAAAGTGGTTCATTTAAGTTCTTATCCAAATACATCGTATTTCACTCCCCATTTGGTTAGTTGTATTGTTAAGAACATTAAAGCATGAATGACTCAAAAAAGCCAATGGTTTCCTTAAATAATGGCAAATCCCGTTAACTGGGTAATTAAGGACAATACCAGTGCACCGCCAACGGTAATGGCAATCAGTAAAATAGGGGATGCCCCTTTTTTCAAAAAGTAGTACATCAGGAAGGTATAGCCCAGTCCCAGCATTCCCGGCATAATGGCATCCAATAACCCCGTCTGAATATCGACCCCGCCAATGTTCATGACGGTTTTTAGATTAACCATGGATGCAATCAATCCACCAACGACCATTAAACCAACAATGGTTGCCGCATGGGATATTTTCTTGGTTTGCTCCTTAAGGGAAGCAATGGCCTTAACACCTGTGTTATAGCCATAGTGGGACAGGAAGAAAAGCAGCCCAAAATGGATGGCGTTGAAGAGAATCAGGAAGACGAAGGGCCCGGCTATATTGCCGTTAATGGCCATTGATGCCCCAATTCCTGCGCAAATTGGCAAAGCTGTCAACCAAAACAACGCATCCCCAATACCGCCCAGGGGCCCCATTGTCGCCACTTTAACCGCACGGATAGTTTCACGGTCCTCTTTATTTTCTTCCATGGCCAGAACCAGACCCATGATAAAGGTAACCAAGAAGGGATGGGTATTGAAAAACTCCATATGATCCCGCATGGATGTTGACAGGTCCTTCTTGTTCTTATGAATCTTCTTTAGTCCGGACATAATCCCGTAAAGCCAGCCACAGGCCTGCATCCGCTCATAATTAAAGGATGCCTGCAGCAGCAGCGACCGCCAGGTCATCTTATTGAGATCTTTTTTAGTGATGACCTTTTCCGGTTTTGGATCGTCGTATTTTTCAAGGGTATCCACTGTATTAGATTCCATCAGAATAGTCCTCCTCATAATCATTTGCTGAAGCATTTCCGGCAGGGACTACCTTACCATCGTCCTTCATCCGGAAATATTCGTACAGAGCAATGGCCACAGCGATAAGTGCCAGCCCCAAAATCGGTAGATTGCCATAGGCTACAATGATATAGCCAATAATCATGAAGGCAACATATTCCTTCTTCAGCATGATCTTAAGCAGCATAGCAAAACCAATGGCTGGCATTACCCCGCCTGCAATACTGAGACCATGGATGGCCCATTCCGGGATCATCCCAACAATGGCAGCGGCTTTATCCGCCCCCAGGTAAATGGGTAGGAACGCAACGATAAAATAGAACAGGAACAAAACAACCAAACCAGCGTAATTGATACCGGCAATCCCCTTGGTATCCCCTTCTTCGGCAAATCGATCCGCCTTGTGCATAAAGAAGGAAAACAGGGTGAAGATCAGGGTGATGGCAGCCTGGACGGCTACGGCAAATGGAACGGCCAAACCGACGGCCGCCTGGGCATCTAACCCTCCTAAAATAGCGATGCTGGTTCCAATGACCCCGCCAATAACCACATTGGGTGGCTGGGCTCCAGCCAAGGGTACCATTCCCATCCATACAAATTCCAAGGTTGCACCGACAATTAAGCCGGTTTTAACATCGCCTAAGATCAACCCAACGACCAGGCCAGTCACCAGGGGGCGATGAATATGCGTTAAACCGTCAAACAGGTCAATCCCTGCAATCCCGGCCCAGAGCGCAATCAGTAATGCTTGAACAAACATAATGGCCTCCTCAATAATGCCTATAAGAATTTCTTAATATCCGCTTCGATCCCTTCGCTGGGTACCCTGCGGATTTCCATTTCGATACCGGCATCTGCCAGCTTTTTCAATGCCTCTTTTTCGCTCTCTCCAATGGAGACGGTTTTACTGATTTGAGTCTTTCCTTCTGCAAAATGAAGGTTCCCAATGTTGATTTTGTCGATGGGAACACCGCCCTCTACCAACCGCAATGCATCTTCTGGCGTCCGGACAACTAAAAAGATTAATTGTTTCGGGGATGCCTTCTGAATCACATCGATGGTCTTCTGAATCGAAAAGAATCGGATACCACAGGTTCCAGGAATAACCATTTCCATCAAATTTTGCTGGATGGGGTCCTTTGACACCGCATCATTGGCGACGACAATGAGGTTTGCTCCCAGATGATTGACCCAGGTTACCCCAACCTGACCGTGGACAAGACGGTTATCAATCCGTGTTAATAAAATATTTGGCATTTTTCTCTCCTTTATTCATCAATCATTTGCCAAAATGGTAATACATCCTCCCTTCTACTTCAAAACCATTAAATCACATAAAGCTTATTTGGTAATTACCAGTTGATATAATTCTATAAGTTGATTCTGTGTTTGTCAATGTTTTTTAAACTTCCTTAAAAATTTTGTAAAAATAATCCTTGCATTCTGAGGATTTATTGGATATTATCATCAAAAATACCCTTTGGAGGTGACTTATGTATATTGAAAACGTGAAAATCGTCTATCCAGATACCATTATGGATGGTACCCTACAAATAGAGAACCAGCATATAACTGGTATTAACATAAAGATACCAGATGGTGCACCACGACTCAACGGAGAGGGGCTTTATCTATCCCCAGGCTTTATCGATACCCATATTCATGGGGCTGGCGGCCACGATACCATGGAGGGAACAATGGAAGGTCTGCGAAGTATTTCCTCCACCTTAGCCCAAAGCGGAACGACATCCTTCCTTGCCACTACCATGACCGTTTCTCTGGAAGATATCCATAAATCCCTCCAGGCCATTAAAATCCTCCGGGATGAAGGTTGTCCCGGAGCCCAGCTTTTGGGTGCCCATCTGGAGGGGCCCTTTATCAGTGGTGCAGCCATCGGGGCACAAAACCCGGATTTTCTCCAGCTGCCCTCCATTGAAACCTACCAGGCCATGACCGCAGGCTGTGAGGATGTTCCCAAATGTATCACCCTGGCCTGTGAACTTCCGGGATCGGACACCCTGATTCCTTTTCTGGCTGAAACGGGAATTCGGGTCTCCATCGGTCACTCTCAAGCGACCTATGAGGAGGTGGTCCACGCCGTGGATTTAGGTGCTTCCCATTCCACCCATCTCTTCAACGGCATGTCTGGCCTCCATCACCGAAAGCCCGGCATCGTCGGGGCGACCTTCGATCTGGATGCCATGACCACCGAAGTCATTGCGGACGGCATCCACATTGTCTGGCCCGTGCTGCGTATTACCTTCAAACAAAAAAGCACCGATAAGGTGCTCTTGATTTCTGATGCTATGATGGCCTGCGGGATGCCCGACGGCGATTATTCCCTGGGGGGGCAGGCGGTTGTTGTGGCCCATGGTGCCGCCCACCTCAAAACCGGTTCCCTGGCGGGCTCGGTTCTCACCCTCAGAGAAGCCATTAAAAATGTCACTGGCCATTGTAATGTCCCCCTGTATGAAGCCGTTAAAATGGCGACCCTCAATCCCGCCAGATATTGTGGAGTCGACGACCACAAGGGCCAAATCGCCCTGGGATATGATGCGGATCTCGTCCTCTTTGATGACGACCTCACCATTCATAAGGTCATCATCGGCGGCCGTATTCTCCCTTAATTGGAAGCCATCATCATCCGCAGGTAAAAGGCCACCGTGGTATACAGCTTTGACAACGGGATACGTTCATTATGGCCATGGATCATTCCACGCTCTTCCTTGGACAGGGCCATGGCGGAAAAACGGTACACCTTGTCAAAGACCCGACAATAATGGCGGGCATCACTGCAGGCCAGCATGAGGTAGGGGGAGACCACAGCCTCTGGCCAGGTTTGTCCAATAACCCGGGTCAGGCGTTCCCAGCCCGGCCCGGCCATGGGGGAAACAGGCTGGGGATCAGTGCCATTCACCCGGTGAATGGTAATATCGTCATCCCCAATAACGGACCGGAGATGGGCCTCGACGCTTTGGGCATTCTCCCCGGGTAAAATACGGATATCCCCACCCATGGATGCCTCCGGAGGCATGACATTAAAGGCATCGCTCCCGGACATCCGGGTCAGGGCGACGGTGGTCATCATCATGGCCGATAGCTCGGTGCCGCCCTTCTTGGCCATGGCGTACAACACGGGTTTGAAACACCAGAGATTGGCGAAGAGCATTCGATAGGCAAAGCTGCTGTGACGCCCAAGACAATCAAACATTTCTGCAACGGGACTGATTAACCTGGGGGCAAAGGGATGCCCTTCAATGGCAACAGCAGCCTTGGCCAGCCGCCCCACTGCCGTATGCCGGGGTGGGGTAGAGGCATGGCCCGGTACACCCTTAAGCTGAAGGGCCACATTAACCTTTCCCTTTTCCGCTGTGCCAATAAGGGCACAGGGCACGGTAATCCCTGGAAGCACATTTTCCACAACAGCGCCACCTTCGTCCAACACCATGGCCGGATTGATTCCCCGGTCCTTTAAGGTATCTGAAAGGGCCACTGCCGTCAGCCCATCGATTTCCTCTTCCCCGGAAAAGGCCAAATAAATATCCTGGTCCGGCACAAAGCCCTGGGCCATGAGGATTTCTGCCGCCTCTAAAATAGAGCAGAAGGTTCCCTTGGTATCCAGAGTCCCCCGTCCCCAAAGAACACCATCCTCAATAACCCCCTCAAAGGGAGGCCGTTCCCAGGCCTTGGCATCCACTGGCACCACATCGTAATGGGCCATATAGACAGAAGGGGCATCGCTATGCTTTCCCTTCCAGGTAAAGAGCAATCCGGTTTTTCCAATAAATTCCCGATGGCCATTTTCATGGACCAATGGAAAGCGCTCTTCGATGAGACGATAAAGCCGTTGGTATTCATCCCAGTCCACCTGGTCGTCATCCCGGTAAGAAATAGTCCGGCACCGGATAATATCCGCCATGTCCCGGGAAATTTTTTCTTCATCCATCGCTGGCAAATCCACATCTGCGGGCTTCTCCACCACTGGCGGTACAAAGGACGCCGTCCGAATCAAAAGGACCGCTAGAAAGATTAAAAGCGCCCCTAGAATAATCCATCCAATGAGCATTAGATCCATCCTTTCTTATAAAGCAGCCGGGCGGCCCCAATGGCAATGAGGGCTCCCACAGGAACCAATACCCCCACCGAGCTGGCTAAGCTGGGCACTGCGATAAACAGCAGAACCATAAAGACCAGGGGAGCCATGGCAATCTTCCAGCTCTTGCCAATAAACACCACGGCCAAGCCCCCAAAAAGGGCCGGAAGAATATTGTCAAAGGCCGGCTTCAGCACCGGCGATTCCAACACCGGGGTCAGCAGTGAAAAGAGGAGGACCCCCACAGAAATGATGACGGTGGTCACAATGGCTGAGGTCGCAATGGCGATGGTGGATACAATTTCCGCCTCCTCGCTGCCGGGCTTCACCTCCATGGCCTCCATGGCATTCAGTGCAGCGGGCACCTTCAGGCTGGTCACATTCCCGGTGACAAAACCGATGAAGGTCCCCCCGGTCCCCAGCATGGGGGTATAGGTAATCACCTCGATCAGGCCCACGGTCCAGTAAATGGGCGCCACTCCCAAAAGTCCCTTGAGCACCGCTGTACCCTCTGGCCAGGCATCATAAACCAGGCAAACAATAATTGGAACCGCCAGGAGCACCGCAATAGCCGTCCAAATCCAAAAAAGTCCGTAGCGGTAGGTCGCGTCGTTATAGGTTTTAAAATCCTTCATCACTTAACCTCCTATCACCGGGGTAACCCAGATGGCAAAAATCATGGCACAGAGCATACTGATGGGCAAGGCGTAGTTTTCCAGCCAGGCATGGTGGAATTTTTTAATGAGCAGACCACAGACCCCCATTACCCCCGCAGAAAACAATAGGACGAAAACCGGAATCCACCCCACAATGCCCTGGCTGATGGTGGAAAAAACCATCCCCAGGAAGGCAGAAATCATCCCCAAAAACATGGCATCGATAAAGAGATCCCCCCAGCGGCTATCCTTGGCCTTCATGGAAACCAGCCCCCGCTGGATGCGCTTGAACAGAATGGGAACGTAGATCAGACTCGGCAGGATTCCCAGGGTCATCACCCACAAAATAGCCGTGTACACCTTGGGATCACCAATGAGGTTTGATAGGGAAATCCCCAGGGCCGTGGCCGTGGAGGATGCCGCAGGCAGCTCGTAGGTAATGGCCCCAATAACGGAAAGCCGAATCCAGGGGAGGGGAAGCCCCAGGAATTTAGCCAGGGTTACCACTCCTAAAAGAATGGATACCGCTGGCGCAATGGTAAAAATAGCCGTGGATAAAACCGACTGGCGAATCCGGGTCATATCCATGCCCGAGGCCTTGGCCTGGCGCAATGCCCGCACCAAAAAGAAGGCCGACTGGGCCAGCACGAAGATAATAACCATGGCCGCCAGAATGAATAAAAATGAACTGTTGGGATTAAAGGTCATAAGCGTTTCCTCTCTATAAAAATATATGGGATAATCATACCATGCGGAGCTTATTTTTTAAAGTCACTCCACTGCCTTTCCTATCTCCTAAAACTTCAGACCCAGGTTATTGACATTCCGCTCATATTCTATATACTTAAAAATACATCAACTTATCTTAAGAAAACAGGAGCCAACATGGATCAAGAAAAAATTAACCATTATTTAGACCAGGACCACCTGGCAGAAGTGAAGCAGGCCCAGGAGCACCTGGCCCCTATTATTAAAAAAACCGCCCTGATCAGGAGTGATTTTTACAGCAGCGAGTATGGCGGTGACATTTATATCAAGCCCGAAAATCTCCAAATAACCGGTTCTTTTAAAATTCGGGGCGCTTATCATAAAATCTGTCGTCTGTCTCAGGAAGAGCTGGAAAAGGGAATTATTACCTCCTCCGCTGGAAATCACGCCCAGGGGGTGGCCTTCTCTGCCCAAAGAATGGGCATTAAAGCGACCATCATCATGCCGAATATCACTCCCTTGCTCAAGGTGGACGCCACCAAATCCTACGGGGTGGATGTCGTTCTCCATGGGGATGTGTACGATGAAAGCTATGATTATGCCTGCCAGCTGGCTAAAGAAGAGGGTTATACCTTTATTCATCCCTTTGATGATTACGATGTGATCTGCGGCCAGGGGACCATTGGTCTGGAAATCCTTTCTGAACTCCCCGATGCCGATGAAATCCTGGTGCCCATCGGCGGGGGCGGTTTAGTGGCGGGTATTGCCATTGCGGCAAAGGCCATTAATCCGGATATCCGCATTATCGGTGTCGAGCCCATGGGGGCCTGCTCCATGCGGGCCAGTATCAACGAAGGACGGGTGTCCTGCCTGCCCTCTGTTTGTACCAACGCCGAAGGGGTAGCAGTCAAGCAGCCCGGGGATTTAAGCTATGCCCTTACCCAAAAATACGTGGATGAACTGATCACGGTCAGCGAGAAGGATATCCAGGAAAATGTCCTGCTGGTGATGGAAAAGCACAAGCTGGTGGCAGAAACCGCCGGAGTGGTGGCCCTGGCCGGTCTCAAGAAACGAGCCGCCGCCGGAAAGAAGATTGTCTGCGTCATGAGCGGCGGTAATATTGATACAGTCACCATTAGCTCCATCGTTAACCAGGGGATGATCAGCCGGGGACGGATTATGTGCTTCGCCGTGGAGCTGCCGGATAAGCCTGGCCAGCTGGTGAAGGTGGCGACCCTCTTAGCCGAAAATGGTGCCAATGTCATCGAATTGGAGCACAATCAGTTTAAGGCCCTGGACCGCTACGCCAATAAGGTGATGCTGGAGGTAACAGTGGAAACCAATGGTCATGACCATATCGACTGTGTCTTAGCTGCCCTGCGGGAAAACGGCTTCTCTGTCAATCGCATTTATTAATCTTCCAAATTTCATCCACAAAAGGATTCTACAGGCGGTACTGCAAGTTCTCAAGAGGGGTGGCAAACAGCCACCCCTCTTTTCTTAATTTTCTCTTTCTTAATTTTAAAAAACAAGTTGCAAATGTTTAAAGTTTATAATAATATATTTTTATTAATTGAGAATAATTTTCTATTATACTCAATGTCATATCGTCGCGTCCATTCGTTGAAGGGCATCCATTTTCTCGCATTTTTTTGTTTTTTTCCGGGTGCACTGCCAATACGATGGGAATTTTCGGCTTGCATCGTTATTTTTTTAACGACAAAGGCACCAAAGAAAGGGGGAAGGCCTTGACGATCAAAACAAATTAGGGGTTTTATCACAATTATGCTAACCGCATTTGGGAACATCAGAGGATACATCATGTGGGTGCTTGGCATTCACGTTCATTAAATGGAGGGAATATGAATTCTGATAACAAAAATGTTGATCGTAAAAAAGAAGATCAACGATTGATTTACGAGTTGGATGGCCGGCCACGGCTGCGCACTGCCGTTCCGCTGGGTATGCAGCATATCCTGGCCATGTTTACATCAAACCTGGCCCCCATCCTGATCATCGCTGGCGCCTGCTCGCTTTCCGGTGCCGATACGGTCTTGATGATGCAATGTGCGATGTTTGTCTCCGGTTTGACAACCTTCGTCCAATTATATCCCATTAAGATTGGCAAGTTCCAGATTGGTTCTCGCTTGCCCATCGTCATGGGGACATCCTTTGCCTTTGTACCTACGGCTACAACCATCGCAGCCACAGGCGGCCTGGGGGCCGTCCTCGGCGGTAGCCTCGTGGGGAGTTTGACCGAAGTATTTATGGGTTTCTTCTATAAATACATTCGCCGCTTCTTCCCCCCACTGGTTGTTGGGAGTACCCTGATCACCATCGGGGTGAACCTGCTCAAGGTCGGTGCCAATTACTTTGCCGGCGGTGTGGGTTCTCCAACCTTTGGTTCGGTCCAGAACCTGGCGGTGGCCTTCTTCGTCTTTATTGTCATCATCCTGCTCCAACGCTTTGGTAAGGGCATCGTCGCCAATTCATCCATCCTCTTTGGTCTGGTAATTGGCTATATTGTGGCCTTTGCACTGGGTATGGTGGACTTAGCCGCCGTGACCAGCGCGGCATGGTTTAGTATTCCACTGCCCTTCCAGTTCAATATGACCTTCGAGCCCTCAGCCATCCTTGGCTTTGCGGCCCTGTACATCGTCTCTGGTCTGGAAACCATTGGGAATACCTCAGGGATTACCATTGCAGCTTTTGACCGTGAAGCGACTGAAAAAGAAACGGCTGGCGCCATTCTGGCAGATGCCCTGGGTTCCTCTGTTGCAGCAATGTTTAACGCCCTGCCCAATACTGCCTTTGGGCAAAATGCCGGTATCGTCTCCATGACGAAGGTGGTTAACCGCTTCTGTATTGCTACCGGGGCCTTCATCCTGATGATTTGCGGCTTCCTTCCGAAACTCGGTGCTGTCTTCGCAACCATTCCGGCACCCGTGCTCGGTGGTGCGGTTATCTCCGTCTTTGCCATGATCATGCTCAACGGGATCAAAATGATCGCCAAAGCAGGCTTCAGCGAACGGAATATCTTAGTCCTTGGCATCACCTTCGCCCTGGGCTTAGGCTTAGCCAGCAATCCTGAAGCCGTGGCACAGCTGCCCGCAGTCCTGCGCTTCATCTTCGGCGACTCCGTTGCCGCCACTTGTATCGTTGGTATCCTGGCTAATATCCTGTTCCCCATCAAGGATGCAGAAGATTTCGATCTGGCTAAAAAAGCCCTGATGGATCAAGACTAGTTAACAGACCCAATAATTGAATATCCAATGATCTTGCTTATATATACCCGTAATCTGGTCGGGTGTTTCTACCAACTACCGTAATAGTTGACTATAAGCTATGGCCGGGGTATGTCCTGGCCGTAGCTGATGTCCCCTTAGCGGTAGTTTTTTTAAATATTGTTACCATCTGTCCTGTGGTATAATATTATATTATTTAACCACGGGCAAAGAATTCATTTCCATCCTTGGAGAGGGATGTTAAACACTACTACTTTAATCGAACGAGGAACAAACCATGATTATCGGAAAAAAACTCCCTCGGGTAGATGCTGGGGATAAGGTCACCGGACGGGCCAGATATACAGATGATATCTGCGATGCCGGCGCCCTGATCGCTAAGATCTGCCATGCCACCATCGGTAATGGCCGGGTGACGGCCATTGATACTACCCAGGCCCAAAAAATCCCCGGAGTGGTTAAAATCGTGACCTGCTTTGATTTAAAGGAAAAACACTATTTTCCAACGGCAGGCCACCCCTGGTCCACGGACCCGAACCATCAGGATGTGGCGGACCGGCTGGTGCTTACTGACCGGGTCTGCTACTACGGGGACGATATCGCTGCCGTCATCGCTGAGGATGAGGTTGCTGCAACCCAGGCAGTCAACGCCCTAAAAGTGACCTATGAGGAATACCCTGTGGTGATGGATGTCCAGGAGGCCATGGCCCCGGATGCCCCCCGGATTCACGACAATTACCCGGGCAATATCCTTGCCCACACCAATCGGGAAATCGGGGATTACGATGCCGCTATCAAAGAGCCCGGACTGACCGTTGTGGAGGGCTGGTACGACACCCCGACGGTCCAGCATT
Organism: Eubacterium barkeri; assembly: GCF_900107125.1. GTDB lineage: Bacteria > Bacillota > Clostridia > Eubacteriales > Eubacteriaceae > Eubacterium_O > Eubacterium_O barkeri. Next base: position 14,020 of record NZ_FNOU01000029.1, read on the forward strand.
GCCATATCGAGCCCCCGGTTTGCTACGCCTATGAGGAGGGGGATCGCATTACGGTGGTTTCATCCACCCAGATTCCCCATATCGTCCGCCGGGTGGTGGGCCAGGCCCTGGGGGTGCCCTGGGGAAAAATCCGTATTGTTAAGCCCTACATCGGCGGTGGCTTCGGCAATAAGCAGGATGCCCTGTACGAGCCGCTGTGCGCCTTCCTGACTACCCAGGTCGGTGGCCGCTTAGTAAAACTGGAATCCACGAGAGAGGAAACCTTTGCCAATACCCGGGTTCGCCATTCCCTGCGGTTCCACATTATTTCCCACGTCCGACCCGATGGCACCTTTGCCGCCCGAAAATGCGAAATTTTCTCCAACCAGGGAGCCTATGCCTCCCACGGCCACAGCATTGCCGCCAAGGCCATGGGGGCTTTCCCCCAGCTGTATCCCTGTGATAATGTCCAGTGTGATGCCTATACCGTCTTTACCAACCGGACAGTAGCCGGGGCCATGCGGGGCTATGGGATGCCCCAGTACGCCTTTGCAGTTGAAAGCCATACCGAGGATGTGGCTGCGGCCATGGGCATGGATCCCATTGCCTTTAGGCGGAAAAACCTGATGCCCGTTGGCTATACTGACGGCTTCTCCAAGAACAAGCTATACACCGATTCCTTTAATGAATGTATTAACCTGGGGATGGAAACCATCCATTACAATGAAAAACTGGCGGAGTATGCGGACCAAACCGGCGATATTCGCCGGGGCATCGGAATGTCCGTCTTTTGGTACAACACCGGGGTCTGGCCCATTTCCTTGGAATCCTCCTCCTGCCGAATGGTCCTTAACCAGGACGGCTCAGTACAGGTACAGCTGGCTGAAACAGAAATCGGCCAGGGTGCGGATACCACCTTTGCCCAAATGACCGCAGAAACCCTGGGCGTTCCCTTTGACATGGTCCATATGATCTCCACCCAGGATACGGACATCACACCCTTTGGGACCGGGGCCTACGCATCCCGCCAGACCTATGCCGGCGGCTTTGCCGTGCGTCAAACCGCCCTGGCCATGAAGGAGCGGATTTTAGAAAACGCCCAGCGTCTGACCCGGATGCCCGCCTTTAATCTGGATCTGTTGGATGGCAATATTATCAGAAAGCCCGACGGCGAAGTCCTCATGACCCTGGGAGAACTGTCCACCGAGGTGCTGTACAGCTTAGAGCACAGTGAACACATTACCTCTGAATCCACCTATCAGATTAAATCCAATGCCTATTCCTTTGGCTGCTCCTTTGCCGAGGTGGAAGTGGATACGAACCTGTGCAAGATCAAGCTCTTAAACCTGGTCAATGTCCACGATTGTGGCTCCCTCATTAATCCGGCCCTGGCCGAAGCCCAGGTCCATGGCGGTATGAGCATGGGGATTGGCTATGCCCTGTCCGAAACCATGCTGTATAACGAAAAATCCGGCAAGCTTTTAAACGGCAATTTCCTGGATTACAAGCTGTCCACCTTTGTGGATCATCCCACCTTAGTGGCTAAGTTTGTGGAAAACCCAGAGCCTACCAGTGCCTTCGGGACCAAATCCCTGGGGGAACCCCCGGTATGTCCGGTAGCTTCGGCCATTCGTAACGCCGTGCGCCAGGCCACCGGGGTCGGGATCAACCAGATTCCCCTCCGCCCCCAAACCCTGTTTGAAGCCTTCGATACCGCTGGATTCTACAATCACGAGGTAAACTAATATGTATGATATTAAAGCATTATATGAAGCAGCCAGTGTGGAGGAAGCCACCGCACTGCTCACCGCCCATCCTGAGGCGGAAATCATCGCCGGTGGGTCCGACGTCCTGGTTCAAATCCGGGAGGGCCGCCGGGCTGGTGCCACTCTGGTGAGCATCCAGGGGATTGATGCCCTTCGGGGTGTCTGTCTGGATGCCGGGGAAAATCTGCGCATTGGGTCCTTAACCTGCTTTACTAAAATCACCCATGACCCCTTAATCAATGACATTATTCCCGTGCTGGGTGAAGCCGTGGATCAAATCGGCGGGCCCCAGATCCGAAACATCGGGACCATCGGCGGTAACACCTGTAATGGCGTCACCTCTGCGGATTCTGCCTCCACCCTTTTTGCCTGGGATGCCCAGGTCGAGCTCACCGGTCCCGGGGGTGTCCGTATCCTTCCCATTGCCGATTTTTACCTGTCTGCTGGGAAGGTAGACCTGCACCCCGGCGAAATTCAAACCGCCATCATCATCCCCAAAGCGGCCTATACCGGCTACACCGGCCACTACACGAAGTACGCCATGCGGGGAGCCATGGACATCGCCACCACAGGCTGCTCCGTCAATGTGCGTCTGTCGGCGGATAAGACCACCCTGGAGGATGTCCGCATCGCCTACGGCGTTGCCGGACCTATTCCCATGCGGGTCCCCACTGCCGAGGCCCTGGTCCGGGGACAGCGGCCCACAGCGGCCCTGGCCGAAGCCTTCGGCCAGGCCGTCCTCGAGGACATCAACCCCCGGGACAGCTGGCGGGCCAGCAAGGCCTTCCGCTGCCACATCGGAGAGGTCATGGCAGAACGCGGCCTGAAAAAAGCCATTACACGGGCAGGAGGAATCCTTTATGAATAAGCAATACAAACACATCCACTTTACCCTGAATAACCGGGAGGTCGATACCATGGTGGACGTCCGGGCTTCCCTGACGGACCTCCTTCGCAATGATTTTCGGATGACGGGTGTCAAAAAAGGCTGTGAGGTGGGGGAATGCGGCGCCTGCACCGTCCTCATCGACGGGGTCACCTATAATTCCTGTATCTATCTTGCCATCTGGGCCGATGGCAAGCGGATTACTACCGTGGAGGGACTCCTTGGCCCGGATGGAGAGCTGACTGATATCCAGCAGGCCTTTATCGATGAGGCGGCTGTTCAGTGCGGCTTCTGTACCCCTGGCTTTTTACTCACCTCCCTGGAGATTTTAGATAGCGGCATCGAATATACTGATGACCAGCTGCGCAAACTGCTCTCGGGACACCTTTGTCGGTGTACCGGCTATGAGAATGTACTTCGGGCGGTTAAAAAGACCATGCTGGCACGGTTGGGGAAGACCCTGTAATTCTATAAAACCGGGGGGAAACAATGGCAGAAAAAGAGGCAATCCAGCGCTATACCGAGGAAATCCTTCAGGACTACTTTCACGGCGACAGTCAGACCTTATTTCGCTATGCCCATGAGGACTGTTCCTGGATCGGGCCGGAGGAACCGGCCTTCGCCCGGGGCCTCTCTGCCATGCGCCAGTCCATCACCACAACCCGGGATGCACGACAGCTGGGAGAACTTCATTTTCAGGCTGCCGTCTCCCGGGATTATGGCGAGGTTTTTCTGGTATCCTATAACTTTTGTCTTCGGGCCCTCCATCCCTCTGACAAAAATCCGGATCAGCCCTATCGGGCAAGCTTTGTCTGGCTCCAGAAAACCCCAAGACCCCAATTGATGCACGGCGCGCTTTCCAGGGCCCTTGGCCTGGCCACAGAAGAGGAGTTTTTTCCTGCTACCATTGGCCGGGCCAATTTTAATATTCTCAAATCCTACCTGGCCCAGCGTAAAGCCAAAGCACTTCCGCAGCGACTGGCCCTAAAAACCATTGACGGGCAGGTCGTTTTTCTCCACTCGATGGATATCCTTTGGATTCGATGGAAGGATGGCCATACCCAGGTTCACACCAAATCCGCTCTTTTGGAGCTTAATCGTCCCTTTTGGCGTGTTCTTAATGGTTTGCCTCCCTACTTTTTCCCCCTGGGACGCAGTATCGCCATCAACCGCTTCTTTATCGATACCTTTGAGGAGGATACCGTTATTCTAACAAATGGCTCCCGGCTGACCCTCGATTGGCAAAGCATCCAATCCCTGCAGACCGTATTGGCTGAAGGAGGTTCTTGTGAAACGAGCATTGATTAACCTGGCCCGACGCTGGACCCAGGAAATCATCGATGAACTGTGGACAGGAAGCCGCGCCCGCATGACGAAGGTTCTTGCTTCCGATTTTTCCTGCATTGGCGCCCATGAGTTGGAATATTTTAATACGCCTGAGGCGCTTCTGGCCCACATGGACCGCCTATTTCTGGAGCTGCCCAAGGTTGATATTTTCAACGTACATTACAATGCCATCCCGATTTCATCCCATTTTTGTCTCGTAACCGGCCATTACTTGGGGCGAACTGGTCTTAACACCAATCAGCTTTTCATGGACAACCAGCGACTCTCCTATCTTTGGCGGGTTACCCCGGACCACCGTAGCCTGGAGCTTGTCCATTTTCATATGTCCAACCCCATCACCATCCCATCGGAGGATCAAAAATACCCGGTTTACGCTGGACACTACAGCTTCGACTATTTACTGTCCGTTTTAGAAGAAGCCCTGGCGGGTAGCACCACCGCACCTTTGTTGCTCCAGGGTAATGATCAGTCGCTCCACCTTGTCCCGCCAACAGATATCCTCTATCTGGAGGCCCAGGGCAAGATGACTGATCTCCATCTGGAGGGGAATCATCTCATTATTCCCCATGGGATAACCGAACTCCTCGCTCAGCTTCCTGACAGCTTCATCCGCATCCACCGCAGTTATGCGGTTTCAGCGGCTGCAGTAAGCAGCCTGACCGCCGATACCCTCACCCTGATTGATGGGACCCAGCTGCCCGTGAGCCGGAGGATGCGCACCGCAGTACGGCATGCCTTAATCACGGCCCTGGATGCCATCGTCCTCTAAACACCCTACTAAAAAAATCGCTGAATCCTGGTGAAGGAATCAGCGATTCAAAGCTTCAATAAAGTGGTGTAGCACGGTCAGAGAGAGGATAAAAAAGATTCACCCCGGACCCCAGGCGCTGACGAACAAAGGGAAACCGCCCATTCGTCAATGCGCAAAACTTTCAGTTTTGATAAGGTTTAAGGCGGATTTGCTTTCTTAAGTTGATGGCAGCCGAAAGCTCCAGCCCGCAGGGGCGCCGGGGTTCTCGTATTTTTATCATCACTCTGACCTGGGTTTGTCGACACACTGAGAGGTGGCTCGGCCTCCTCTTTGTTCATTTCCCTTCTTTTAGCCGGCTGGTCTTTATTCTTTATAACCCAACTTTTTCTTACCCATATATACGCCTGCAATAATGACTGCCGTCAATGCGGCGAGCAAAGCAATGGCAACCCCTACCTGGCCGGTTTCGCTAAGGCCGGTATTGCTATTGGCCGCCGTTACAGAGGTAGTGGTCTGGGGTTCAGCGGTAGGGTCGGGAGTGGGCGATGGTTTTTGTTCCCCAGGATTTCCCGTCGGCGGCGTATACGCCACCGGTGTCGCACGGAAAACCAGATTGTCTGACAGCCCATCCCGATAGCCCAGGGCATAAAACTGACCATTTAAAGAAGCCCCAACATTCTTCGTTGTTTTTTGGCTGCTGTACAACAGTGCGGAATCCCCGCTCCAGGAGGATGTTTGGGTATCAAGGTGCCAGGTGTCCATCATACCTTCCGCTGCAAATGTACTCAGCGTACTTTTCCCAAGGTTTTTCACCGGACCCGTTAGAATCAACCCATGATCGACAGCACCAGCGGCAAAATCCAGGGTCTGTTGTAAATCATAATTGGGATTACTGGCACTGGCATCGAAATAATTATCGTCGTTCTTCGTCCATGTTGATCCATCGAACACCATGGTGTTCCCGTAGGCTGTCGATGCCTTACCCATTAATTTATTGATCACACTGGAATAGCCCCCAGCGACAATCAGGGTATTGCCGGAGGTATAGGCCACTGAACCGCTGCGCCCTTCCGGCAGCTCGGGCAGGTTTCCGATCACCTGACCTGTGGTGGGATCTACGATACGCACCGTTGTCAGCGCTTCAAAGGCATCACCTTTTTGAACATCCCCGCCGATGACCAATAATTGATCACCATAAACCGCCAGGGCCTCGGTTCCGTTCAAATCTGCTTTTACACTGCTCCAGGTATCCCTTTCCGGATCAAAGGTCCCAATTTTGACGGTGCTGGTCTGGCCATCGGTTTCACTGTACAGCATGTAAATCTTGCTTTTTCCACCCGCCAGCTGGTAAAGGAAGCGCATCCCATATCCCACAATACCCTGGGAGGGTAGCGGGACGGAGCGCCAGGTGCCGGTCTGAGTATCATAAGCCTCCATATAATGGGCGTTGGTTTCCGCCATCACCCCCAGATACAGAAGGGTATGGCCGGCCCCCGCCATGGCAACAGGACTGCCGTCCGCCGAGGTCAGGTCATTCCCCTGGACTTGACCATAGTCTATATCCGGTACTGCAAGATCTGAATATCCACGGTAATCCGGCTCAAGGGTGAAGAAATTCCGACCCCACTCCCCATTGCTGCGGGTAATGGTCACCTCGGGCATCCCGCTTATGCCATCGGGAAGGGAGACCGTGATTTCCCGGTCTCCCCAGGCTTTCACCGGAGCAGGTTCACCCCCGATGGCAACGGTGCCTGCATCAGCACCGAAGAAATAGCCTGTAATGACAGCCGTGCTGCCGGATACCACCAGATCATTCAACACCGGTACCGGATTGGTAAAGGCCTTTTCTGCATCTGCGTAACCGCCGGAAACGGATTTTTCGGTCAGCCCAGTGGCTTCTGCGGTGCTGCGGTCCACACCGCCTTTAATCCGGGCGATCATTTCCAGGGCATTTTCCCCCATGGTCCCACCAGCCGTGGTATACGTTGTGCTGAGCAGCGCCGCCAAGCCGGTAATCATCGGAGCAGCCATGGAGGTGCCATCTGCATAGTAATAATCTGAAGGCGCTGTACCGATACCAAAATCATCTAAACGGAAGACCGTATCACCGGTATTTCCCGTCATGGTCCCAGACAGGCGCAGGACGATTTCATTTCCCTCTAAAGAACTCAGCAGTGCTTTGGGCTCCTTCACCTTTCCTGTGGAAACATTCCAATTGTGATCGGTAAAGCTCAACCGCAAGGGCATGGATTTCCCCTGGTAAACCTGGCTTGAGTCCATGGACTGCCAGCTTCCATCCGCCCCTTTTTCCTGAAGGATCAGACCCTTGCCATAACAAGCACTTCCCATGCTGCCCTGGAAGGCCAGATAGAGGTCCTCCGTTCCGGTTATTGCCGAAAGCTTGTCCTTGTCAAAGCTAAGCTGGATGGAGAAGGTCTCGCCATCGGGGATGGCCGATAGATCAATCTGACTTCCCGTATCGCTGAGATAACCCGGAGATACCGCCGCCTGTGCTGCAGTATCAACTAAGCGACCTTCCTGGTTATAGAGCTGCAAACGGACAGAAGGAGACACACCCTCAAAATCCTCATAAAAAACACTGTCTTTAGACTCCTGAATCCACGGCAGATATTGGACGGGCATCTCGTGGTTATCCATGGGCACCGTGGTATCCGTGGAGGTGGCGGACAGAATCTGCGCCCCTGGAGAAAAGACATCCACCGAGCGCTTGCCATAACAGGTGAAATAGGTCGGATAGCCCTCACTGTCCATGGCGCCCACGCTTAGAGCATAGGGACTATCCACAAGACGGGAGACATTTAAATCATTATCCGTTCCCTCATTGCCGGCTGAGAAACAGGAAACAACCCCCAGCCGCCCAATGGAATCTGAGGCTGTGGAAATCGAATGCATCAGTGTCCCGTTGTAGGAAGATGGTCCCCAGGAATTGTTAATGGCTACCACATTTACCCCAGCTTCTTTGGCGGCCTGGATATAGGCATAGCCCTTAATGGCGGACAACAGGTTTCCTCCACCCGTTTCGCTGAACATTTTGACGCCCATAATTTCACAGTCCTTCGCCACGCCCGCTCCACCCAGGCCATTATCCCATTGGGCGGCAATGACGCCGGCACAGTGTGTGCCATGACCAACGAGGGTATCCATGGGGTCTGTGGTATCTGTCCCCCCTGGATTGTAGCCGTATTTCCCACCGCCCATGCCTGTCAACGCCGGGAAGTTTTCGCCCTCGTCCCACATGACCGCTTCCAAATCTTTATGGCGGTAGTCTACGCCGCTGTCCAGCACCGCCACCACCGGCGTACCTCCGGCAGCAGAAGCCGGGGCCTGGGCCCATGCGTCCTTCACCTTCATATCCGCTCCGGTTGGGCTGTTCAGCTGATTATTAAGACCCCATTGGTAGGGATAGCCCGGATCACTGGGGCTGCCAATATCGGTCATTTTGAAGATATAGTTGGGTTCAGCATATTCCACTGCCGGATTGCTCTCCAAATCAGCAATCATCCCTTCGGTATCACTCCCAGTGACAAGGACCAGGGATTTCTCCGAACCGCCCTCCAGAGAAAAGGTGCTGATTTCTTCAGATTCCGGAGTGACGGCCATCAGATCGGCCGTACTGTAGGCCGATGCCCTCCGCAGCACTGAAGTTTGCAGGGCTGCGGCGCCGCCTTTCACACAGGCGATGACCTCTCCTTCCACATAATCAACGCCCGGCGTTCCATAATCGACCACCCCTTCGTCCTGGGCAAATACAGAAATGGGCAGGGTACCCAGTACCAAGGCGGCACTTAATAATAAGGCGAGTAAGCGTTTTTTCATCATAGCTTTCCTTTCTATAAATCGATGGTTTTATTATAGAAGAGCCTGACACTTTTTACAATTCTTACAGAACGAACGGTTTAAAAAAAGGGATGGTTGTTTTCCTTCCCTGGGTAATTTATGATAAAATAGTATAAAATTTTCTTATAAAATGGAGGACATCACTATTCAAAAAGCACTCATTTATGGAATCCTGGGTTCCTTCTTTTTCGCCTTTACCTTTATCTTCAACCGCAGTATGAACTTGGCCGGGGGATACTGGCTGTGGAGTGCCGTCCTGCGCTATGTGTACACCCTGCCCATTCTTTTTTTAATCCTTTGGAAACAGGGCGGCCTGTACCCGGTGTGGACGGCCATTAAAAAAAAGCCCGGGTCCTGGCTTTTGTGGAGCACCGTCGGCTTTGGGCTCTTTTATCTGCCCCTCACCCTGGCATCGGTTTATGGCGCCTCCTGGTTTGTGGCGGCCAGCTGGCAGCTCACCATTGTCTGTGGGGTGCTCCTGACCCCGCTTTTCGGTAAACGCATCCCGGGAGTACAGCTGGCTTGTTCAGGGATCATCCTCCTGGGGGTTTTTCTCCTGCAATGGGAGCACCTGGCCACCACCAGCCTGTCCGACGTACTTCTGGCCCTGGTCTGCATTGTCCTGGCCGCCTTTGCCTATCCCCTAGGGAACCGGAAAATGATGGTCATCTGTATCGCAGAACACCTCACCACCCTGGGCCGGGTTTTCGGCATGACCCTGTGCAGCATGCCCTTCTGGCTTTTGGCCGGGGGCTACGCGGTCATGGTCGCCGGGCCGCCTTCAGCCGGTCAACAATTCCAGTCCTTTATCGTCGCCCTGTTTTCCGGCATCGTCGCCACTTTGCTTTTCTTTAAAGCCACGGATTTGGTGAAGCACAACCACCGCCAGCTGGCCGTAATTGAAGCCACTCAATCCGGGGAGGTAGTGTTTACCCTCCTGGGGGGCATCCTGTGGCTGGGGGATCCCATGCCGTCCCCCACGGGCTTTCTGGGTCTGGCCATTATTATCGGCGGTATGATTGCCAGTAGCCTCACGGCCAAATCGGATTAAAATCTTGTTTGAAAACAAGGAAAGGATTCTAAGGGAAATGAACGGGATATTATTAGTTGAAGATGATCAGAAAATTGCCAAGCATTTAACGGTTCTGCTGGGTGCCGAAGGCTTTTCCGTCATCCACGCCGCCACCCGACGGGAGGCGGTGGTACTGGCAGAGGAAGAGTCCTTTGATTTAGCCCTGGCGGATATTTCCCTGCCGGATGGCTCTGGCTTTGCCCTTTACACCGCCATCAAGGCCGCAAAAGATGTCCCCGTTATTTTTCTGACGGCCTCGGATGATGAGGCTAGTGTGGTGACTGGACTGAACATGGGTGCCGATGACTATATCACGAAGCCCTTCCGCCCCCGGGAGCTCATCGCCCGGATCCGGGGAGCCCTGCGCAAAAGCGGACAGACCCCCGGAACCTTTAAAATCGGCAGCCTTCAGGTGGATACAGCAAGGGGGACCGTTCAGCGGGATGGCCAGGAGGTTTTCCTTTCAGCCCTGGAATACCGCCTGCTACTGGTCTTTATCAATGCTCCCACCAGCATCATCACCCGGGACCGACTCTTAGACGAGGTGTGGGATGCCGCCGGGGAATTTGTCAACGATAATACCCTCACCGTCTATATTAAGCGGCTCCGGGAAAAGATTGAGGATAACCCCAGGGATCCGCAAATTATCGTCACCCTTCGGGGCATGGGGTATCGACTGGGGAACGGCCATGCTTCGAAATAAAGAAATTCGACGCTTCACTCTGGTCTTCGCCGCCATCACAGCCGGGGCCCTGGGGGCTGGCTTTGCCATTAATCCCGCGGCCGGCCTGGTCATCCTGGCCTTTGCCATCGCCCTGGGGGGTGCCTTTGGATGCTTTACCCGTACCCGATACCGCCGCCTGGCAGCGTTAGCCGACCAAATTGACGAGGTCCTCCATTATGATGACGCCCTGGTGCTCACTGAAATGGAAGAGGGGGAGTTATCGATCCTAAAATGCGAGATTGCCAAAATGACCCAACGCATCCAGGAGCAAAATATGGCGCTAAAAAAAGAAAAGGCCCATTTGGCCGAATCTCTTGCAGATATCGCCCATCAGCTCCGTACCCCGCTCACCTCTGCTAATCTGATCCTCTCTCTTCTAAAGCAGGATCCCGAAGCGCCCCAGAGGCGGACTCTGCTGCGGGAAAGCGAGGCCCTTTTCGCCCAAATGGATTGGCTGATTACCAGCCTCCTTAAGCTCTCCCGGTTAGATGCCGGCATCGTCTCCTTTCAAAGTGTATCCATTGACCTCCCAGGCCTGATCCATACCGCCCTTACCCCCCTCCGTATTCCCATGGAACTCCACGACATTACCCTGAAACTCCATCTTCCCCAGGGGGCCCAGCTCCTAGGAGATGCTGCCTGGTTGTCTGAGGCCCTGGGGAATCTTCTTAAAAATGGCATGACCAGTGCGGGTGATCACGGCACCCTGACCATTACTGGTGAGGATACCCCATTGTTCACCACCATCACCATCCATGACAGCGGCCCCGGATTTAAACCGGGAGAAATTCCCCATTTATTCGACCGCTTTTACCAGGGGGAAGCTGAAAATCCCACCGGTTATGGGATCGGATTGGCCCTCTGCCACAGCATTATCACCCGCCAGGGTGGGCGGATCATTGCTAAAAACCACACCCAGGGCGGTGCTCTCTTTATCCTCCATTTCCCCAAACCCATCATCCCTTAAGTGACGAATCTCTCACCACATAGTCACCATAATGTCAGTCCACTCCGTTATAATGGGGGCAACACATAAAGGAGACCATCAATTATGGCATTTTTATCAATCGACAATCTTTGTAAGACCTACGGCACAAAAGAAAACCCCATAACCGCCCTGGACCACGTTTCCCTCACCCTTGAAAAAGGGGAATTCACCGCTATCATCGGGTCCTCGGGTTCTGGAAAATCCACCCTGCTCCACGCCATTGCCGGGGTCGATCCCCCCACCAGCGGCAAAATCCTTCTCAACGGACAGGATGTCTACGCCGCCAATAACGAGGCACTGGCCATTTTCCGCAGACGACAGGTGGGGCTGATTTACCAATTTCACAACCTGATTCCAACATTAACCGTGGTAGAAAACATCACCCTGCCCATCCTGATGGATAAACGACCGGTGAATGAAAAACGCCTTGCCGACCTACTGACGCTTCTGGGGCTCACAGACCGAAAAAACCATTTACCCAATCAGCTTTCCGGTGGTCAGCAACAGCGGGTCGCCATCGGCCGGGCCCTGATGAATGCTCCAGCGGTCATGCTGGCTGATGAGCCCACGGGGAGTCTGGACAGCCAAAACGGACAGGAAATCATCCGCCTTCTCAAGGAAAGCCACAAGCGCTACCATCAAACCCTCATCATCGTCACCCACGACGAAAACATTGCCCTCCAGGCTGATCGGGTGATTACCATCTCCGATGGCAAGGTGGTCCGGGACGAAGGGCTGGTGAAACCCTCATGATCATTTTTAACCGCATTGCCCTCCAGGGGCTTAAAAAAAACCGAACCCAAACCCTGGTCACCATTATTGGGGTGATTCTATCCACCGCCATGATCACTGCGGTGGTCACCTTTGGCACCTCCCTTCTCCATTTTTTAGTCCAGAGCTCTATGGCAAAATACGGGGACTGGCAGGTCGCCTTCTTCAATGTCGATCCTGCCTTTATAAAGGCCCAAGCCGAGGATCCGGCAGTATCCAGTATCGCTTCCTTTGAGGATATGGGGTATGCCTCCCTCGATGATGTCAAAACCCCGGAAAAGCCCTATCTTTTTATCGCAGGCTTTGGGGAGAATACCCGGGAGACCTTGCCCATCAGCCTAATCTCCGGCCGCCTGCCTGAAAATAGCGCGGAGGTCCTCATCCCCTCCCATCTGGCCCTTAAGGGCGGCATTAAGCTTGCCCTTGGGGAGACTCTATCCCTCACGCTGGGCACCCGAAATTCCGGGGGACAGACCCTTAGCCAACACACTCCCTATACGGTTGGGGAAACCCTTACCCCCCGGGAAGAAAAGGCCTATACCATCGTGGGAACCTATGAGCGCCCTGGATTTGAAGAGCAGTCTGCCCCGGGCTACACGGCCATTACCCAGACCGATTCCACCAACACCGCCATCCCGTCAACCCTCTTTGTCACCTTAAAAAATCCCCGGGATCTCCACACCTATCTCAGTGGGCTCCCGGAGACGACGCCCCATTACCTTAATGAGGATGTCCTCCGTTTTATGGGACTTTCCGATAATGGTCTTTTCAATACCCTGCTGTATACTACCGGGGGTATTCTCATTGCCATTATCACGGTTGGCTCTATTTTTCTGATCTATAATGCCTTTAATATCGCCTTAAATGAGCGGACCCATCAATTCGGTATCCTGTTATCCGTGGGCGCCACCGAAAGACAACTGCAGCGCGCTGTTATTTTTGAGGGGCTGTGCATCGGAGGAATGGGCATCCCCCTGGGAATCCTCACAGGAATCGGCAGTATTGCCCTCCTGCTTCCAGTCGTAGCTAAAAATTTCAGTACCATCACCACCAGCAGCACCCCCTTAACCCTATGGGTATCCCTCCCGGCCCTTGGGGTCGCTGCCGCCGTCAGCCTCATCACTATTTTAGTTTCAGCCTATCTTCCTGCCAGAAGGGCGGCTCATATCCCGGTGATGGACTGTATCCGCCAAACCGATACCATCAAAATCCATGCCTCGGCCGTTAAAACCAATCCCCATACCCAGCACCTTCTGGGCCTGGAGGGAACCCTGGCTTTGAAAAATTTTAAGCGCAATAAAAAACGCTATCGCAGCGTGGTGCTCTCACTGACCCTAAGCGTTGTTCTTTTTGTGGCTGGAAGTGCCTTTGGAACCACCCTGAAACAGCTTGCAAAAGCCTACACAGTGGAGATGGACGGGGACATTATCTTCTCCGCTGAGGAGATGGGGGAGGATCGCTTTCTAAAGATTAGCGATACCCTAAAAACTGCCAGCGGGGTTTATCGAAGTGCCCTTCAAGCCGATGCCACCTACCCTGGCATCACCTCAAATTTACCCGCCGATTTTGTCAGTGCCTATCGGGCTGCCGAAGGGGACCCCAGCACGGGAGATGCCCTGGCCCTTCCCATTGATGTCCAGTTCGTCTCCGATGAAATTTACACGGACTTTATTAAGAGCCAGGGGCTCCCCCTCTCAGAGTACACTGGTCCGGGGGCAAAGGTGCTGGCCCTCGCCGCAAATAACCAAGAGCACCGCACCTATTTTACAGGGAGCACCATGACCTTCACCCTGGTCTCTGACTCTGGGAGTGCCCAGCAGACCATTGGTGCCACTTTTGTGGATTCCTATCCCTTGGATCCCCTGGCCCAGAGTCCTTCTAAAACCCAGCCTGTTTATACCTTCATGATGGTCGTTCCTTACCAGCTTAAAGCACAGTTTGACACCCTGGGCATTCCGGCCCGATATGGCCTGACCCTCTGGTCTGAAACACCGGCAGCGTCCATGGTTCAAATCCAGTCCATGATTAGTGAGGCTGGACTCACCACGGAGTACACCTTGGTCAATTTATCCACCGCCGTGGATCTCTTTCGCAATGCAATCTTTGTGGTCGATGTTTTTACCGGCGTTTTCCTTGTTATGATCTCCCTTATTGCTATTGCCAATGTGTTTAATACCATCTCCACCAACATCCGACTGCGGCGGCGGGAGCTGGCGATGCTTCGTTCTGTGGGAATGTCCGAAGGGGATTTCAACCGAATGATGGCCTTTGAATGCCTCTTTTATGGCTTGCGCACCCTTTTGTTTGGTGTCCCCATCTCCGGGCTGCTGGCCTGGCTGATCCACCAGGGCCTTATGGCCCAGGAAAAGCTTGATGGTATCGCCTTTGTTTTTCCCTGGGGCAGTCTGGCCATCAGTACCCTCGGCATCTTTGCCATCGTGCTGACCACCATGGTCTACGCCACCCATAAAATAAAAAAAGAAAATATTATCGATGCCCTTCGGGATGAATTGACCTGACGGTGCAGGTGCTTATTTCTCCTTCACACGCTTTCCTGTCATCTGCTCAATTTCCAGGGCAATAAGCCCCACCCGGTGGAGATCCCGGGCAATTTCCATCTCAACCTCTTCGGTAGTGGGATAGTACTTTAAGGCAAGCTGCCGAACTTTTTCCTCAATAACCGCCGGGTCATCCACCAGGGTGGCCTGGCCCATAACAATGACACTTCCAATATGCCAGGCCCAATCATTCCCTTCTTTAAAGCCTTTATCCCAGGTGGTAAAGCAGACCTTGCTGCAGCTTTTGATAGCATCCAGCTTATGGCCCGTTCTGGCGCAGTGGAAGTAGATCCGACTTTCTACCCTGTCGTAATAAAAATTCATGGGAATTCCGTAGGGATAGCCATCATCACCAATAACCGACAGAACCCCCCGGGGCTCTGTCCTTAGAATTTCTTGACACTCTGACTCGGATAGCGCTTGTTTGAAGCGCCGCATTGTTCGTGACATCGTTTCCTCCATTTGGCGTCTTTTAAGTCCTCTGGTCCAATATTTTTTCAAAAGCATCCTGGGTCATCGGTTTGGCATAAAGATATCCCTGCAAATAATCGCAATTTTTTTGACGCAAAAAATCAGCCTGTCCTTGTTTCTCGACCCCTTCTGCCACCACTTTGGCCCCGATACTATGGGCCATTTGGATGATTGACGCAATAATTTCTTCTGCCTTCTGGCTTTCTCCAATCCGCCGTATAAAGTAAAAATCTAATTTAATGATGTCCTGTTCAAAATCAAGGAGGGTGGCAAAGGACGCATACTCTGTACCAAAGTCATCAATGGCAACCGAAACGCCACGAAGCTGTAACGCCCGCAATCTTGCCAGATTAGCCTCTGTCAGGCTGGAAAGAGCCGTCTCTGTAATCTCCAATCCAAAGCTTCCCGATGGTATCTCACTCCTTTCCAAAATCTGACCAATTTGATCCAATATATGATCATCATAAAAATCCATTCGGGAGAGATTAATGGACACCGGCAACAGCACCTTTCCCTGTTTTTGACGCTTTGCCAACCAGGCACTCACACCATGGGCAACAAAACGATCTAAAGCAGTAATGTACCCACTGCGCTCAAGGACTGGAATAAAGCTCCCGGGAAAGAGCAGGCCTCGCTCCGGGTGTTTCCATCGGACCAGGGCCTCTGCAGAAACAAATTGGTCCGTCCGTGCATCCACAATGGGCTGATAATAAATCACAATTTCCTTCCGGGCAATGGCCCTTTGAATCCCACTGACAATCTCTTGTTCTTCAAGGTATCCATTCTCCATAACAGGGCGATAAACCGCATAGGGCTGGGTGTAGCCATCCTCAATAAATCCCTTAGCCAGCTTCGCCCGATCACACATCTGTGCCACACTCAAGGAATCCTCCTGCACAAGATAAACACCAACGTGTAGATTAAGGCAGAGTAAACCATCCGGACTGTCCCATACCTGCTGACAAAAGCTGGTCAATAAAGAATAATTTAAAGCCTGCTGATGCACCAAGCAGACAAAATGGTCGGATTCCATCCGGCCAATCACCAGTGGATCTATCGCTGATTCTGCCAGGGCCCGGGCAACCTGGATTAGCACATCATCACCGACTTCTTCATCAAAGCGCAGATTAATTATTTTAAAGCCTTTAATATTAAAGGATAAAATAGCATAGCCCCCTTGAGCACCACCGTCGTCCAGAAGCCGGGCCGTCTCTTCTAAAAACCCCAATCGGTTGTATACTCCCGTTATTCTATCATAAGTCATCCATTGGCGATAGGACCTGCGCATCCATCCTTGTCGTAGCAAAATGATCACAGCTATCGTCAGTACCGTCAACACGAACGGAATCATCGCGATCCCCCTTTTCCATTCTCTTCCATAATATCTATTTCAATTATATTTTATTTTGATTATATATGAATTATTTAGATAGGTCAAAGGAAATCACTATTGAAATCAGATATATTTTTATTTTTATATAGTAGAATTGTTGATAAGGATGGTGTCTTAAAATGGATCAGGATCGCTTTATCAAAAGGCTCATTGAGCTACGAATCGACAAGGGTGTCTCTGCCCGGGATATGAGCTTATCCCTTGGCCAAAGTGCCGGCTATATCAACAATATCGAGAACGGGGTCAGTTATCCTTCCATGGCCGTTTTTTTCTACATTTGCGACTTCTTTGGAATTACGCCCAAAGAGTTTTTTGATATGGATTCCCATCATCCCATCGAAGAACGCACCTTATTAAGCACCATCAAAAGCCTAAATTATCGCCAAATCGAGCATTTGACGGCCATCGCTGAGGATTTAGGAAAAACACACGAACATTGACACTGGGATTGAACCCATTAACACCCGCATCCATTCCTTCGCCGCCCCGGACATTTCTTCACCCTTTATTGTGCAACGCAAAAAAATACGTTGCATAATGCGACGCAAGTTGCAACGTATTTTTGCGATGTATTCTTGTGGATTTTGGACGGATTTGTGATAGGATAAGGTTAAAAAATTCGATGGAGATGCAATATGGATTTTAAAGAGATCAAGCGCTTATACATCCGTGAAAGACAAAATCAAAAGAACGCGATCGTTGACTGGTTATTGTCTGAAGGGTTTAACATTTTAACCATGAGTGGCAAGATTTCAATTTCACCACATTTAACAGGGTCCGGGAAAACAACTTACACTTCAGATTCCAGAATAAAATCCTATGATTTATCCAACTGGAAATGGATATCAGCACGAAATGGCGAAAGAGAATATTTAATATCTTTGCAAGCTTTCGACATTGACCCTAAAACGCGGGA
Organism: Eubacterium barkeri; assembly: GCF_900107125.1. Lineage (GTDB taxonomy): Bacteria > Bacillota > Clostridia > Eubacteriales > Eubacteriaceae > Eubacterium_O > Eubacterium_O barkeri. The sequence continues at coordinate 31,500 of NZ_FNOU01000029.1, forward strand.
CCGGCATGTATTAATGGACCGCATTGGAATTTATATCTATCCAAGGGGCAAATACAATCCAGAAGACTGCGTTGAAAAAATGATAAACACAGATATCGATTTGCCCATGGATCAAGAAAAATTTGTTCTATTGAGAAAAATACTAATGTGCGTGGACCAAGTGCCTTGGAGCGGTCATCAATCGAGCGCTCAGCCTGTCGACAAACCCAGGGAGGGGAGCTTATAAAAATACCAGAACCCTGGCGCCCCTGCGGGCTGGCGTTTTCGATTTCTATCACATTAAGAAAGCAAACCCACCTGCAACCTTATCAAAACCGAAGGTTTTGCGTACTGACGAATGAGCGGTTTCGCTTCATTCGTCAGCGCCTGGGGTCCGGGGTGAATCTTTTTTATCCGCTCCCTGACCGCGTTAAGGCACTTTGTCTACGCTCTTAGAGCGGTCATCAATCGACCGCTCTTTTATTGTATTATTTCTAGCTGCCAACGTGCTCAGCCACACAGGCTTCCCGGGGAATATACCGCCCGCAGTCCTCTTGGATGACCACCCCATTTTCGACAACCACCTGGCCCCGGAGCAGGACGGTGTCCGCCCGGCCGACGGTGGCCATGCCTTCGTAGGGGTTATAGTCCACATTCATGTAGAGATCGGCGTAATGGATGGTTCCTTGGGCTTCGGGGTCCCAGATTACCACATCCGCATCGCTGCCCGGAGCAATGACACCCTTGCGGGGGTACATCCCAAAGATCCGGGCGGGATTTTCGGACAGCTGGGCCGCCATCTGCCCGGGGGTCATCCGCCCAGTGGCCACCCCCAGGGTGTACATGAGCAGGGGACGGGTTTCCACGCCGGGCATCCCGTTGGGAATCCGGCTGAAATCGTCCTTCCCTTCATCCTTGCCGCCCAGCATGTTAAAGCTGCAATGATCGCTGCCAATGGTATCCACCACATTCCCGGTAATGGCCTGCCACAGGGCAGCCTGGTCGGCTTGCTTCCGGGCTGGGGGAGCAAAGACGTATTTCGCCGATTCAAAATCATCCGTGTAACAGCTGTCATCCAGGGCCAGATACTGGGGACAGGTCTCAATGAGCACCTGCTGGCCCCGTTTTCGGGCCGCCAGACAATGGCTCAGGCCCCGTTGGGTGCTTAAGTGAACCACATAGGCCGGGGTTCCGGCTGCCTCGGCAATGGCCAGATACCGATCTACGGCTTCGGCTTCTACAAAATCTGGCCGGGATAGGGGGTGGGCCGCCGGGGTAAGATGTCCCAGCTCCCGCTGCTCTGCGGTCAGGGCTTCGACCAAGTCCCCATTTTCGCAATGCATACAGCTGAGGCCTCCCATGGCATCGATGGCTTCCAACGCTTCAAAGATGCTGCGGTCGTCACAGCGCAGGGAGGGGTAGGCCATGTAGAATTTAAAGGAGGAGACACCCCGGGCCCGCATATCCATCAGCTCCCGTCTTGTGGTGTCATTCCAGTCTGAAATGGCCATGTGGAAGCCGTAGTCGCAGCTGCACACGCCTTCGCTCATGGCGAACCAATGGTCCAGACCCTCCTCCAAGGTTTCCCCC
>NZ_FNOU01000012.1 GCF_900107125.1 Eubacterium barkeri
CCTGGGCATGCATCCATTTGACCTGGGGATAGACGGGGGCGGCACCCACACCGCCGGCGACGAAGAGGATTTTCTTGGCTTTTAAGGTTTCGATGTCTTCTTCAATAAATTCCGAGGCGCAGCCTAAGGGTCCGATGAAGTCTAAGAAGGCGTCGCCTTCTTTTAATTCGGCCATGCGGACGGTGGAGGCGCCCACTTCCTGGAATACGATGGTGACGGTGCCGGCTTCCCGGTCATAGTCACAGATGGTTAAGGGGATGCGTTCCCCCCGTTCATCCAGCCGGACGATGATGAATTGTCCGGGTTCACAATGCTTGGCGACCCGGGGAGCCAATACGTCCATCAGGACGATGTTATCCGCCAGGTGTTCGGCTTTGACGATTTTGTACATACTCTCTCCTTTATTCTTGCTTGTCATTCTCAAATGCAAATCATAGGTGTTTCGTTCTGGGGCCGTGAGGATACGGGTGGTTGGAGGGGCGGTAGCGTAGGGTCTCTAAGAGCGGCGGGTGGTCGGACATATGCTATTTGTTCCGTCCACTTTCGAATTCGGACTGGGTGTGTTACCGAAACCGCTCCGCGTTTTCGAACACATGCCAGTTCGCCTCGATGTGGACTTCCACAAAAGATATGTCCGACCACCCTGAGTGTGTTGTTACCGCCACAGCGATCACTGGTTTCTCCGCTTATTTGGCTGGTACTCTTGGACACTGGATTTCCTGGGCGGCGGTGCCCAACAATCAAAGGGGGGATAGACATATCTTTCACGTAAGTCTGCATCGGGGCGGACGGGTGAATGTTCGAAAGTGCCATGCACTTTCGGTAACATCCCCCGTCCGAATCCGCAAGCAGACGAAGTGAAAGCATATGTCCAGCCCCCCGCCCCTTCATAGAGCGCTACCCCCACCGCCCAGCTCCCGCCCCTCTACTTCTCAGTGGCGTTAATATAATTCACTAATCCGCCGGCGGCGATGAGGGTTTGCATGAATTCCGGGAAGGCCTGGCCCTGGAAGGACTGGCCCTTGGTCACATCGGTGATGACGCCGGAATCGAAGTCCACCTCGACTTCATCTCCAGCTTCGATAACCGCCACGGCTTCCGGGCATTCCAGAATGGGCAGGCCGATGTTAATGGCGTTGCGATAGAAGATCCGGGCGAAGCTGTTGGCGATGACACAGGACACCCCAGAGGCCTTGATGGAGATGGGGGCATGCTCCCGGGAGGAGCCACAGCCAAAGTTATCATCGGCCACGATAATATCCCCGGCATTCACCTTGCTGGAAAAATCCGCGTCGATATCTTCCATACAGTGAGCCGCCAGCTCCAGGGGATCACTGGTATTTAAAAAGCGGGCCGGGATGATGACATCCGTATCGACATTGTCACCATACCGAAATACACTTCCTTTTGCTTTCATCTAAATGTCCTCCTCTTATAATTCGTCTGGGGTCGCAATACGTCCCAGGATGGCAGATGCCGCAGCGACTTCCGGGCTGGCCAGATAGACCTCGGAATCCACATGGCCCATACGTCCGACGAAGTTCCGGTTGGTGGTGGAGACACAGCGTTCTCCTTCAGCCAGAATCCCCATGTAACCACCCAGGCAGGGCCCGCAGGTAGGCGTCGAGATGGTGGCCCCGGCTTCGATGAACTCACGGAGATAACCCGCTTCCATGGCATCTAAATAAATCTTATGGGTGGCGGGGATGACTAACATCCGGACACCCTTCTTCACATGCTTGCCCCGGAGAATATCTGCCGCGCGCTTGAGATCCTCAAAACGGCCGTTGGTGCAGGAGCCAATGACCACCTGGTCAATGGTTACCGGTTCTTCGATGGCATCCACGGTCTTCGTGTTTTCCGGCAGGTGCGGGAACGCCACGGTGGATTTCAGCTGACTTAAATCGATGTCGAAGGTCTTTTCATAAACGGCATCCGCGTCGGCAGCATAAACTTTATAATCCCCGGAGCCATGTTCTTCCATATAGGAGATGGTCTGATCGTCCACCGGGAAGATACCGTTCTTCCCACCGGCCTCAATGGCCATGTTGGAAATGGTGAACCGGTCATCCATGCTCAGGCAGGCCACCCCTGGTCCCGTGAATTCCATGGAGCGGTACAGGGCACCGTCCACGCCGATCATCCCGATGATGTGGAGGATGAGGTCCTTCCCAGAGACGTTTTTATTAAGGGTGCCGGTGAGGTTAAAGCGCAGGGCGGCAGGGACCTTAAACCAAGCCTTACCCGTGGCCATCCCCACGGCCATATCCGTGGAGCCCACACCAGTGGAGAAGGCGCCTAAGGCACCGTAGGTACAGGTGTGGGAGTCCGCACCGATGACCACATCGCCGGCGGCGACTAAGCCCTTTTCCGGCAGGAGGGCATGTTCGATGCCCATTTCCCCGATTTCAAAGTAATTGGTAATCTCCTGGTCACAGGCGAAGCAGCGGACCTGCTTGCACTGCTGAGCGGATTTAATATCCTTGGCCGGCGCGAAGTGGTCCGGCACCAGGGCGATCTTATCCTTATCAAAGACTTTTTCCTTGTCGATGGTCCCAAACACGTTGATGGCCACCGGACCGGTGATATCATTGGCTAAGACCATATCCAGGTCGGCCATAATGAGATCGCCAGCTTTCACGCTATCCAGACTGGCGTGGGCAGCCAGGATCTTCTGGGTCATTGTCATTCCCATAATATAATTCTCCTTTTCATTCTTCATCTAAAAAAGTGAAACCGTGTGCGGTCAGGTTGAGGATAAAAAAGATTCACCCCGGACCCCAGGCGCTGACGAACAAAGGGAATACACTCATTCGTCAGATTGCAAAACCTTCGGTTTTGATCAGGTTTAAGTCAGGTTCGCTTCCTTAAGTACCGTAACATGGAAAGCTACCATCCGCAGGGGCCGCCGGGGTTCTCGTATTTTTATCCTCACCCTTCCCTCTGTTTGCGTAAATTTTTCATTCTTCATCTAAAAAAGGTATCACAGGCGAGGGTGGCTGAAACGTCTCTCCCATTCGTCGTGATACCTGCCGATTCATTGATGTGTATCCACTCGGATCTAATCCACCAGCTGAACGCCAATTTCCTGGGCGGCTGCGATGGCCTCTTCCGTGGATGGGGATGCCTCCCGCATGACCAGCCGTCCTCCGCCGCGGTTTAAGGTATTGACGGAGCAAGTCATCAGATCCGTTTCGATGGTGATGCGCTGAATGGCATGCTCACTGCCCTCGACGATTTCCACCTCAATGCCCTTTTCCTTCACCATATCGATGGCTTTATTATACATCTCATAATCCGAGGTGGAGGCACCGAAGACGGCTCCCATGAGGACACCGGGTACATTGATGGAGCGGCGTTTGAATAGCTCCGGATACAGCTCGATGGTAACCTTCTTAATGGTCCCCTTGGCTAAGCGGTGGGCAATGCGGGCCGCATTGGTGGGGGAACCCACGGCCTGGCTGCTGCCACCGACGACGGCATCGCCGTAGGTATGGAGGATGCCCTTGGTGCCCTTGGCCATCTCCTTAGCAATGACCTTGGCCTTGGCCAGAGTCTCCACTTCTTCCTGGGCTTCCGCCGATTTGACCTCTTCACTCACCAGGGATTCCACCTTTTCCTTCTTGCGGAAGAAGGGCTCCATGTATTCCACGACAGTGGGCACCAGGTGCTTCCCGGATTCCACATGGACCCGGCTGGCCATGGAGATCATCACATCGAAGGGAACGTTGACGGTCATCTCCACCTTGGTGCACAGCCGGCCGGCATACATCCCCATGAGGATGGCACCGCCGACATGGGTGGTGCACAGAGCGGGTACCAGTACCCGAGGAGTGCAGGGCACGCCGATGGTGGGGGACATGGCCAACACCATGGCCTTTTCCATTTGCTCCGGAGTCCCGCCTTCTAAGAGCGCGGTGGCAGCGGCGATACAGGCAGAACCCGCACCAAAGCCTTCCATGTTACAACCCGTGGTCACCTTCCCCACCCGGAAAAGACTACCAATTTTTAAGATGACGGCAGCGATTTCTGCCACCCGTTTGGCATCGTAGCCGTTTTCCTGCATGGCCTTTACAAAGCCGGCATAGGGACAGGAATCCCCGGTTCCGGCGCAGGGCCGCAGGCCGATGCAGTGGTTTCCCACCTGGGCAGCCAGGGTATAGAGCAGGGCATCATCTAAAAATTTATCACCGAAGCACTTTGGGCCTTCAATCCCTGCTAATTGGGAGGCCACTGTCCCCAAAAGGATGCTTTCGCCATCCACCAGACCAATTTCCAGAGCACGAATATTATGCTCATACTCTGCCATAACCTGGGTTAAAATCTCCTCCCGGGACAACCCGGATTGGATTTCGCATTCCAGCAGCACCACATCCTCTACCCGGGCGCCGAATTCAGTGGCTAAGGCCACGACTTCACCGATGGTCAGAGGGTTTTGTTCCTCGATTCTTTGTCTTAATTCTGTCATGGCCTTCACCCGCCTAGCGTCCGGTGGCGTAGTTGTGTTCGACTTCGCGAATCTTTTCCAGTCCCATGAGGTCGTTGAACTCACTAAAGGTGACCATGGTATCCATCACACCGGCGGTGGTGTCGTCATTCTTCAGAGCGGTCCACAGATCCACCATGGCCTTAGTCGCCACATAGATGGATGCGGTGGGATAAATGGTGATATTATAACCGAGTGCTTCCAGCTCAGCATTCTTTAATAAAGGAGTACGACCGCCTTCCACCATGTTGGCCAGAGTGTAGCCTGGGATGGTTTCGTTGATGCGCTTCATTTCTTCTTCGCCCTCTGGGGATTCGATGAAGATAATATCGGCACCGGCTTCTTTATAAGCCAGGCCCCGTTCCAAGGCTTCGTCAATTCCCTTGGTGGTTCTGGCATCGGTTCGGGCCATGATCATGAAATCCGGGTTCACACGGGTATCCACGGCGGCTTTGATCTTCCCGACCATTTCTTCCTTGGACACAATTTCACGGCCGACCATATGGCCGCACTTCTTAGGCATGACCTGGTCTTCCAACTGGATGACAGCCACACCGGCTTTTTCATATTCCCGGACGGTGCGCATAACATTGACGGCATTTCCAAAGCCAGTATCGGCATCGGCAATCACAGGGACACCAGCAGCTTCAACGATGGCGTTGGCACGGGCAACCATTTCAGTCATGGTTAAAAGCCCGACATCCGGCTGACCTAAATGGCTGGCGGATTGGCCGTAGCCGGTCATATAAACGGCATCAAATCCCAAACGGCCAATGACCTTTGCGGTCATGGCATCGTGGGCACCAGGTGCCACTACCATTTTCTTAGTGCTTAATAATTCTCTCATCTTTGCTGCTGTATTCATTGGTTAATCTCCTCATGTTCTATATTTTTCCATTCTTCAAGCATAAAATCCAGAACGGCTTCGGGGTACCATTTGCTTAAAACCCCAAGGGCAAAAAGCAAGTAGTGCTCGTCATAAATGAGCCGTGGTTCCTGGATGGGCAACAGGGAGTTCCCTGGATTCTCAAAGGCATGGGTTATGATTTCTCGTTTCTCCTCGTCCGTGGCGTTCACCAGAACCCCTCCGGAACAAACGATGTTTTTAATATATCTTAAATCTCTGCCCATGGCCGTCCCGGCCATCACCCCCATCACCGCGTCATTCTCCTTGGCATAAAAGCCGGCATGACGTCTGATGGACAGATTGATGGCACAGGTTGCAATGGCATGGTCCATCGCTTTTTCTTTTTCACTCTGGGGGATGTGATCAGGCTGTTCTTCAACCCTTTCAATATAATCGATGATGTCTGTTTCCCCCACTCCGGGGCCAGCATAAGTCAGTAGGTTTTCTACCCCTACGATATCTAACACGCCCCCGGCGCTAATGCGCATCCCCAGGTTTCCCTCCACCGTCCGGTAGGAGTACTGCTTTTCATTATTGATCAGCAGTCCCCGTTCCTCGATCTTGAGTTCTAATAGCTCCGGTATCGCGGAATGGATATCGGTGGTTGCCCCACCAATATCAATAAGCATCAGGCTTCCGATGCCCTCTTTACCGTAAATTCCCTTGGCCAGCAGCTCGCTGGCGAAGAAGACGGCCCCGGGTGTGGGGATGACCTCCTGATTGCTCAGGGTTTTACAAAATTCCTGGACGCCCCGGGCCTGGGTGATTTGTTTAATAAATTGGCTGTGGATGGCCTCCCGGGCGGGCACTGTATTCAGCTCGTGAATGGTGGGGATGATGTTCGGAATGCGGATGCTGGGGATGCCAGCCTTTGTTAAAAGGCGCACCACCCTGCGCTGGGCCACCTGGTTACAGGCCACGATAACCGTCGCCGTTACCTTCGCCCGGCAGATGATTTCTGCGTTTTCCAAGGCCGAGGATTCATCGCCATTGTCCGTTCCCCCGGCAAGAAGAATAATATCCGGACGGATTTCATGGAGGACCTCCTCCCGAAATTCCGGAGGCTCATCCACTGAAATAACCTCCATCACCCGGGCGCCGGCAGTCATGGCGACCTCTTTGGCCGCCTTGGCGGTCACCTTGGGCATATAGCCCATGGCTACCATCCGAAGGCCCCCGGCGGCACTGCAGGAGCTGTAGCGTTTGTACCCCTCCTCCAGACTAACACCTTGTTTTTGGATGGCCAATTCAGCCTGGGCGGCTCCCACTGTTACATCCTTCACGGTGGTGATGGCCTGGCCCCTGGCCAAATAGGTCAGCTTCCGGCCATCCAGGCGGAAGGCCACGGCCTTGGTCCAGGTACTGCCGATGTCAAATACAATGAGATTCGCGTCCATACTCCGCCTCCCGATTTCTTAAACTAATTTCGCTTTTTCGACGTAGACATAGCCTTCCATAATCCGTCGGGCAGTGCGGATAAGGGCAGCTTTTTCAACCTTCCCATCCTTGACGATGGAAACCACGGGGATAACCCCGGCGGGATGGCCGATACGTACCGTGTCCTCGTCCCCGGTGTCCCGAAGAACCTGGTTGACGATGGTGCCCGGAATGCGGGCGGCCGAACCAGTGCAGGCCGTGGCCGTACCGGCATAGGTCTTGTGGAGGACCTGCATGAACATCAGGCGGGACACCAGGTCGACATCATCCCCGGAGATGGTATTGCCCGTGGAAAAATCCACATAATCTTCAGGCTTCGTGACAAAGGCAATCATCGGGAAAGCCGGTGATTTTTCAGAGGCTTCCTTTTCTGTGGCCGCCATGCCAATTTTCACACAGCATTTCGCCCGAATTTCTTCCAGATAAGCCAGAAGATCCGCATTCCCATTGATGACATCCGGGGTTTCTGTCCCTGTCATATTGACATCCTTAGCGTGGACGAAGATACAGGGATTGGCCACATCCACGATGGACACATCAATATCTCCCTTGCTGGTGGACAACACATCCACCACATTGCCCGTGGGCAGCACCTTCCCCGTGGCTGCACCCGCAGTATCTGAAAAATCCATGAGCTCCGGCGCGTTGGTACCGGGAACCCCATCAATTTTGCAGTCACCGCTTACCTTGGCCTTACCATCTTCCACCTCTACCTCGGCGTAAAGCAGCTTGCCGGTATTGGTGTTATGGATGCAAACCCGGGTCATGGGTTCCACGGCCTTGACAAAGGATTCGTCAATGGCAAAGGGACCAACCCCAGCGGAAATATTCCCGCAATTGCCGTTGTAGTCCACCACAGCATCGGTGATGCTCACCTGGGCAAAGGTGTAGTCCACATCGGCATCGGGATGGGTGGATGGTCCGATAATAGCCAGCTTGCTGGTCAGGGGGTCTGCCCCAGCCAAGCCGTCGATTTGGCGGACATCCGGGCTCCCAAAGATCCGCAGAATCACCTTATCCCGCAGTTCCTGATCTGCTGGCAGGTCATTTCCCTTTAAAAAGATTCCCTTGCTGGTCCCTGCCCGCATGATGACACAGGGGATTCGCATTTGATCACTCATCATTCTCCTCCTTATTATGCTTTCTTGGCATTGATCATATCGCCGATGATTTTAACACAGTCCTCTGGTGAGCTCCCCGGTCCAAAGAAGCCATCCATTCCCATGAAGGCACTGCCTTCCTTTTGGATTTTTTCTTCGAATTGACGGTGCTCTTCTTCCTTTTCGGCAATTCTGCCCCCAGCACAGACCACCATTTTATCCCGGAGACCCAATTCCTCCAGGCGCTTGCTGACCCGCGGGAAGAGCTCCATACCCAGGCCCAGCAGATTGCTGACGCCCACGGCATCGGCACCCACCTCGGCGGCAACCTCAGCCACGCTTTCCGGCAGGTTCATCCCCCGGAGGTAGACCACATCGTAGCCCGCATCCTGGAAAGCCTCCCGGATGACATTGATCCCATTGACATGGGCATCCGCACCAACGGTGGCCAGGACGATTTTTTCCGGACGAGTGGGGGCTTTTTCCACATGAACTTCCACATCCTCATCACTCTGGGCACAGCGGCTGGCATCCACCCCTAGGGGGGTGTAGCCCTTGACGTAGCGGGTGATACCGTCTTTATCCCGGTTCACCACCACGTGGCGCTTTAAGTCCCAGCCGGCAGCCCGCTGGCTATCTAACACCCCGGCCTTACCGGCGGCAACGATGAGGTCGATGAGCGCCTCATCCGACCATTGCTTCCAGAAATCATCGGTCATGGCTTCTAAGGTCAGCCCTTCTAAATGGAGGGTGGCTTCCAGCACAGCCAGGGCTTCATCAATGATTTCAGCCTCCCGGGCGTCGATGACCGGAGACTGGATATCCGGATTGACCACATGGCCAAAGACATCCTCGGTCCCCCAGATGGCCTGGCCCATGGAATCCCCGGTGGGAATCCCCACGGATTCTGCGGCCTTGGGCCGGTAGAAATCGGCACCACCCAGCTTGGCGGTTACAGCCATCCGCGAGAAATGGGCCGCCTCTGCCACCAGGTTTCCCGGTGGGTTCTGGAAGGTTTCCGGCACGGCGATGATGGATTTACTGTGGCAGGCCTTGCGGAAGGCCCGCATGACGGCCAGGTCGGCGTAGATATTGATACCGGCCACATTCATCTGGATAGCGGATAGCTCCCAGGGCAGTCCAGCGTGGACCGCCAGCCCTTCGGAGAGCAGGCACATGGCCAGAGCCATGCCGTCGGTGCCCCCGATGTTGTTGAGGTGCTTATGGGAATCCAGCTGGACGAAAATATTATTTTCTGCACAAATCTGGATGGCCTTATAGCCATTGACCACTTTGGTCTTATAGTCGTGAATTCCCCGTCCCCCAAAGTGAACGTGGATCACCGGTCCGATATCCGTCCCATCAAAGCCTGCAATCAGGGCATTGATAATGGACAGATGGGGGGTATCCCCGGTGGCGTTAATCCGCACCGGATGCTTGGAACCACCGCCCATGGCGATAAATTCCCGCTCACCTATGGGTGTAATACCACCCTTTCCCCGGGATTGGTTGATGAGCTCCCGACCCTTCAAAGGATCGATATGTCGGGTGGCTTCAGCGTGGACAAAGTGGAAGAGGGTTTCATCAAATTTATCAGCATAAGCGTACATTTCCTGGGATTCCCCATAGGTTTCCTCTGCCGTATTCCGACCCAAAATGGGGTTCTGAATCGGCCAGCCTCGTTCCTTTGCCTTTTTAGCCAGATCGTAAATCCGATAGCCGCTGCGAACTGTTCCAGCCACTTCCCGGGGATAGGGTGCCGGCAGTCCGATCACCTCACCATTTTCATCCAAATCCGGCATTTCCACATCGAAGCAATCACTGTACGCCCGAACCGCTTCAATATCCTCTTTTATGATTCTTTTTGTTTTCTCTTGCATACTCTCCTCATTCCACTCTCTTCAACATCTGATTCTCTATCTTTCAGCTTCCCTGGGAAACCCAGGGAAGCTAAATCATCTTACTTTACCGCAAGCCGTCTTCGCATTTCGCTTCTGCCATGGTCAGCCCACCGATTCTGGCATGGGGGCGTCCGCCATTGGAGAAGACCAGGGCTACGACGATTTCGTTACACTTAGGAGCATCAGGAATCCGTACTTCCATTGCACCGTAGTGGGTCCGAACAAAGGCCGCATCCTTGAAATGCACCGGCACATCCAGGCTGGTTCCCGCAGGGCCAGATTTTTTAGCGGAAGGAATAATGGATTTCCCACCACCGATGGCTTCACGCATGGGCTTGCCCAGCTTGGGGTGCATGATGGCACCGGCATGTTCTAACTCGCCATTGGATCCAACGATGGCGCCCTTGCCGTAGGTTTCAACGTGGCCATCTAAAATTTCTGCAGCAGCTTTGCTGAGATGTTCACCCAGCCATTCACCGATTTCGCTGAGTTCGCTTAAATCTTCAACGTACTTCCCAGCAAAAGGGTTTTCGATGACGGCAGCCACGGATACGGTTTTAATGGGTTGGTCTAATTCCTTAAAGCCTTCAAATTTAACATCTTCAATCGTTGTGACAATTTTTCTGATTTTCGGTTCTACAGCCATAATTATTTCTCCTTTATTCTAAATGGTTTAAATTATAAAATCTTTGCAGCTCTTTTTGCCGGTGGGGTGTTGCGGCTCTTGGTCACCACAGCCTCACCATCAATGAGGACCACGCTGATGCCAGGAATATCTCCAGCGGCAATGGCGCCCATGGCATCCTCTGCCACAGAGCCCAGAGGCGTATCCATGATGATGAGATCCGCTTCCTTCCCCGGTGCAATAACCCCGGTATTGAGGCCATACACCGCTGTGGAATTCCCAGTAGCCATGCACACGGCAACTTCAGGATCGATATCCGACATAGAAGCAATCTGGCACATGTTGCGCAGGATACCCAGGGGAATGAGACCCGTACCTGAGGGGGCATCGTTTCCGAAAATTACCCGGCCAAGCTGTCCCTTTTCTGCAGCCCGTCTGGCCACATAATCTGCAATTTTAGGATTCCCACACTGGACGATTTCCATGGCAAAATCTGTTTCATCCATGATGCGGTCCACTTCCTGAACAGAAATGGCCGTAGGGCCGCCATTGATATGGGAAACCACATCGGGTTTGGTTTTAATGACATCATCCGCCGTAACGGTAGAGCTTCCTGGAATGGAGGTCCCACCGGTATGCATCTGCACCTTAAAGCCATGTTTATGGGCCCATTCCACCATGGGAGCGGCATCTTCCGGGTTCTTAATAGTCCCCAGACCGACTTCTCCAACGATCCAGACCCCTTCCTTCTTCATTTCGATAAAATCTTCTTCCGTCAGTCCTTTTTCCAGAATAACGGCGCCACCGTGGACCTTCACACCCGCCGGACGGGCATTATAGTAGGACTTAGACAGGGTGATGGCCAGGGCCTTGGTCCCTGCGGCATCCTTGGGGCGTCCCGGGAAATGGGGAGATCCTGCGGAAATCATGGTAGTGACCCCGCCATGCAGGGCGCTGCTGATGAAATCCATGGTTTTCTGACGGGGGGCGTAATCCCCACCGCTAACATGGACATGGGTATCAAGCAACCCAGGAGTTACCGTAGAACCTGCGGCGTCAATGATGGTGGCATCACCCGCATCCTTCATCAGCTCTTCACCGCCAATGGCAGCAATGAGGCCGTCTTCCACAACAATAGTGTCGGCTTGCAGCACGGGGCTTTTGATGTCGCCACTTACAATTTTTCCAATGTTTTTGATAATTGTTTTACTCATAACAGTTCCTCCATTATATTTTCATGGGTAATGACCCGTGAATGACTCAGTTGTTTTTTTCCCATGGCTTGTGCCCCAGCCAGTGTGTGGCATCAACCCATGTCAATTTTTAAATCATCTTTTTGAATCCAACCAATTTTACGCAGGGGAATGGCAACGGCCAGAGTCAGTATTGCCGGCAGCACGAAGGAGATTAGAATCAAGCCGATCCAATCCCAAGCACCTGCCTGCACAGCGGCTTCACCCAGGGCCAGGGCATTTTCTGAAGGTGAGGCCCAACCGGTGATTACTCCGATTTGACCGACGAGGCCAGAAGTTCCCATTCCGGACGATACCGGGGCACCATTCATTTTCAGCTTAAAGATGCAAGTCGCAATAGGACCCGTAATGGCCGAAGCCACAATGGGTGGAATCCAAATCTTCCAATTCCTTAAAATATTAGGAACCTGAAGCATACTGGTCCCAATCCCCTGGGCGATGAGTCCCCCAAAACCATTTTCAGGATAACTCATGACCGCAAAGCCAACCATCTGGGCACAGCATCCTGCTACTCCAGCCCCACCGGCTAAACCCACAAGGCCCAAGGCCGCACAAATGGCCGCCGAGCTGATGGGCAAGGTCAGACAGATCCCGCAAATCACCGAAACCAAAACGCCCATGATGAAGGGCTGGAAATCCGTGGCCCACATAATGGCAAAGCCGATGCTGCTGGCCGCCGCACCAATGGCTGGTGCAATGGCCATGGCGATGATGATCCCCCCGGCAATGGTCACAAAGGGTGTCACGATGATGTCGACCTTTGTTTCCTTCGAAACAATTTTTCCAAGTTCTGCTGCCAAAATGGCAACCACCAGCACGGCCATTGGGCCGCCGGCCCCGCCAAGCTTATTGGTGGCTTGCCCAACGGCTGCCAGTGAATATAAAACCAGGGGTGGTGCCTGCAACGCGTACCCAATGGATATAGCCATGGCACAGCCGGTCACCGAGGTTGCAAATCCCCCGATTTCCACCAGCTTCACCGCCATATAATCCAGGGTTGATACATTCGTTGCCGTGGCCAGATCCAGGGTGGAATTCCCGATATTCTGACCGATGGTGGTAATGATCGTCCCGATGAGGAGCGATGCGAATAGCCCGAGGGCCATTGCAGAAAGCGCATCGATGCCATATCGCTTAAACGAGATAATGACATTCTTTTTCTCCAAAAACCGTAGGACTGCGTTTTTCTCTTTGTTTTCCATAGTGTTTCCCTCTCTAATTGTTAACATTAATGGATTGTATTCAGTTTTATTTTTCTTGTGCCTTTACCGCTGCCACAATGTCTTTCGGCATAATGGGGGTATGGGTGAAACGTGTACCCAGGGCATCTTCAATGGCGGCAACGACCGCCGGAATCATGGGAATCAGGGCCGGTTCGCCCACACCCTTTGCACCGAAGGGTCCTGGTCCGCCTTCGCTTTCTACCAGGATTGAATGGATCTCTGGCACGTCCCGGTTGGACGGAATGATGTATTTCGACATGGACGGGTTCTTAATGGCACCATTTTTAGTATTGACTTCAATTTCCTCCATGAGGACGAAGCCCTGGCCCATGGTGACCCCCCCTTCGATCTGGCCCTCGACCATGGATCGGTTGATGGGAGTTCCCACATCGTGGGCGGAAACCACCTTAAGGACATCCACCTCCCCGGTTTCCGTATCCACTTCCACCTCAGCAATGGTCGTGGCATAGGAGTAAACCTCAAAGGGAATACCAGACATATTCTCTGGAGCCAGGCCCGTTGTGTTAGGGTTATAGGACCCTGCACCGACAGCCATCCGTCCAGCGGCTTTCATGGCTGCCATGAGCTCGCCATAGGTCATGCTTCGCTCTGGATCTGCAGTGATAAAAACGGTGTTGTCTCTGAAGCTCAGCTCCTCAGGGGCACAATCCAATTTTTCCGCTGCGGTTTTAGCCAGGGTTTCCTTGGCCTGGCGGCAAGCCAGAATAACGGCGTTTCCGGTGATAAGGGTTTGTCTGGAAGCTGACGTTGCCCCACCATCCGGGGTGACCATGGTATCTCCCCAGGTCACATGAATTTTTTCATAATCAAGTCCAAGCTCTTCAGCGGCGATCTGGGCCATGGCCGTCCCACTTCCCTGTCCGATATCCGCCGCACCAAACATCACGTTGGCGGAACCATCTCCGTGGATCTCCACGAAGGCAGCTGCAGGGTTGGGCAGGCCCGTATTCCCGATGCCGTACCACATACTGCCCACACCTTTACCGCGTTTTTTCATAACCCATCACCTCCACTGCTTTTTCTCTGGCTTTTTCCAGTGTTTCGATTAAGCCGACGCTGTTTTCCAGAACTTGTCCGGTGGCCAGCTTCGCTCCGACCTGATGCGCATTGAGAATCCGGATATCAATGGGGTCCATTCCCAGGGCCTTGGCCAATGCATTCATCTGTCCCTCATGACATACCGATGCCTGGGGAACACCAAATCCCCGGAAGGCACCGCTCATGGGATTATTGGTATAGACAAATTTAGCATCTACCCGTACATTGGGCACCACGTAGGGTCCCATGCAATGCACCGTTGCCCGGGTGATAACCGCCGGTCCGTAGGAGGCATAAGCCCCGGTATCCCCAAACATTTCAACCTGTACCGCCTGGAGTCGTCCATCCTTGGTCGCTCCGGTCTTACAATGCATGGTCATGGGGTGACGCTTGGATGAGACCGTCGTGGATTCCTCCCGGGAGCGAACCATCTTCACGGGCTTTTTGGTGTGGTAAGTCAGCAGGGCGCAATGGCACTGAACCGAAAGGTCCAGCTTCCCGCCAAATCCACCGCCAGTGGTGGCCTGGATAATCCGGACCTTACTGTTGGGCAGAGCCAGCATTCCAGCAACCTCTCCCCGGTCATAATGGGGATTCTGGGTCGACACCACAACGGTGAGCATTCCCTCATTGTCGTAATAGGATACGCCGGCATCGGGCTCGATGAACATATGGGTCAGACGATGGGTGGAATAGGTATCCTCCACAACGATATCACATTGTTTAAAGGCAGCATCCACATCCCCGTATTCCAAATGTTTGACCTGGTGAATATTGGTGTCGCCATGGATGGCCGGGGAGTCTTCTTCTAAGGCCCGCTCCATGGTGAAAATCCCTTCCAGCTCCTCGTATTCGATGGTGATGGCATCCAGGGCTTCCTGAACCAGGTCCGGGGTCTGGGCGGCCACTACGGCAATGGCATCGCCATACCGGCGGACCTTATCATCCACCAGGCAAGGCTCATCCTTTATAATAATGCCAAATCGATTCTTTCCTGGAATGGCGTGGTAGTCTAACACCGCTTCCACACCGTCAATGGCCCGGGCTTTGGAAAGGTCCAGGGATACAATTCTGGCATGGGGTACGGTACTTCGAAACACCCCAGCGTAGAGCATATCCGGGAAGGAATAATCCGCCGCAAATTTAGCGGTGCCCATCACTTTTTCCAGGGAATCAACCTTGACCTTGTTTTTTCCAAGTACTTGATAGTCCTTTCCCATCAGGCGCCCTCCTTCATCCTCAGTTCGCGCATCCGTTCCACGGCGTAGCGCACAGCAGCGTGAATTTTAATATAGCCCGTACAGCGGCACAAATTACCTGACATGGCCACCGTGATTTCTTCATCCGTGGGATCGGGGTTCTTATCCAGAAGGGCCTTGGCCGTCAGGATCATCCCCGGGGTACAATACCCGCACTGGACAGCCCCAGCTTCCAGAAAACATTGCTGCAGCAGGCTGGGCTTGCCATCCTCTGCCACCCCTTCCAGGGTAATGATGGTGGATTCGTCAGCCTGTCCAGCCAACATACAGCAGGTGGTTACCGGATCGCCATTGAAGATGACAGTGCAGGCCCCACATTCCCCTTCGGAGCAGCCCTCTTTCACGCTGGTCAGTCCAAAATCCTCCCGAAGAAGATCTAAAAGCCGTTTGTTGGGTTCAGTCACGATGCTCCGTGCCTCCCCATTGAGGTTAAGATTAATGGTGATTTTATTCATTGCATCCCCCTTCTAATTGATCCAGAATGTCCACAAAAAGCTTTTTAAAGACGCCCTGGACACTTTCTTTTTTATACAGCACAGAGGGACGGGCCCGGGCCATATCGTACACGGTGTCGTGGAGAATGGGAAGGGTGGCTTCCATGGTTTCCATGGTCAGGGGTGCCCCCACCAGCATTTCCTCGGCCTGTTTAAAATGGAGGGGATAACGGCCAATACAGCCACCCCGCATGGATGCCCAGGTACACACCCCAGCGTCATCCACCTTAACGGCCATACCGCCTCCGATGACGGAGATCGCCAGGGATTTCCGCTTGGCCAGTTTGTAGAAGGCACTGGCACTGTGGGCATCCGGGCGGTCGATGATGACCTCGGTCATGATCTCATCAGCTTCCAGAGCATTGCGCCGTTTGAAGCCCTCTCCATCGAAGAAATCCGTCAGCTTCATCTGCCGGGTGCCCCGGACGCTTTCCAGCACCACCGTGGCATCCAGTGTCGTCATGGCAGAGACCCCGTCCCCAGCCACGGAGGAGGTGGATAAATTCCCGCCGATGGTTCCCAGATTCCGGATTTGGGGGGAACCCACCTGGCTGGCGGCTTTATACAGAGCCCGGACATGGGAGCGGATAAAGGGATGGTTTTCAATTTGGGTAAAGGTCGACAGCGCACCGATATGAATGGTGTTTTCCTCTACCCGGATGTATTCCAGCTCTTTAAGCTTCTTAATATCGATCACCACATCCGGCTTTTCCCAGCGATCATTGATTTCAATGACCAAATCTGTCCCTCCTGCAATGATTGCCGGGGGAACATCCTTATACTGATGCAAAAGGCCTTTTGCTTCCTCTAAGGTTTTAGGGGCGAAAAATTCAAAGTCTTTCATCTATTGCCCTCCTGAAACTGAAACGCCGGTCATCTGCTCCCATACCTTAATGACCGCTGACATATCCTCCCGGCCCAGACCCATAGCCCGTCCGCCTTCGAAAATTTGGGTCGCCATGGCGGTCATTGGCAGGGGGACATTTCCCTCCTTACCAGCCTCCAGGGCCAGGCCTAAATCCTTATGCTGGAGATCCATGGCAAATCCCCCTGCAAAATCACCGCTCATGATGAATTTTTCCATCTTCGCTTCCATAGCATAGCTTCGGCCTGAGCTTTTCCCGATGATTTCCTGCATGGTTTCTGGTTTTAATCCACATTTCACCCCAAGGACCAGCGCTTCGGCCAGGCTGGCCATATTACAGCCGAGAAGCAAGTTGTTGACAATTTTCACCGCATCCCCTGCACCCGTATCCCCCACATGATAAATATCTTTACCAATAACAGAAAGGACGGGCTGTATTTTCTCAAAGACCGCTTCTGAGGCCCCCACCATAATGGTCAGGGTTCCAGCTTCGGCCCCCTTGGTTCCGCCGCTTACCGGGGCATCCACATAATCGATACCCTTTTCTGCAGCGACCTTGGCCATTTTCAAGGTGGAAGATGGGGACACGCTGCTCATATCCACAATGACCGTCCCGGCTTTACAAGCCGAAAGGACTCCCCCAGGCCCATTCATGACGGTTTCTACAATCCCGGCATTGGGCAAAGAGGTAAAAATAATATCCGAAGCAGCAGCAACCTTCTGATTATTTTCACAGGCTTGGGCCCCCTGGGCCACCACGGCAGCCACATTGGCTTCCATCAGATCGAAAGCATACACCGTAACCCCCTCTTTGAGGAGGTTGATTGCCATGGGTTTTCCCATGGCCCCTAACCCGATAAATCCAATTTTAATTGATTTTTCCATTGTTCCACTCCATCTCTATACTTCATTGGGGTGCCACGCCATGGCGGTGCCCCCAACATCGGCAAAGACCGCTGCCACATTCCCCATTCGGGCCTGGCGTACCGCTTCTGCCTCTATCTGTTTAAGACTCTTTTTCCGAACCCCATCACTGAGAACGCCCACCTGGGTAACAACCTGAAGTTCTGCAATATCGCTTTCTCGCTTAATATCTCCAGCCCTGGCGGTAATCACCCCATCACATGCCACATAGGAAGTATTAGCCAGATGTGTTGCACAGGCATCGGCAATCATACAACGCTTTGAAAAAACAGTGACGGCATTGGCAATCCCCCGGGTGAAGCTCCGTCCGCCTAATCCACTGGTACACACTCCACCGATGCCATCCTCCTCTGTGAGGGTAATGGTTTGGGTGATCTGCCCTGCGGCCAAATCCGGAAGGATTCCCATGCGGATACTGGCACCCCGGCGCAGCCGAAGGGCAATATCCCCGCCATTGTTAACAATCACCGTGTCCACATCCTCCTTGAACAGCTGATCCGCCACACAGTCCGCCACCGTTCCCGCCACTGTCGCCATTGGGGTTAAGGTCGGTTCACCCACCCGGCGAACGGTTTCGACCATCTCCAGAGGCAGGCCACGCAGGCCCTTGCCATGAATCTCCGCCGGATAGCGGCATAATTGATCCCGGACTTCTGCGATTTCTTCCAAAATCCCGGGAATGGCCTGGGCGTGGGCAGCACACAGAGAAGGCTGTGCTACCCCATTTTTCATGGCCGACAGAACCATGGATACTGGCCCGTAATCCACGTAGACCCTGCCATCGGTCAGCACCCGGAAGAAGTCCTTATTTGTACTCGGACACATCTTTGATCTGATCCATATGGCCACCCATGGCTTCGTAATCCGCTACCGTCATGGTGTATTCCACCGGCGCCACCGTTGCCGGTGTGGGCACCCAGGTAAAGGCCTTATTCACCACCTTTTGAGTATCCACCATGAAGTTAATTCCGCCGCCAGGATAAACGAAGGCGGGAGCTCCCCCAATGGTTAATACCGCTTTTTGTTCATGGACGGCTTCAGTAATCTTCACCGGATGGGTACACACCCCACCCCGGGCGCTGCCGCCGGTTCCCCCGGTGTATAAAATCGAGGTCATGGAACGTTGGCAATTATCCTGAATGGCTAAGGCCACACCAAGGGCGGCTTCCGTCATGGGAATTTCGTCAAAACTGCCATCGGCCTTCAGCTCAAACAAAGCGTAAATCTCACCGGTGGTGTTCACCACCATCACCTGCATACCTGCTTTAGCAATGCTCATATCTGCGCCCTTGATGGCGTCCCGGGGCGTTTCCAGGGAGGTTCCGCCAATGCCGCTGCCATGACCGCCAAAGTAACGGCCTCTGGAGCTTTTGGTGGCATTGGGGATAATCCCGCTCCAGGTCATTCCCACGGCTTCACCCGCCAAATGCTCAGAGCACAAGCCGATGACATGGTGGTCGATCACGATACATTCATCCACCGCATCCTTCATTCGCTTGGCAAAGAGTCCCACGGTGGCACTACCGCAGCCAATGCGCATGATGCTTTCTTCAACACCATCGATGACCGGTGCCACACCGGCTTTAAGCTTCAGCACGATCTTTTTGTTGACCTTTAGCTCGACCTCTTCCCCGTTGGCCAGCTCTACAATGGTCCGGGCCGTGGCAAAGCCATTATCTCCAGTGAGTCTATTGGCACCGCCAATGGCAATCATCTTCGAGCCATATTCTTCGGTGTTGACCATCCCCACAACCTTGCCGTCACGGTATACCGGGTCCCCTTCTTCCCCAATATAAGTGTTGGTATCCAGCTTAATCACCAGTCCACTGTAGCTCAGAGGAGCTTCAGTAACCACCGTCACCACATCCACGCCATCCCGGCATTCACTGACAATATGGGGGGCTGGCTTGGAACAGGGGTAGTTGGTTCCGGCTCCCACGGCTGTAATGATGGGCTTTTTGATATTGTCCGCTGCTTCCTTTTGTTCTAAGGCTTCAACCACCAGCTCCCGATCCCTTACCAGCTTTCCGCCAACATTGCGATAACGCGTACAGGCCCCGGTTTCCCCCAGGGGGACCTTACATTGAATGGGACAGGAGCTGCAGGTAATCACAGATTCTAAGGGTGCGTCATTTTCGATGGCACCAAATTTACATACCCGTTTGCAAATACCACATTCCACACATTTTTCCGTAATTTCTACAATTGCCCCTTTGTCCTTTTTTTCATAATACACCGCATGAACCGGACATTCTTTGACACACATCCGACACTTCTTACACTTTTCTTCATCAATTTTAAACATCCTCTAGATCTCCTTCATCGAATAATCGGTGCCTCTCCGCCACTGATTCTCCTTTCCAAATACTTAATCCTATTATATTGAACTCTTCACTTTATTCCCAATATTAAATATTTAGAAAATTTCCATTGCATCATATCTTTTCGATATGACTTGTTTTCATTTGTAGATACCGATAGGGATAGCATTTTATATTGCTCTATGCTAAAATGAAATTAAATCGATATGGTTGTTCATCTTAAAACTAGGAGGTTTGATCGTCATGACATTAAAACAGCTTGAATATTTTTTAGCGATTGCTGAAACGGAGAACATTACAAAGGCTGCCATCAATCTGAACATCAGCCAACCCCCCCTTAGCCAATCCCTAAAAGCACTGGAAGAGGAATTTGACATTGAGCTGTTTAAGCGCGAAAAAAAACGAATGATCATTACCGAAAAGGGGTTACTCCTCCAGGAGCGCGCCAAAGAAATTCTCAGCCTTATCAATGAAACCATCGCAGACCTCCAGGCTGAGGAGGCGCAAAAACAGGAAATCATTCGCATTGGCACCATTACCTCGGCCTGTAACCAGCTGCTCCCCCAGCGAATTAAAGAATTTTTAGAAATTGAACCCAATGTTCATTTTGATATAGTGGAAGGAAGCACGGCTTCCATTTGTGCCCTCCTCTCCATTGGTTCTGTTGACCTGGGAATCGTCCGGGAGCCCTTTAACCTCCATGATTTTCATTCGATCCTCCTGGAAAACGATGGTCTGAGCAACCCCCATTTTGATTCCTTTGTCACCATGGCCAAGCCGTCCTTTTACAAGGATTTAGAGTCACCCAGTATCGATTTAGCCGAACTTAAAAATACGCCTTTAATCGTTCACCACCGCTACCGGGAGCTCATTACCAATAATTGTCGGCAGAAGGGCTTTATTCCAAAGTTCTTCTGTCTGAATAACGATTTGTCCTCTTCGCTCAGCTGGGCGGAGCAGGGCTTGGGTGTTGCCATTGTACCCTACACCTCTTCCCTACTTAAAAATGATTCAGACATGGTGGTCAAGACCATCACCAGCCCCACTATTTCCTCCTGTGCCTATATCATCTGGAATGCAGACAGCCCTTTGTCCCTCACCCTGTTAAACTTTATCCAGTTTTTCAATAACCAAAGCCTGCCTCTGCAGTAGGGGGTGGGATCCGAGGGCATTAAGAATTCTTCTCAAAGAATTTTTAATGCCCCATGCAAAAATGCCTTGGAGGCCTTGGTCACCGTGGTGTACAAGCGAAGACCCACTGCGGAAATGGCCACCAGCTCTGTTTTTTCAACAGGCTTTTGGGCCTTTTGCATTTCCACACAGTCCCCTACTGCACTGACTTCAAAATCCCCATCCAGGGTTTTAACAAAGCCCTTAAACCGATAGGTATCGGGGATAACTGCCTTTAAGAAATCATTGAAAGCCTTGTAATCCATGGAATGCACAGCCTCCAGGTTCAAGGTCACCGGGCGGCTCTCTGGGGTGTTGGTGGTTTCCTTGGCATCCCGGCAACTGGCTTTAACGCCCAAGACCGCTTTGTAATCAAACTGACAATAGGTGGTCACAAAAACCTGGGCACCGGGATTGATTGCCATCACCCGGGCAACCACCCCGTCCCGGGTGTCCGCATCCATTCGATCCGCCTTATTAACAAGGACAATATCGGAATACTCCACCTGCCGGGTCAAAGCCGGTAGTATCTTTGACATTTTCAAGTAGGTTTCCCCATCGATAACGCAAAGAGCACTTTGATAATGAAAGGCATCTCCGGTTTTCCCACGAATCCCCTCCAGAATCGTCCCGATGTTGGAAGGGTCTGCCAGCCCCGATGCTTCGATGAACAGCATGTCAATATCGCACTGGGACATGGCGATGAGACTATCTACAAATTTATCCTTCACACAGGCACAAAAGATGGAGCCGTTGGAAACCTCGGCCATGGCCATACCCTCGGTTTCCACTAACCGGTAGTCAACATTGATCTTCCCGAAATCATTGACGATAACTCCAATCCTTTGACGCTGAAAAGACGACATCAACTCTTTGAGCAACGTCGTCTTTCCGGCGCCTAAAAAACCTGTCAATAAACAGATATTCGTTTTTCGATGCGCAATGTCACACTGGCAGGTGACACCTTTATAAGAGGGCTTCAATTTCCTGGCTTAATTCTTCATTATCGGGAATAATGGAAACGTGCTTAATTTCGCCATTAATGACCATGGTGGGCAGGTTGGTGATGCCCATCTTCTGGCATCGAACCATATTTTCTTTAACCGTATATTTGTACTCAATAATATCGATTTGATCGCCGTATTTTTCCTTGGCACGGGTTGCCGCAGCCATCATATAGGTACAGGCTGCACACTGTACGGAGTCCAGGGTGAAAACTTCGATAAAGGGGCGTTCAAGATGATCATAATCCGGTATTTCAACTTCAATATCGCTTAAATCCATCCCTTCATAACCGACGATCATTTCCCGGGCCTGTTCGGTGCTTTTAACGGCTTGGGCACAGGCGATGGTGTTTTCCAGGGGCACATCGTAGGGCATATCACAACCAGGACTGACAATCATATTGCGTTTGTCCTCAATGGAATCCAGAAGATCAATGACGCATTTCCGGTTGTCATTGGGTTCGCCGTGGAGCATGACCACGGTCAAGGGGATATTCCCGCTAATGGCAATATTGTATTGATCGGATACCGATTTCCCATATTTGAAATCCACATTTTCATCGACGGCAATGCTGTCCGGGTTAGTCTTGCACATGACATCCAGCTGAGGTGTCGCATTCCCGCACACGAAGAAAGAGGAGAAGCGGTCCCGGCTGCGGATATAATCAAAGACGGCGGTGAAGGATTCTGCCAACATGGCATCAAAGGATTCCGGTGCAATTTGGCTGACCAGGGGATCCACCACCGCGATGATATCCATCCCGGCTTCAATGTACATTTCACTCATTTTAATGGCCACTTCCGCGCAGAAGCCAACCAGTTCCCGGACATAATCCTCATCCATGAGCATATCGGTAAAGATTTCACTGCCCCGAAGATGGGATGCCAGGGTGAAGGGGCCGCAAATCAAGCCATAGAGGGCGATATCCTCCCCAACAGAAGCCTTAAGCTTGGTCATAGCTTCCAGCATAACAGGAATTCGTCCCGATTCCCGGGTAGGGATTTTGCACCGGCACGGAATGCCTTTTTTATCCCCTTCGTAGGGATGGGTTTCCACGGAAGGCGGGTTATCCCGGGCCCAGAGCAGCTCGCAGCCAAGAATTTCGGCTTCCAGCTGAAGGTCGAACATAATGGGCATACCGTCAGGGCCATAAACCTTGGCCACTTCCATTAAAGATTCATATAATTTCTGGCCATCCTTTAAAATCTCTTCGGCCGTGTATCCTCCAAGCTTTCCAGAATGGATGCCTGAAAAGGGAACCCATGGCACCCGTTCTGTTGGTTCGTGGCGCATTGTTTTAAAAATCAACTCTTTACTCATGTTTTTGTTCCTCCTCATGGATTGGATTTTAATTTTCATTCAGGCGGGGCCACTCTATAAATGACTCCGCCTCAAGGACCTTTAGCAATGGAGGCTTCTTTCCAGAAGCCTCCATTTATTTTGATTTCTCCCAAAATTTCTATTCAGTATTCCTAAATTACTCCTGAATTTCGTAGAAACGATCTGTGGCCCGATCCAGAGTTTCATAGAACTCCTTGGAATCGGCTTCGTCTTGTTTGGTACACAGGCTAACCACTACCATGGTAACCGTGGCACCAATGAGACCAATGGCTCCATACCATACATCTCCGATATTCCACACAAAGTACGTCATCAGAACCAATACGGTTCCAACAATGGTCGATACAACGGCAGCCTGCTTTGTGGCTTTTTTCCAATAAAGGCCAAAGACCAGAATTGGGAACAGCGGCATGACGATGGCAATGGAGAACATAATGAGTGTAAAGATCAGCTCTGGCGGATTCAGTGCGATCACCAGGGAGCCCAGGCCAAGCACCGCGATAATAACACGATTGACCAGCATTTCCTTGTTCTTAGGCACATCGATATGGAAGGTGTTCTTAATTAAATCAGAAGCCACAATACCGGAAGCAACACTTAAGAAGGCATTGGCCGTGGACAGACCGACCGCCGTCGCCCCGACGAAGAAGCCAATCATCATTAAGACCGCCAGGGTGGGATTAAAGGCATTCACAAAGTTATTAATCATATAGGGGATAATTAATTCGGATTCTGAAGTTGCCATATCACTGACTAAGGCTAAGCCAATCAGGCCAATTAACATCGTTCCGGTCCACACCAAACCCTGAAGGGCCGGTGTCATGTAGGAAAGCTTTCTTTGAGCCTTTAAGTTGTCCCCATAATAGCCTGAACGAACAAATACATGGGGGAGCATAATGGTCCATCCAATGGCACAGGAGAAGGGGTAGCCAAATCGTGACGCATAGGACACCCACCCGCTGGGCCCTGGATAGGAGAAGAAGGACTGAGTATTCTCCCAGAGGCTTTCCACCGCCAGGGTCAGAGATCCGCCAAAACCAACGATGAGGCAGGCAATGACAATGAACCACAGTAAGGCGATAAAAACGAGCCCCTGAATGGTATCCGCCGTCGCCGCTGACTTCACCCCGCCAATACAAACAAAGATGGTCATGATCAAGCCCACGACGATAACCGCCGTCTGATAGGGGATAGCACCACCAGTAGCGTAATCCGCCGCCTGGGCAATGGCCACCAGTACCGAAGAAATATACGGGAAAGAAGCTGCCAGGAAGACAATACCAAGAATAGTGCGGAGGGCAGGACTCTTAAACCGTTCGAAATAGAAATCTGCAGGTGTGACAAAGGTATTTCCCTTTTCCTGATTAACCATCCACACCTTGTTCATTGTAAAGTGAGCAATAATTGGGAAGAGCGCGATATAGCTCATTTCTGAAATCCAGTATCCCAATCCCCCACGATAGTAGGCCCCTGGTCCAGCGAAGAAAACCCAGGTACTCATCAGTGAGGCAATATAGGTCATGACCAAAATAGGCCAGGCGACACTGGCTGTTAATAAATTCTCCCCAGCCGCTTGTTTCTTTTCTTTCTGAGTAACATAGAATGCTACCCCCAGCAGGAAGCACATATAGATGCCAAATGCAACCCAGATTGTCATTGAACTTAGCATTTTTCATCCCCTTTATTCTTTTTCTCTTGATCCTTCAGGCGATATACCTTATAGACCTTGTGCATCCCGACATAAACGGCAATCCACAGGGGTATAACGGTCAGGGCCGCATGGACCAGTGTTGGGACAGCTTCACCGTAAGGTGGCACTCCCGGAAGATTGTACAGCACGAACAAAGCCGTAACGACAATCAACCAAATCTTTTCAGTTTTTGTGACTCTCATGGTTTTTCCTTTCGCAGCAAAACAGTTGCGGTGCATTCATCATATTAGCCCCTTTTCTCAGACATCGCTTCCACACGTCGTTAAAACAAAGGAATTGCTGAGTTTAGCCCAGGCAAACTCGAAGGAAGCCTGTAGCCAGAAAATTAGAGAGGGATTCTTCCGTTTTAAAACCTAGCCTTTGAAAGGGGGCTCATATGATGAATGCACGTTTTTTCAGTAATAAGCGTTACCAGACAGAAATCTCCCTTCTGTCTGGTATCCCGCCCAATCCATTGGATGAATCAGGCAGGATATATCACTCATCGCCATTGAAGAGTGCAGAATCCGCGCTACTTAAATAGCCGAATCAATGGGAAATGTATACAAATCGCTTGAAACTGTTATGGCCGTTTCGCGCCAGATTCACTTAAATTCAGTATTATTCCTTGACAAGAGCAGCATGGGCAGCCTTTAAAACGGCTTCCACAGCAGCTGCCTTATCTGCTTCCAGGGTATAGGTGCTGTCGGCATCCATAATGGTATGGAATTTTTCCAGAGCCTTATCTTCCAGGGTCTTACAGCCTTCGGCTTCCCAGTGAACCACGCCATCACGGTTAAACATATCCGGGCGATGGGGCTCCATAAAGTGACGGCCGGTGTGGGGGCTCATCAGGAAACTAAAGGACGGGTCTTTATCCAAAGCTTCAAAGATTTCGTCGGCATCAATGGTTTCGACATCCACATCCAGACCCCGGCGAATTCGCTGGGCAATCCCGAAAATTTCATTATCAATAATCAACTGGACAGGACTGATGGTCTTGGCTGTTTCCAGTTGACCAGCACCACCGAGAACCGATGCCGCAGACATTGCCATGGCATCTGTAAGGCTCGTCCGTTCAATAAAGTTCTGGGCATCCATGCACAGGCTATCGGTACCTGTACCATAGGAGTGGGCACGAACATTATAGCCATTTTCAAAGAGTTCCATGGCAATCAATCGTGCGATGGTAATTTCTGTATTGGACTGAAGGGTATAGGTGGTCATCATATCCATGGAGAACAGCAATGGTGTTGCGATAACCGGAAGGCCCGGGCACAGCAGTTCAAGCATGATGATCATGGCCAGGACTTCAGCACAAGCCATAAAGGCTGTTCCCTGGGCCGTTACGGGTGTGTTGGCACCAGCAGTGGGCAGCGAGCAGGGCTGAACCGGTACGCCAGCCTTGGCACAGCGATACAGGATTTCTGCATCCATGTGCTTATAGGTCAGGCAGGGCACACTACAGGCAATAAAGCTGACAATGGGTTTTTTCTGAAGGTTCTCAAGGCCTCCCACTGCGGCAGCCGCCATATCAATCAAGTACTGCACATTATCTGCTTCGTAGGGTTGAATCCAAATGTGTTTTGCGGAAAGCTTAAGGGCTTTTTCCAACGTATAGACATCGACTGCATCCCCAGGTACATATTCACCGGAAGTACTGGGTAGGGTAACGAAGTCCAGATTTTCCATGGCATTGGTGAGTTTGTACCATTCTTCAACCTCTTCCAAGGTCGTATAGTGAGTATCTCCCTGGATCGTGCGGTAATTGGGGGCCCCGGTGTTGGTGCGGGTATAAAAACGACCATCGGCACTTGGGAAGTCCAAGTCACGCTCTCCGCCCGGAGAGTACAGCGTGAATTTTTCAGGCACCGCCGCCAGGGCTTTGTCGATGAGTTCCTTGGTGAATTTAACTTCTTTTGCATCCTTATCCACCACACAGCCCACCGCTGCCAAATCATCCAGCATTTCTTCATGGTCCAGGATGACGCCACGCTCAATGAGCAGACGTTCGATTTCTCCCTTTAAATAGGACAATTCCTGATCATTCATCACATTGTATTTTACTCGACCTAACATATCTCCACTTTTATCCTTTCGCTTTTAAACTATGGGGTTTCTGACTTATTATGCGTTTGTAACGTATGCTTTGGACCAGGCAGCCGCACCCGCAGCATCTGCCGCAAAGCCATCAGCACCGATTTTATCGGCCCAGCCCTGGGTAACCGGTGCACCACCGATTAAGACCTTGACCTGGTCTCGGACGCCTGCTTCTTCAAAGGCTTTAATGACATGGGCTTGTTCATTCATGGTGGTGGTCAGCAGAGCGGACAACCCAACAACATCCGGCTGATGTTCTTTGATGGCTTCGATGAACTGTTCTGCAGCAACATTGGCACCAAGGTCAATAACATTGAGATTGGCGCTGCGCATCATCAGAACCACCAATTTTTTACCGATATCATGCAAGTCACCTTTAACGGTACCAACCACTGCTGTCCCAACGGTGGTTGGGCCTTCACTGGCGAGCATAGGTTTGATCACTTCAACACCTTCATTCATGGCCTTTGCAGCCATCAGAACGTTGGGGACAAAGATCTTTCCCGCCCCAAATTGTTCACCGATTTCGTTGATTCCAACCATTAATCCATCATTTAAGATGCTGGATGCTTCAATTTTCTCGGAGACGGCTGCCTCAACCTTTGCAACGGTATCCGCTACATTTCCTGCAATAACCGCTTGACTAATTTCTTGTAATAGTGCCATACTATCCTCCTACTAAATATCTTTGATTTTTTTATTAAAAGACCTAAGGGTCCTTTCAATCTGTATTATCTTTAAAGGTTAAAACCTTTTCGACACAATCCGCAGCATTATCTGCAAAATCTGCCCCAATCTCTGCGGCAAAGGCCTTGGTAATCGGTGCGCCGCCCACTAAAATCTTAACCGGCCAATCGAAGGGATAGGCGTTAATTTCCTGAACGATTTCCCGCATGCTGATCATCGCAGTGGTCAACATGGCCGATAGGCTAACGTATTGGGCTTTGTTCTCAATAATCGCTTCGATGAATTCCCGCCCTGAAATGTTGGTTCCCAAATCAACCACAGTGAACCCCACACTTTCCAACATGATGGACACCAGGCTCTTTCCAATAGAATGGATATCGCCCTGAACGGTCCCAATGATAATGGTTTCAGCAGTAATCATCTTTTCCTGGCTTTGACTCAAATAGGGTCTGAGCACATCAATCCCTGCCTGCATGGCCCGGGTAGACATTAATACCTGGGGGATGAAGCTTTTTTTGCTTCTCAGTAATACGCCACAGTGATCCATAGCGGGAATCATTGCCTTTTCCAGAATTTCCATGGGTGGAACACCCGCATCCAGGAATTCCCGGCATATTTCCACTGTACAGACCTCATCACCATCGATGATCTTCCGAAATACCTTTTTCATTGGTAACATTTATATCCTCCTAACCTACCAATTCACTTGATTTTCACGAGATCCTTATAACTGTTTAACCAACTAACATTATTATACTGAGGACCCTGGCATGATTCTATGAATTGCAACATGAATATTTGTATTTTTCCCCCACAGTTTCATCCTGATTCACAGAGGGAAAATCGGTTTCTCTTTTTTTTGGACAAAAACACTATTTTTTGTAAAAAACATCACTATATTTTCCTTTATACCACGATTAATCATACTTTTACAACTTTCGCACATCCTTTTTTTACTTTTTTAAAAATTTTCATGATTCTCATTGACAAATTCCTCTGCTATAATGAATAATAAAAGCAACTCACGTTGATATAAATAGGATTTCATCCTTAAAAATGCATCAAAAGGAATGCTGTCCCTCTACTTTACAGGATAACCTGTCGGTGAGCAATCAGAATTGCCTTTCCTTAATTGATGTACTGGCTGCCTAACCAACAGGATCACTCAATGAAAATATAAATAAAAGAGAGAAAATGATGAATGAAATTCTAGAGAAATTACAGGAAATCGTCAATGATTTTTGTATCTGCACAGGTGTACCGGTTACGATTTATAAAAACTCTGGGGAAATTCTAGCCAGCTACCGGACAGAACTCAAGTTTTGTAGTATTTTTAGTGAACATCAAGGACAGCTCAATAAAAAATGCACGGATAGTATGAATTTTTCCGCCCAGATTGCCCGCAGCCTGGGTGAGCCTTATATCTTCGCCTGCCCCTCAGACCTGATCAATATTGCGATTCCCGTACTGATCGATAAAAAGCACCAGGCCAGCGTTATCGTCGGTCCACTGGTAATGGGAAACCTCAATGATACTCTGGTGGATCGGGTCTTTAACCTCTATCCCGAAGCACAGACCCTACTCCCCAAAATTTCCCTTGCCATTTCAAAACTCATGATATATAATCCCAATCATATCCAAAGCCTTTCCACGCTGTTGTTCAACAGCATTCTTGGTTTCTGCCGCAATTGGCAGGATTACGAGCACCTGAACACCCGTCACCAAAGCCAACTGTATATTGGTGATCAAATCGAAAAGTATAAGCATAAGAATACCTTCGGACCCGAGGATAACTCTACCCTGAACTCTCTGGAGCGCAAGCTCATCCGCTATATTGAGGAGCGGGATCAGGAGAAATCCACTGAAGTTCTGAAGGCTTATTATGACGAAATCTTTATTATCGAGGGTGGCAATTACGATAATATCAAAGGTCGGATCTTCGAATTATTCGGGACCCTCTCCCAAAAGGCCATTGATAGTGGTGCTTCAGTCCAAAAAATTTTCAGTTCTGATTTTAACCATATCTTTGCCATGAGCCAAATTCAAACGACATCCGAACTCTTTAGCTGGATTAATGATATTGTGGCTCACTTTATCGACCATGTTTACAGCACTCTGATCCTTGGACAATCGGACCTTATTAAAGCCGCCCTTTTATACATTGGAGATGCCTACAGTGAGAAAATCACCCTTAACGATTTAGCCCACCATCTGCATATCAGCAGCAATTATATTTCCCAGCTCTTCAAACGGGAGGTCGGTGTAAATTTTACGGGATACCTCAACAATATCCGTATCCAAAAAAGCCTGACCTATTTAGAGCACGAAGATCTAAGCATCGCCGATATCGCCGTCCAAGTGGGATTTGGCGATCAGAGCTACTACACCAAGGTTTTTAAAAAACTCTTAGGCGAAACACCCAAACAATATCGAAAACGCCTTACGGCACAAGAATAATTTGGAGGTTATCATGGTTGAATACATCAAAACTAAGTTTATTTATGATAAAGAAAAAATCTTTCGCCAGCTGCACCTCAAGGAAAACGAGAATGTGACCAATTACACCCACCAGGTCTTTCCCTCGCTCATCCAGCTGGCCATGCACCATCTCGAAATCACTACCTGCTACAGTGTTCAGCACAATCACTTTCGGGGTATCCTCCCCGGGGTTGAAAATTGTCAATACATTGTGCTTTGTTGTTGCTCCTGTTCCCAGAAAATCGACGATCTGATTGAACGGATGCTCAAGGAAGAAGACTTTCTCGATGGGTTTTTGCTCAACCACATCTCAAACGAAATTCTCTTCAATGCCTCCAACCAAATGAATACCCAGCTGGAATACAGTCTTTTGGAAAAAGATATCCATCTCACCCGAAAACAATCGCCTGGAAGCTGCGGCATTGATCTTGAAGCCCAGGCTGTTCTCCTGAATGCCCTTAAGCAGGAAACGGATCTCGATATCACACTAACGTCCAATTTTATGTTAGCCCCTGAAAAATCCATGCTTTACTATTACGGTGCCGATTCCACCATCGAAACCCATTCAACTAAGCATGACTGTAACAGCTGTGATTCAACGGACTGTCCCTACCGGGATGTGGATTTTTAAAAGAAAGGCACCCGATGTTTAAGCTAAATTTCATCAACCAAAAAACCAATATTACTATAGCGGGGGGGCTGCTCTCAGAAGCCTGCTCCTCAGCAGGTTTCCCCCTGGACCTGGTTTGCGGCGGAAAGGGCACCTGTGGAAAATGCCAGGTTACCATCGAAGCAAACAGACATAAACGGGAGGTCTTGGCCTGCCAATTGATGGTGGAAGAGGATTTAACCGTCTATTTGGAAGATTCCCAGTATCTAGATCAGGCTTCCCTCTTAACCGGACACCACAGCGATGCCACCCTTCCCTTTGATCCAGCCCTGAGAAAAACCCACCACCCCCTTTCGGCTCTCACCCCAGAAAGCTACAGCGCATTTCTAAGGGATACCAGCCTGACTCTGCGCCGAAAGTTTTCCCACATGGTCAACCAAAAGAATGTATCCGGTATAACGGTGGTCCGCCACCAGGGCCTTCCGATCGACATCCAGCCTGGAGATACCACGGACCAGCTTTATGGTGGGGCCATTGATATTGGGACCACCAGTGTGGTGCTTTATGTCTACGATCTTATTGACGGCAGCCTGCTCTACACCGAATCGTCCTTGAATAAGCAGATTACCTTTGGGGGCGATGTCATCGCCCGGATTCTGTTCTGCCAGGAGCGGGAATCTGCCCTGGAGGACCAGTGCCAGGCCATCGCCGATACCATCAATGAACTGCTTCGTCGCTGTGAAGGGGATCATCCCGGGCTGCTCAAGGACCTTTATCACCTGGTTCTCTGCGGTAACAGCACCATGGCCCATTTATTCTTTGCCATGGACCCCCAGGCCCTCGGACGCTTTCCCTATGCCAATATCACAGAGGATGCCATCCACACCCACAACCATGCCTGTGGCCTCAACCTGCCGGATGCTGCTGTGATCGATTTTCTTCCCCTTCTGGGGGGCTTTGTCGGAGCTGACACCACATCCGTCCTCCTCACCCTTCCCCAGGATGACCGAAAATATCTCATGGTCGATTTAGGCACCAATGGTGAAATTGCCCTTGGCAACGCCCTCACCGGCTTTCAAACCGCTTCCACTGCTTGTGGGCCTGCCTTGGAGGGGGCGAATATCGAATGCGGTATGCGGGCAAGCGCAGGTGCCATCGAAGGCATTACCTTGGAAAAGGGGGAAATCTGCTGTCAGGTCATCGGCGACGGTGCCCCCATCGGTCTGTGTGGCTCTGCCATCGTCGATGCCGTAGCGGTTCTGCGCAGCCTGGGGATCATTGACCCCAGTGGCTATCTCCTCACCCCCGAGGAATATCTGACACGCCATCCCGGCAGTCCCCTGGCCGCCCATTTGGCCGTTTTGGATACTCCGGATCAGGATGTGGTCTTTTACTTCTCCCGGGGGGACAAGCCCGTCTACCTCTCCCAGGGAGATGTCCGCCAGATTCAGCTGGCGAAAAGCTCCATTTACTCGGGCTGTATGACCCTCCTAAAGGAATGTGGCCTTACCCTCTCCGATGTGGATGCCCTGGTGTTAGCCGGGGCCTTCGGCAATTTTATCAACATCGAAAACGCCCTGGCCATCGGCCTTTTGCCCCCCGTTCCCAGGGATAAAATCCTGGCCATCGGCAATGGTGCCGGCCACGGGGTCCAGCGCTGTCTCTTAAACCAGGAGGAGCTCACCCGGGCAACCCAGATCCAAGCCTGCACCGAACAGATCAATCTGGCGGATACCCCGGAATTTATGGAAGCTTATATTATGAATATGAATTTTAATTAAAGTTCCTGCAAAAAAAGACAAGGCCCCCCCAATGGGACGACCTTGTCGATTTTCTTTTATTTCCATTCCCCGGGACAATGATCCACAGGCCATTGACAAACCTCTGCCCCATGGCTACAATACAAATCAGGGAGTATTCCCACTATTTTATAAAAGAGGAGCATTGCTTTTTGAAAACCAATCACACCTTGGATCTTGTGGCAAACCGGGAGGTTTGCACACATTAATCCTGCACAACCTCCATAAGACTCTACAAAATCTTTAGGAGGAAAACATGAACACAATCAAAAAACAGTCCATTCATTTACAACATTATGGTTTAGACGACCGCATCCGCACCTTGGCACACACCTTTGAGGAAAATCCCATTATCGCCCGGGTCATTACCCAGGAAAAGAGCCTGTACCGGGTGGTCTGTGACTCCGGGGAATTACTGGCCGAGGTGTCTGGCAAGCTGCGCTATGGGGCTGCTATGCCCTCGGACTTTCCCGGTGTAGGGGACTTCGTCCTTTTGGACCGGGACAACGATGCTGGCGGCCACGCCATTATCCACCAGGTCCTTCCCCGAAAGAGCCTTTTCATAAGGCGGGCGGCGGGCAAGGCCCTGGCTGGCCAGGTGGTGGCCGCGAATATCGACACCGTTTTTATTTGTATGTCCTTAAATCAGAATTTTAATATACATCGACTGGAGCGCTACCTGGCACTGGCCTATGAAAGCGGTGCCCAGCCAGTGGTGGTACTGACCAAAGCCGATTTGTGCCATACCTTAAACCAACGCCTGGCTGAGGTCTACGCCGTTGCCATTGGTACGGGGGTTTTAGTCACCTCCGCTTTATCCAGGGAGGGCTTTGACGCTCTGGAATCCCTCCTGATTCCCGGCCATACCGCCGCCTTCCTCGGTTCTTCCGGAACCGGGAAGTCGACCTTAATTAATGCTCTTCTGGGAGAAGGACGCCTTGCAACCGGAGGTCTCCGGGATGATGATCAGGGGCGGCACACCACCACCCACCGGGAGCTGATACGCCTACCTGGGGGCAGTCTGGTTATCGATACCCCGGGGATGCGGGAGCTGGGCATGTGGAACGTCTCCACAGGCTTTGAAAAAAGCTTTGAGGATATCGAAGCCTTAACCCAGAACTGCCATTTTCGAAATTGCACCCATACCACAGAACCTGGCTGCGCAGTCTTAGCCGCCATTGCCCAAGGGACTTTATCCCCGGACCGTTTTAGGTCCTACGGGAAACTGGTTGCTGAAGCGGCCTACGGCGATGATCCCGATACCTATTTGGCCAAGAAGGAGAAGAAGTTTAAAGCCATCGCTAAGGCCAATCGCTCGAAGAAAAAGCATTAATTTATGAGGCTGTCCCTCAAATATTTTGCGGTGATGGTCTCCCCCTGGGCGGCCATCACCGCCGGGGCCCCGGTGAACACCACCTGTCCCCCGGCGGTACCGCCATCCGGTCCGATATCAATGAGATAATCGGCCTGTTTCATTACATCCAGGTTATGCTCGATGACGATAACCGTATTTCCCTTGACCACGAAGCCATCCAATAACCCCATAATTTTGCGCACATCCTTGGCGTGAAGTCCGGTGGTGGGTTCATCTAAAATGTAAATATTCCCTTTTTTATCCAGATTTTTAGCCAACTTTAAGCGCTGGCGCTCTCCACCTGAAAGGGTGGAGAGGGGCTGTCCCAGGGACAGGTATCCCAGACCAACCGCCGCCATAGCGTTCAAATGCTTGGTGATTTTTCCACTTTCCTGAAAAAAATCCTGGGCCTCCTCCACTGTCATTGACAGAATATCCACAATATTTTTTCCCCGATAGCTCTGGGACAGGGCTTCATCGCTATAGCGTTTGCCCTCGCAGGCCTCACACACCGTGGTCACCGGGTCCATAAACACCAGCTCCGTCACCACGATGCCCTTTCCCTTACACACCGGACAGGCCCCTTTACTATTAAAGGAAAAAAAGGATGCCGGCTGGCCCGATGCCTTGGCCAGCTGCTTTCGAATCTCATCAAAAAAGCCCAGATAGGTGGCGGGGGTCGATCGCCCTGTTGCGGTTATGGGGGATTGATCCACTAAGACCACCCGGTCCCGGTAGGTCCTGGCGAAAATTTCCCGGATGAGGGTGCTCTTTCCCGAACCGGCCACTCCAGTTACTACAGTGAGCACATCCAGGGGAATATCCACAGATACGTCCTTTAAATTATGACGGCTGGCGTGACGAATGGGCAGAAATTCCCGGGGGACACGGGGATGGGCTTTCAAGGGAATCCGCGCCTCCATGGCCTTCCCTGTGATTGTCCCGGAGGTTAAAAGAGCCCCATAGCTTCCCTGAAAGAGGATCTGGCCGCCCCCGCGCCCTGCCAGGGGCCCCACATCGATGATCTCATCGGCTATGCGGATAACATCCTTATCGTGCTCCACCACCAGCACCGTGTTGCCCTTGTCCCGAAGACTTTTTAAGAGCCGTGTCATTCGGTACACGTCCCGGGGGTGCATCCCGGTGCTGGGCTCGTCGAAGATATAGATCATCCCCGTGAGGGCACTGCCCATGTAGCGCACCAGCTTTAAGCGCTGGGCTTCTCCCCCGGAAAGGGAGAGGGATTCCCGGTTCATACTCAGGTAGGGCAAGCCGATATCAATCATCCGGGTGAGGGTCGCCACCATGCCTTCAATGATGGTTACAGCCCTGGGATCGGTCACGGAGGACAGTACCTTCCGAAGGGTGGTGAATTCCAGCTCTCCCATTTCGGCAATGGTATAGCCTGCAATCCGGGCAGACAGCGCAGCTTCGTTCAGACGCTTTCCATGACAACGGGGACAGTCCTCCTCTGCAATCAGCTCGGACATCCGGTTTTTAATGGTCTCACTGGCCGTAGAACGATCCCGGTTAAGAAGCAGTCGGGTGAGGTGGCTGTGGATGCCCTCCACTTTTTGATGGAGCGGTGGGCCATCCGGGGTGTCTTTTCCATAAAGCATCCGGCAACGCTCCACCTCGGTATAGTCCTTCCATTTTTTATCCAGGTCGAAGAGACCGGATTTCGCATACTGCTTCCAATAATAATTTCCAGGATTGAAGAGAGAGAGGTCCACCATTCCTGTATTCCAGCTTTCCTCAGGTTTAAAGGTGGCCGATAGATCCAGGGTCATTACCTTCCCCAGTCCTGAGCACTCCGGGCACATCCCGCTGGGGTCGTTGAAGGAAAAACAGGAGGCACTCCCCACCTGGGGCTCTCCAATACGGGAGTACAGTACCCGCAGGGCGGAGTACAAATCGGTGATGGTCCCCACCGTAGACCGGGCGTTCCCACCCATCCGGCTCTGATCAATGACCACCGAGGGAGATAGATTCTCAATTCTGTCTACCCTGGGCTTTTCATATTTGGGAAGCCGCCCCCGAATGAAGGCCGGGTAGGTTTCGTTCATTTGACGCTTACTCTCTGCCGCAATGGTATCAAAGACGATGCTGGATTTTCCCGAGCCCGATACCCCCGTAAAAACGACGATTTTTCCCCTGGGTATTTCCAGGGAAATATTTTTTAGGTTATTCTGCTGAAGTCCTTTGATGATGATTTTTTCTGGATGTGCCATTTACTTCCTCCTTGTGCAATACATAAAATTGATTTTAACCCATCGGGTTCCGGATTTTCCGATGGGTCTTGGGGATTTGTACGGTACATCATTAAGCATAATCATTGGAATTTTTAATGTAAACACAAAAATTAAAAACGTTTTAGACTCTTCCCATTATTTTTCCAGCAATGCCATAGCGGTTTCCTCATTGGTAAATAAAACATTGACCAGCTTAAGAGAAAGTGCTGCGTGGATGATATCCCTCTTTTTTACCCCTTCTGCAATACCGATGCTGGTTCGGGCATTACTGCTGGCATCAAAGATATTGGCCCGGATAAGTTTTTTTGTGGCTCCAATGGCAATGGGTCTGCCTTCTACATCAAAATATTGTAGTCCAATATCCCCCATAACCCGGCGGCTGCGCAGCTCTTCAATTTCTTCTGCTGTAAAAATTTCGTATTGGGGCATGGTTGAGGATTCGAAGGTGCCCATCCCCAACAATAGGATATCAGCGTGTTCGGCCTCACACAAAAGCTGACGGGTCTGGGGATTGGCCATCAGGGTTTCGAATTCTTCCTCCGAGCTGCAAACCGCAGGGGCATGGATGACCTCTGCCACGGCACCCAGGGTTTTAGCCAGACGGATACTGCTCAGATTGGGCAGGAAATCCAATGAGTTTCCAAAACTCCCTGCCAGGGGCAAGATCTTTACCCTTGGAAAACTCAGTGATTCGGTGGCTGAAATCAGCCGGGTGACCCCAGTTCCCCACCCCACTCCCACCACATCCTCAGGTCGAAGTTCAGATATGAAATAATTGGCTGCGGCTAAAGCTAAATCATCTTTCATGGGTGAATCGTTTTTTATGACGCCCACATGCTTAACACGATACTTCTGCATCAAGCTGTTTTCCAAAGCGGTGTTTTCCGTAAAGGGAACCAGTACCTCGATTTTCACGATACCGGCTTCCTCTGCCCGGGTCAGTAACTTGGAGACCCAGGGACGGGAGATTCCCAACTTTTTGGCAATTTCATTTTGGGACATTTTTTCTTTATAGTACAACGTTGCAATGAGAACCATTTTATTAAACATTGATTCCGTCGAATCGTTTTTTTTCGCCATTTCTTGTCCTTCTTTCATTTAGGCACATTTGTTACTAGATTATACGTGATTATTAACGAAAATGTCAAGAATAATTGAATTTTCAAAAAAATATTGACACACATATGTTCCCGTTGTATGATGACTATAACGTACGTTACTGTAAGGCACATATGTGTCTTATCAATTGCGAGATCATTGAAAGGGGTAATGATGATGAAACAATTAGAGTGTGTATTAGGGGTCGATATGGGAACCGGGGGAGCCCGGGTTGGAATTTTTGATTTAAAGGGGAATCCTATTGTTTTTTGTGAGGAGCCTTATGCTCTTTACACCCCCGCCTCGGG
The DNA here is from genome assembly GCF_900107125.1 of Eubacterium barkeri. Taxonomy (GTDB): domain Bacteria; phylum Bacillota; class Clostridia; order Eubacteriales; family Eubacteriaceae; genus Eubacterium_O; species Eubacterium_O barkeri. The sequence continues at coordinate 37,747 of NZ_FNOU01000012.1, forward strand.
ACTAGCGGAACAAGATCCCAATGAATGGTGGGATGCCATCTGTAAGGCATCTAAAGCCGCCATTGCAGAAAGTGGCATTGATCCGGCTTACATCCGGGGGATGAGCGTGGATACCACTTGCTGTACAGTGCTTTTATCTAAAGACGATATGGTCCCGCTCCGGCCTGCCATTATGTGGATGGATATCCGTGCGGCCAAACAAGCCAAACGGATGTACGAAACCGGTCACGATGCTCTGAAATACAATGGCTACGGCATGGTTTCCGCAGAATGTCTGCCTGCCAAAGCCCTTTGGCTCAAGGAAAATGAACCAGAGGTGTACAATACAGCCACACGTTTCTATGAATGTACGGATTGGCTCATTCACCGCCTCACCGGGGAATATACCGCCAGCATCAACTGTGCATCCTGTCGTTGGTACTACAACGCAGAAGAAGGGGGCTATCCCGTCGATTTCTATAACACCATCGGCCTGGAGGATTTGGTGGAAAAACTGCCATCCCGAGTCATGGCCATGGGGGACCTCGTCGGCGGCCTGACACCAGAAGCCGCAGAGGCCATGGGGCTGGTCCCTGGGATTCCGGTGGGTGAAGGCGGTGCCGATGCCTTTGTCGGTGTCATTGGACTCAATGCTGTCCAGCCGGGTAAACTCACCTTAATCACCGGCTCCTCCCACCTGCACATTGCGCAGTTTAAGGAAGCCATCCACAGTAAGGGCATTTGGGGTTCCTATCCCGATGCCATCGTCAATGGGCTTCAGATGGTCGAGGGAGGACAGACGTCCACCGGTTCCATCGTCAACTGGGTGAAAGAACAGCTTTGCGGCAATTACAAGGCCCAGGCGGCTGAGGAAGGTGTGAGCGTCTATGACATCCTGAATCGGGAGGCAGAAAAGCTGCCCATTGGCTCCGATGGTATCATTGCTCTGGATTTCTTCCAGGGGAATCGGACACCCTATGTGGATGCGGATATCCGGGGAATGTTCTATGGCCTGTCCTTAGGTCACACCCCGGCCCATATGTATCGGGCCATCATTGAAAGCATCTGCTACGGTACCGAAGTCATTATGGATTCCTTCAAGGAAGCAGGCTTCGTCCCCGAGGGCATCGTCATTTCAGGTGGGGCCGTTAAGAGTCCCTTCTGGCTCCAAACCCATGCGGATGTATCCAATGTGCCCATTATCGTTCCAAAGGTAACGGAAGGGCCCTGTCTGGGTTCTGCTATCCTGGGCGCTGTGGCTGGGGGCATCTATCCGGATATCCAGACGGCTGCTGAATCCATGACCACGGTGGACTACATCGTTGAACCCAGTCAGGAGCGCCACGATGCCTATACCTTCTACTATGAAAAGTACAAGGAATTTTATCCCCTGGCCAAGGACTGGATGCACGCAGTGACCACCCATTAGGGGTCACCCATTCAAATCATGAGGAGTTCATATGGCACGCGTATCTGCTTCAATTTTAGCCTGTGACCAAACCCGCCTGGGCGCTCAAGTCGCCCAGGCCGAGGCCGCAGGAATTGACTATCTCCACGTTGATATCATGGATGGATATTACGTGGCCAATGTGGCCTTCGGCCCACAAACCGTCCGGGATTTACACCAAGTCTGTCCCCTGCCCATTTCGGTTCATTTCGAAGTGGCCCACCCGGATATTTATTTCCCGATCTTTGCAGATGTCGGGGCAGAGGTCATCACCTTCCAATTGGATGCCTGCCCCAATCCATTGCACTTATTGGCGGAAATCAGAAAACTCGGTATTAAGGCGGGGATTGGCATCGGGCCGTCCTACGGACTGGAGCGCCTGCCCTACCTGCTGCCCCATATAGACTGGCTTGTCCTGATGAGCGGTGAGCCAGGCTATGGCGGCCAAAAGCTGGATGAATCCATTTATGGGAAGCTTGCTGAGGCTAAAGCACTGATGGCTACATGTGGACACACCGTTCCCATCAGTGTGGACGGCGGTGTCAATGACCAAAACGGTGCGGACCTCGTCCGGGCCGGTGCGGATATCCTCATTGCCGGAAGCTACCTCTTCGGAGGGGAATCCATCCCGGATCGGGTCAGCCAATTAAAAGAATTATAACGGTTTAAAGTATTCAAAAAAGTATTAGAAAGTTGGAGGTTGGTTGTGGAAACTGGACATAATGTATTTTTAGTCGTTAATCCCAAATCGTATCTATATGGAGAAGAAGCACTGGCGCTGGCTGTCGCCGCGGATGAAATTGCAAAAGAGACGGGCATTGAGCTGTATTTTACCTGCCCCTATGCCGATATCCGCCAGATTCGGGAAAAAACATCCCATATCATCGTCACGGCCCAGCACATGGACCCTTTGACACCCGGTCGTGGGATGGGCCATGTTTTGCCGGATTCCTTAAAGGCAGCTGGTGCCGATGCGGTGTTCCTCAACCATGCCGAAAATCCACTGACCATCAGTGCCTTGTACAAAACCATTCTTCGGGCCAAAGAACTGAAGATGACCACCATCGTTTGTGGAGATTCCGTCGTAGAGGCCTTGGCACTGGCCCAACTTGGTCCGGATATCCTGCTGGCTGAACCCACCGATCTTATCGGAACGGGCCAGGTCGCTGGGGATGATTACATCCTGGATACCGTTTCTAAAATCCGGGCCATTGATAAAAACATTGGGATTATGATTGCCTCAGGGATCACCACCGCAGAGGATGTGTACAATGTTGTCCGTCTGGGTGCCGACGGCACTGGCGGTACCAGTGGTATCCTCAGCGCACCAGACCCCGTTAAGCGGATTCGGGAAATGGCGGTTGCCATTTTACAGGCAGAAAAAGACAGAAAGACAGAAGGAGAAGCGTAAAAATGTTAGTCAATTCAAAAGAAATCCTCAACGATGCAAAAAAAGGCGGCTACGCCGTACCCGCCCCTGATTTTCTGGACCTCGATATGGCCCGGACCTTCGTCCAAACCGCTGAGGCGGAAGGCAAACCCGTGATCTTATCCTTTGCCCAGGCACATCAGGATGTCATTTCCCTGGAAGAAGCCGCGGTCATCGGGAAACTGGTGGGTGAAGCGGTCTCCGTTCCTGTGGTTCTTCATCTTGATCATGGCCAGGATTTAGAATTTTTGGAACGGGCCATGGACTTAGGCTTCACCTCGGTCATGATTGATGCGTCCTCCAAACCCTTCGAGGAAAATGTGGCCATCACCAAGGCAGTCGTTGCACTGGCCCATCCCCGGGGAATCACTGTGGAAGCAGAAATTGGCCATGTGGGCCAGGGAGATGCCTTTGGCGGTGGTGCTGAAGGCCAAAAGAGCGATTCCATTTACACCTCTGTTGCGGAAGCGGTTGCCTTTGTGGAACAAACCGATGTGGATTCTCTGGCGGTTTCCATTGGGACCTGCCACGGCCTCTATGCTGGTAATACCACTCCGGTCCTCAACTTTGAACGGCTCAAGGAACTGGCCGCTGCCGTTCCGGTGCCATTAGTCCTCCACGGCAGCTCTGGTTCCGGGGATGATAATATCCACCGCTGTGCCACTGAGGGCATTGCCAAAATCAATATCTTTACCGACTTCCTCGTCGGTGCGACCAAAGAAATCCACGCCCAGGGCGCTGATGATTTCCTGGCCATGAAGCGCGCCGCCAATACCGGAATGGCTGCCGTTTTAAAACACAATTTCGATAATTTCATTTAAGGAGCCATTTATGACCGTTTATAAAGAAACCATCCAGCTTGAATCCCACGGCGGCACCCCCAGCTTTATCAATATTACTGACAGTGTTCGGACTGCCATTAAAAATAGCGGGGTCCAGAACGGAACCTGTACCGTCATTTCCCCCCACACCACCTGCTCCGTCTTCTTTGAAGAATTTGTCCACGACTTCACCGAGGACGGGACCACGGAATTCCTCCAGGCTGATTTAAATGATGCCCTCAAGAAGATTATCCCCGACGAGGTGGAACTGGGCCAATACCGCTACCCTGGGGACAAGCATTTTGAAGATGTCTTTACCTGGCCGGATTGGGAATCCTGGATTCCCGGTGGGGATAAAACCCAGCTTCTCAACTGCGACGCCCACTTAAAATCCACACTCCTGGGCTCCAGCGCTATTTTCGAAGTCGATGAAGGCCAGTTAGGCGTCGGCAAAACCGGCTATGTCTACTTTGTGGATTTCGACCGCACCCGGGCCCGTTCCCGTAAATGTAAGATTATCGTCATGGGCGAATAAGCCCATAACCCCCGAGCCTTTGAATGAAATTCGGTAAAGGTTTCGGGGGTTCTTTGTGCAAAGAATCCATTGACCTTCCCCCGGGGTCCCTCTATAATGGTGTTAAAACCATTATAGAAACCCGGAGGTATCTTTATTTATGATTAGTGTACGAAACCTCTTTTACAGTCCCAGCCCAGAGCCTTTTATTGAAGATGTCAGCTTTTCCGTCCACCGTGGTGAATGCTTTGGTCTCCTGGGGCCGGCCTATTCAGGTAAAACCACTCTCCTTAAAATCCTCACTGGGCTGCTGCCAGAATTTCAAGGCTCTGCTTCCATCGCCGGAATGGACTGCCGCCATGCCAGAGCCGCCCATCCTGGTGCCATCGGCGTCTGCTTTTCCTTTTCCACCCTTTATGACGAGCTTACGGTCCTGGAAAATCTACGGCTTTTTGCGCCGCCCATCCCCAAGGCATCCCGAAGCATTGAGGAGCTTTTGTCCACTGTCGGTCTGGCCCATAATGCCGAAAAGCCTGTTTCAGAATACTCTCCAGGAATGAAGGCCCGACTCAATTTTATTAAGACCCTGCTCAGCGACCCACCGCTCCTTCTATTGGATGAGCCCACCATGGGTCTGGACTCCACCCAAAGCCAAATGATGAAGGAGCTGATCCTTAAGGAAAAGGCCCGGGGAAAAACAATCCTCTTAGCCACTAGCAGTATCCAGGATGCCACCGATCTGTGTGATCGGGTGGCCTTTATAGTGAATGGTAAGATCTGCACCATGGATGCCCCGCAGAACCTTATTTTCTCCCGGGGCGGCATCCGGATTACCTATACCTGGTACGACCATGGCAAAAAACAAATGACCCGTCCCATTTCTGCCTTTCTTGAAGACAACACCCTTAAACAGCTCATCCTGGAGAACCGCCTTCAATCCATCCACAGCCATCAGCCTACCCTTGAAGATATTTTTATGGATATTACGGGTAGCGGATTGGGGTAAGGTTCTTACCTCAACCCTTTTTTCTTGATGACCATCATAATCTTTAACATCTTTGCCTTTCTCTGTTATACTATAAAAAAACTATTGGAGGACCTCCCATGATCAACATCGCCACCATCGGCACCAATTTTATTGTGGATTGGTTTATTTCAGCAATCCAGACCATCCCATCCTTACATTATCACACCGTCTACTCCCGGAATCCCGAAACGGCCTTGGCCTTTAAAGAAAAACATGGTGCCCAGGCTATCGAAACCGACCTCCTAGCCCTGGCCCAAAACCCAGAGATTGATGGGGTTTATATCGCCAGCCCCAATAGCTGTCATTACGAACAAGCCCTTCTCATGCTAAGCCATGGCAAGCATGTACTGTGTGAGAAAACCATCACCACCAATGCGGCCCAGCTCGCCCGGCTAATCACCCTGGCGGAGGAGCAGCACCTTGTCCTCATGGAAGGGATGCGCGCCCTCTTTACCCCTGGTTTTCAAAAAATGACCGCGGCCCTGCCCCGTCTGGGAACCATTCGCCGGGTCAGTTTCCAGTATTGTCAATACTCCTCCCGCTATGATAATTTTAAAAAAGGCATTGTTGAAAATGCCTTTAACCCTGCCTTATCGAACGGTGCGTTAATGGATATTGGGGTGTACTGCGTCCATCCCCTGGTCAAGCTCTTTGGTGCACCTCAAAAAATTGTCGCTGAGGGGATCCTCCTCAAAAACGGTGTGGACGGTGCGGGTACCATCCTGGCATCCTACGACGGCATGGAAGCCGAGTTAACCTATTCTAAAATTACTGATGGCCATATCCCCAGCCAAATTCAAGGAGAGGATGGAACCCTTTTGCTAACGGCCATCAACCGCCCCCTGGACCTTAAGCTCATTCCCCGCCAAGGTGCCCCCGAATCCCTTTTCAGTGCCACACCTGGCCAGGGCCGGGATCTGGATATGGTGGGTCAGGTGACCGAATGGGTACGACTCATTGAAGCGGGCCATACTGGTGCCTGCCATAATCAATACTCTCTGATGAGTCTGGAGATTATGGATGAAGCCCGGCGACAGATGGGGCTGATCTTTCCAGATGATGACAATCCTTCCCAGATTCTTTAAAGGGCAACGCCTATTTTTTCCTGGGAAAAGTGGATGTTTTCCATACTGCCGCTAATATCCAGGGCTGAGAACACCTGGTTTGCCATTTTTCCCTTTACCTGGAAATTGCTGTGGAACAATAGCCCTTCTTCCGGCCAGAGCGTCCCAATATAATGCCCGGGAAAGGATACAATCCGAGGCCGAATTATGGCTCTAAAATCATTAAACCGCAGGTGTATGGAGGCACTGATACTATGAAGGGGGCTTCCCGTTTTATTAATAAGCAGGCCAGTGATTTTCAACTGACGCATTACTTGGCGATATTCCCCCTTTATAAAGATAAAATGAATCCGTCCATCGGTCAGCAGTGCCCCTTGCCCTTTCAAAATTCGCTCTGCTTGATTTAATTCCTGTTGAATTCCCGGCTCATCCCACTGCTCCTCGAGCATCCTTGGGATCCGAATATGAATGGCCATTCTCCTTCCCCCACCTTCGATTTACTCGCCAAATGCGATTCAATAGCTTCGCTTTAAACTTCCTTAATTATATCCTTACTCCCATTCTGGCATCAATCCCCAGTTCTTCGCACGGGTGTTCCAATTCATCCGGTGCATCATACAAAATACCCCCAATGATCTAAAATGATCATTGAGGGTATTTTGTAGCGATTGAAGGCATCACCTCTATTAACTGACGATTAGATTCCTTTGATTTTTTTAATTACCGGGTAAGCCACCACTGCAGCCAACAGGATTGGCAAAAGAATCAATCCCCAATGATCCCTTGTAATGCCCGTTTTTACATCGTTATTTACCTGTTTATCCTTCGTTTCTGTTGCCAGGTATTTTGTTGCCGCTGGTTCAAATTCCCAATATCCAACAAATTCAACATCCTGATCCCCTATAATATCCTTCTCTCGATCATAGCCTTTAAAACGCCAAATACCATCCTCAACCTGCACTGCATTTTGGCTGGGAGCGGTGGCATGAACTTCTGTCCCCACTGTTTTTCCCGTCTGTTTTAATGGCAGAATTGCTAGAACATCTGGCGGTAACACCTTTCCCTCCGTTTTACTTACGAAGTGATGGATGACATCAAAGCGGCGAGGGCACACTTCATTTTCATAACGAATACTCTCAATGGATTGCGGCATTTTCATATAATCCAGGGTCGCTGCACTTATTTCCTCTGGACTGGCCCCTTCTGCCCGCATTTTCTCTTTTTTAGCCATCAATGCTAACCTTAATCCCTCTTCGTTCCATTGGCCGGTTACCTTGGCAGCCGTTACTTTTTTATCCTCTGAAAAATCGGCTGGAGGATCAAATCTTTTTGTAAAGGTAATCCCATAGGCACTATCCGAAGGAATATTGCCAAACTCAATGGTTGCTATGTTTCCATTGATGGTTATGGATTTCCCTTGCATTGCCTGGGTATAGCGCCCACCACCATTAACCGCGGGATAGTAGCGATTGATCACCCAGTCTGTCGTATCCGAATTTGTGGTGCCATCATAGGGAAGGGTAATGGTCATCACCGCATTATCCATGGCATAGTCGCTGGCAAATACAATCCGCCAGTACTGTACCTGGGTTTGGCTAAGTCCCGCATCCTGCCAGTGCTGAACCTCCAGATTCCCAGGGCCAAAGGTAGCAGCCAATTCCGCATTATCGCTATTGACATGATGATTTCTGGGGTTGTAAACTTTTTCAAAATATCCATTGTTTGAATAATCGTCTAAATTAGGATCCATCACCGAACGGGCATTAAATTCAACCCCATCAGTATAAACCGTGGTTATTTGATCCTCCTGGCACCCCCGCTCATTGATAATGGTTTCTGTGATTGTTTTTGTAGCGGCTTTATAGCCATTGGATGGTAGCATATAGGTTAACTTCCCATCCTGATCCCTATCAGCAGCACTTCCATTGGCGTCCTTTTCTGTATAGGGTACGCCATAGGTCTGAGAAAGATAACTTGTGAAAGCCAAACTCTCCGCCCTGACCGCTTTGCCATTAACACCCATTCCTAAATTCATAAAAATCATCATTGTCATGCAAAAAGTAATTCCAAGTCTCTTCATACCGTCCTAATACCATCCTTCTCTTTCATTTGCATAAAATTTTATTTTGAAGAATCATCTTCTTTGTTTTGCCTTTTTCCGGATATGGATAATTAAAAAAATGCTGATTAAAAGCAGCAGCCCCATTTTTATGGAGCCTTGTCGGCTCCAACCTGCTCCGATACCCGTATTCGGATTTATTTTTCTAATGATATTGACTGACTCTTTGGTGATTAAACCGCTTTGTGTTTGCTCTTCCTTATGTCCCCAGTTTTTTTGTACAAAGGGCACAAAAACCTGGCTGGCAGCTTGAGCATCGGTGGAATGCATTGATGTCAACCCCCCCACACCACTCCCTAAAAAGCCGACAATAAAAAATAATAATAAGCCAGCTTCCAAGTGCCTTTTTATCCTTTTCAAATTTAACACGCCCTTTTCTTTTGTCCTTTCTCCGTTGTATTTGCTATTCCTTTAGCAATTGTTGAAGAATCGCTTCCCTTGACTGTCCCGGGTTTCCTTCATTTTTTAGGTATTTTAACGCCTGTTTCCATTCGTTCAATGAGAATTGATTTACAAGTGTATCCTGCTCACTTATCTTTTTCAGCACAACCTTCCATTGTGTTGTCGATTTTAAATCGGATATGAACCGACAGCCCGAATAAACCGTTAAAAACTCAAGTAACTCCATTGAGTTCCCTGTCTTTTCAAGGGAATTATCCACTTGCATCCACCCCCTTCCTTTGTTATAATGATTATTAACTACCATTTCCTAAAAAATTGAATCTGTATCCTACTCACTATCAATCATACTGCCATTTTACAGTAGCATGCGTATCAGAAGCGTAGATACCCTGTGGTTTTATCTGTAAAATGGTTTAAAATTAGCTGAGGAGGATTTTGATGTGCTAAAACTCTATATTGATCGGGATCGATTGCTCCAATATCTGTATCAATCCATTGATAAACACCGTTATTTGATTCACCTGTTGTTGGGTGTCGTCCAATCCCTTTACTCTTTATTGATCTTCCTCTTTTTAAAACAATATCTTTTAATCGGAATCTGCCTCTTTGGCTGTTCCCTTTTTTTCCTGCTGTATCGCATGTCACGGTTCGGTTCTTTCAAATTGATGTTTTTGTGCATCCTGCTCTATGCCTATCTCTTTGAGATTGGGGCTGCCTACTTTCTGGACTGGGAATTAGGCTTTCAGAATTTTTTATTTACCCTAATTCCCGTCTGCTTTTCATTTATATATCTTGATGATAATTACGATGAGATTATCCCCATGGGCATTTATTCCTCGGGCCTGATTATTATCTGTTATATCCTTTGCGGATTCATCGATTATTGGGTAACACCCACCAACGGACTTCCCTATCGGGATATCTGGATTATTAATACCTGTACAACCACCCTGGTGATGGGGATACTCTTTATCAATATTATGCTTTTTGTCATAGAGCTTCGTACCGTCCATCAGAAGCTGGATAAATTCTCTGAGGTACGCCTGAATAATTTGCGCAGCACCCTAATGCTCAGCCAAATCAAACCTCATTTTCTCTACAATTCCTTGGGCGCCATTGAGGATGCCATTGAGGCGGATCCGAACCGAGCCAAAGAAGAGCTTGAATCCTTTGCCCGCTACCTTCGCATGAATATCGATACCCTGTCTTCCCAGGAGCTCGTCTCCTTTGAAACAGAATTAACCCATGTCCGCACCTATATGCAAATTCAGAATTTACGTTTTGAGAACCAAATTCACTTAAATTACCCCATTGATTCCCCGAATTTCGAGCTTCCTCCCCTGACCATTCAGCCCATTGTGGAAAATGCCATCAATCACGGTATTCGACCCAAGGGTGGGTGCGGACATATCCAAATAACATCTAAGGAAACCCCCGATGCCTTTACCATTACCATTGAGGATGACGGGATTGGATTTGAAATGAGGGAAAATGAAGCGGAAAGGGATATCGGCTCCACCGGACTGTACAATGTCAACTATCGATTGACACAGATGTGCCAGGGAAAAATGGAAATATCCAGCACCCCAGGGGTGGGCACCACCGTTACTCTGGTCATCCCAAAGGCTGAAAAGGAAGTGTGAAAATGAGAACTATTTTTGTAGATGATGAGCTCTGGGCCTTGCGCAAATTCCAAAAACTCTGTACCCAGATCCAGGATATCGATATTCTTGGAAGCTTCGCTAATCCCCAAGAAGCCCTGAACTTTGCCCGGGAGCATGCCGTGGATTTTGCAATCCTGGATATTGATATGCCCCAGATGAGTGGACTATCCCTGGGCAAGGCCTTACGAGCCCTGTATCCAGAGATTGTGTTAGTGTATGTCACCGCCCATGATCAGTTTGCCAATGCGGCTTTAAAGCTTAAGGCTGACTATTTTCTGACCAAGCCCTATTCCTCTGCAGATATCCATGATGTCCTCCAACGGGCACGGCTTTTAAGCCAACGCCAGGATAAGCCGGTCTTTATTCGCACCTTTGGCACCTTTGATGTTTTTTTACATGGACAGCCTATTGAATTTTCAAGCGCCAAGGCCAAGGAGTTATTGGCATTTTTAGTCGATAGTAAAGGGGGACTTGTCACAACAAAGGAAGCAATGGCGGTGGTTTGGGAGGGGGAAGGGGATGACGCCCTATGCCGCACAGCTGCAATGCGGCTGCGACGGATTCTAAAACAATATGGTATCGAGGCGATCCTCTCCGAAGACCGGACTGGGCGCTGTGTCAATATGGAAGCCTTTGATTGTGATTATTATATGCTGCTCAAAGGAATGAACCGTGGTAAATGGGCTTTTTCAGGGGAATACATGAAACAGTATAGCTGGGCAGAGGTCACCCTCTCAGCTCTTTTGAAGAAAATGGATTGGTGCTAACGACACTAAACGCTCCACGGAAACGGGGAGCGTTTGTCTTTGATTTTTTCCAAAAAATAAAAAAACGCTTACGCGCATAATTTTTAAATGGCGGAGAAGGGGGGATTCGAACCCCCGATACGCTTTCACGTATACACGCTTTCCAGGCGTGCTCCTTAAACCAGCTCAGACACCTCTCCACTGCTTCAGCAAAGTAAAAATATTAAGTTAAAATTCGATTATATTTATTTACCGAACAGTTTATAATTATAATGGTGAATGATGTTTTTGTCAAGGAAAAACCGGAAATTAATTCAGAAATTTTTTGAGGTTTTTAGGGAATTCTCCATCAGGGTATGCTAAAATAAACCAAAAGGAGGCGGCACCGACATGCTTAAGTATCTAGGGACCATTGATGCACTCAAAACCTATCTTCTTAGCTTTGGACCATGGACCCCTGCCGTTTATTTCATTCTCCAGATGCTTCAGGTTATTTTGGCTCCCCTGCCAGGAGGAACCACCACCCTCATTGGCGGTGCACTTTTTGGTGGCCTTTGGGGGACGCTCATTAGCTCTGTGGCGGTAATTTTGGGATCCTGTGCGGTATTTGCGCTGACGAAGCGATTGGGGCGGCCTTTTGTGGTTAAATTTTCCCACAATTCGCCCTGGATTGAGAAGTTTGAAAGTATCCATGAGGATAAAATGGAAACCATCCTATTCCTCATTTTTATTTTTCCGGCATTTCCCGATGACCTCATCTGTTTTGTGGCCGGGCTGACCAAAATTCCCTTCCGGCGCTTCTTACTGCTCTGTGTGGTGGGACGTACTCCGGGTATCTTGCTCAACACCCTTATCGGGGCGGGTATTATGTCGGATAATCCCACCCAGCTTATTATCTTTATTGCCATCTATGCGGTGCTTATCGTCATCTTCCTGCTGAATACCAAGCGGTTATCCGCTTATATTGAAAAACACCGATACCATCAACCAGAGAAAGGGACATCCCCCCATGAATCCAAAAACCACACCAACACGAAGTGAAAAACAATGCCATAAGCTCTTTATCAGCGAGCTGGTAACGGCTTTTATCTGTGGCTATATTATCTATGGCCTGGCCGGAACCCTGGAAACCGGTCTGGATCTACGGCTCATTATCCCGGGTGCCATCTTAATTTTTGTCCTCCTTCAGGGAACGGCCTATTGGTATTACCGTCGTCAAGAGGCCAGGGGCACTTCCATGGATCGTCCCCTCATTCTTAAAATTTTTGCACTTTTAAAAAAGGTAACCCCTTACATCCTGTGCCTCTATCCCTTATTAATAATCTACCTTCTGCTCCGGGAGCCCCAACAGCTCTGGGTACCCTTTAATATCTTTGGCATTATTCTATGGGCCTTTGCCCTCATTGAATTTACGAATAATTATTATTTTAACGTTCGCCTGGGTAATTTAAAGCACAGGGCTCCCTCAGATTTGGCCCTGGAGCTCGACGCAGAATCACATCGAAAGGGAGTGAAAAAATGAGGATTTTAATCGACGGGGATGCCTGCCCCAAAAGCGCGAAGGTAGTCTGTCATGAACTTTCCAAGGAATATAATATTCCAGCTTTTATCTTTACTGAGGGAAACAGGGATTGGGATGAGGACACCGATGAGGATGTCATGGCGTTTTCCCCCAGCGACTATCTGCCCGGGGCCATGGATTATAAGCTGAGTGCCTTGGCCGGCAAGGGGGATATCATCGTAACCCACGATTATAGCCTGGCCTCCGTGATTTATCCCCAGGTACTGGCGGTGGTCCATCCCTGTGGTTTTATCTACAATGCCACCAATATGGACCAGCTGTTGTACGAACGCTTTATGACTCGGAAAAGCCATAACCCCAAAAAAGGGAAGGAAGCCCGGATTAAAAAAAGATCCTCCGAGGAGGATCAGGCCCTTCGCCAGGTGCTGTTGGATCTCATCACTCCGGCGGATCAGCGGGCACCCTTCATCCATTTTAAATAGCTTAGTCCCCAACCCCCAGGGCTGTATTCTCAACGAGAACCCAGCATTGGGGGTCTTTTTGAAGGCATTTGTACCAATTGTCCATAAACCAGTGGATGAGCCGGACATCGGCTTTAATGGGTGTTTTATTATCGTTAAAGATGTTGATATAGACGGTTTGAAACCATTTTTTCGCCAGGGTCAAATCCCGCTCAAATTGTTCAGTGCTCTGGCCCTCCATGCCGAAGAGGAGACAGCATTCATCAAAAACGGCGGCAATATCCGAGGGAGCGAGACCATAACCCATGCCCTTTGCCATGACCCCTTCCCGATAATTCTCATCGAAGGTCTCAATACCGATCCGGGGATGGAGGGCAATCCCCTTCTCAGCCAGCTCTGCCTTTAGCTTTTTCACCCGATTCACCAAAAGCCAATGGCTTTCCATATGGAGATGGGCAATCCCCTTTTCCACACACAGATCGATGATTCGCATCTGGATTTCCCGGGGCAGCTCAAAATAGGAGCCGGAATTCAGGACGACCAAACGGCCAAAGGCCCCGGTGACCGCATCCAGAACCCTGTGATCCAGGGGGATACTGACCGCATCCTCTCCAGCATCATCGTAATAGTCGCAGAATCGGCATTTTTTCCAAAAACAGCCCCGCCCCATGAGCAGGACAATTTCCATGGGCTGGGGACCCTGGGGCAGACAGCTATACCGCTCACTCATTTCCATGGCCATTAAAGACCCAGGGCCTCAGCCCACTCCTGTTCTTTAAACCCAACACAGACCTTATCCCTTAAAATAAGCTGGGGACGTTTGACGAGCATCCCATCGGTGGCTAGCCAGACGGCCATGTCTTCAGTATCCATATTGGGGACGATATCTTTTAGCGCTAATTCCCGGTAGCGCATGCCGCTGGTGTTAAAAAATCGCTTCGGCGCTCCCCCATAGCGGTCCATGAGAGCTAAAATTTCTTCCTTGGTCAGAGGGTCCTCTACAATATGACGTTCGGTATAGGTCACCCCATGGTCTTCTAAAAATTTCCGGGCCTTTTTACAGGTCGAGCACCGGGGATAGCATAAGAAAATAGGTTCTTCCATGGTTAATTCCTCCCAATTATAGGTTTGCTGCATATCTTTTGGCAGATGGCTATTATCACCGATATAGTCAATGGTGATCTTAAAATTTTCATCAAAGGTAAATTTACTCACCGATACATTGGGGAGTACCTCCTCCTCCATCGCCTCCGGAGGGATGCCCTTGGCATAATTGAGCCAGGTCTGAATTGAAAAGCCATGGGATACGGCCACGATGGTCTTTCCCTGATGCTCACGGACCAGCCCATTGATGGCCTCTGACACCCGTTTATAAACCACTGGTCCCGGTTCGCCCCCCGGGGGATTAACCGCCCCGGGATGGGCACCCATGGCCGCCATGAATTCCGGAAACAAAACGGCGCACTCTTTCATGCTTCGTCCCTCGAGCACGCCTCCATTGATTTCTGTAAGATCAGGTTCGATTTGGATATCGTAGTGGAACACCCTGTCCCCCAGCAGGGCTTCCAGGGTCTGCTTCGCCCGGATTAACGGGCTGCTGACAGCCACATCGATGGGAATTTCTCTAAAATAATTGTATAATCGGTCCCCTTGGGCCAGACCCAATGCATTCAGAGGAATATCCAATGCCCCCTGAAAACACATTTTAACATTTAAATCCGTTGTTCCGTGACGGACTAGATAAAGGGTCGTTCGTTTTTCGTCCATACAGCCTCCATTTTTTATTTTCCTTACAAGAATTATAGCATTGGACCTTCAAAATCGCAACGCAGGACATAAAAAGAGACCGGTAGAGCCGGTCTCAGTGTGTCGACAAACCTAGGTCAGGGTGATGATAAAAATACGAGAACCCCGGTTGCCCCTGCGGGCTGGCGTTTTGGGTTTTCATCAAATTAAGAAAGTCAATCTACCTTGAACCCCATCAAAACCGAAGGTTTTGCGCACTGACAACTGAGGGCTTTCCCTTTGTTCATCAGCGCTTGGGGTCCGGGGTGAATCTTTTTTATCCTCTCCCTGACTGCGCTACACCACTTTGTCTACGCTCTGAGACCGGTAAAACCGGTCTCATGGAGTGGGGACAGAATCAATCTCCTCCCAAATAGGTTGCCAGGATAAAGGCTGTTGTTTTGTCATCCAATTGGACCTGGTACCAGCCATCAGAGGTTTTGGCAATGGCCGTAAATTGATCACCAGTGGCCATGGTCTTAATCAGTTGGGATTCAGCGTTGGGTTGTTCCCGGACGTTCCCAGGCTTCAGAGCGGTCAGCGTCAAGGGGGAATCGAGCTTGGTCAGCGTGACCCCGTCCGCCAGGATAACGGTGGGCGTGGGATCTGCCGTTTGGGTTGTCGCCACCGGTGTCGGTTCAGGCGTTGATTCTGGCGTGGCAGTAGGTGTCGCCGTAGGAGCGGCAGTGGGTTCTGGTGTTGCCGTCGGGGCCGCCGTCGGTGCTGGGGTGGCGGTAGGCTTTGCCTGGGGCGCTTTCGTCGCCGCAGGAGTGTCGATGGTCACGTACCGGCGATCGATATAGCCATTCTGATCCTTGTAGGTCACCTGATACCAACTGGTGGTTTCCCCAGTGACCGAAACTTCAGTATTGACCGCCAGGGTATCCAGGATATCGCTGTAGGTGGTGCAATCCTGTCTGAAATGCACCTCTGAGGTGGTGTGCATTTTCTTGGCATCGTAGGTTTTTAAGGACTGCTTTTCGGCCTCTAAGGTGCCATCTGCAGCATCCTTATTCGCGACAAAGTAAGCCCGGGCAACGTAGGCGTTCCCATTTTCATCCTGAATTTTATACCAATGATTGGTCTCCCCAATGACGGTTACGGCATCACCGCCCTCAATGGTTCCCAGGCTATCGCTGTAGACACTGGGGGTCTTACGGATCTTGACTTCCCCGGTGGCATATCGGGTAGTATAAGAATCGTAGGTTTTCAGACTGTTCTGTTCTGCCTGAAGTTCTTTTTGGATGGTGGTTTCCGCCTTGGTGGATTCCACGGTTTCTGCCGTACTGCCCTTTAGAGCTCCGGTGAGGATTGTAAAGCTGTCCACGGCATTTTCCATCTCCTGGACCAGGACTTCGTTATTGCCCTTGACGACGCCATTGACCACATAAGCACCCTCATCCCCTTTGATGGTGTAGGATTCAGTATAGCTAACGCCACCCTTAGCGTCAGTAATCTTCGCCAGGTATTTGTAGGTTTCAATTCCATTCACCTTGGTATCTAAGAAATAGCTAGTACTGAAGGTATTCCCCGTATCGGCGTTAATCTGCCGCATCCCCCCTTCCAGATCCCCCTGGCTTTTATAAAAAGTCAAGCTGTTGAATTCTGAAGCGGGAACGTAGATAATACTGATGGTACTGTCCTCCCCAGAGGCCAACTCAGCTTCTCCAGTCTCATCAGTCATCACCTTCCATGAATCGTTAGGCATATACAATTCGACGCTCTCATCCTTGGCTTTAAACAAGACCCGGGAATCGGTACTGTTCTTAGTCTGACAGCCCGTTGTCAGGACAAGGGCCAGGGTCAGCACCAAAAAAAACGTAAATAATTTTCGCATAAAATATCCCTCCTTATTTCTTAATTATACCTGAAATAAAGGCATTTAACATTACCGCTCTTTGTCTATTTCTACGCAAAAAAAGCCACTTTTAGTAAAAGTGGCATAAAAAAGTCCTTTTATGATGGCCGTTTTAGAATAAAACGGTCCAGCGCCAGGGCAACCCCGCCATCGTCGTTGGTACTGGTCACATAATCGGAGACCTGTTTAACCCGTTCTCCACCATTCCCCATGGCAACCGCCAAGCCGGCATATTTAAGCATCTCAATGTCATTATTGCTATCGCCAATGGCCATAACCTCATCTCCGGAGATATTGAGGCATCCGCACAGATGCTTCAGTCCATCCCCCTTGTTGGCGGTAGGATTATTGATTTCAAGATTATTCTCTGCTGCGCAGATGACCGTCATCTCCGTTTTCTGTCGGAGCTGCTCAGCCAAACGTGCCCGTTCCTTCTGATGCCGGAAAAAAATATTGAACTTCTCCACTGGGCTGCATAAAATACGATCAATAAAAGTATCCCGACTGGGTGCCGCATGACGGGTTTTAAAGAACATGCTCCAGTATTCCTCTTTGACATTGTAGTCCCAAATCCGTTCCAGGCACCGGGCCTCGGTCCAGATTCCACCATCGATATACGCTTCAATCATCAGATCATAATGATCTAAAATTTCCACGACCTCCTGGAGCTCTTCCCGTTTAAACGTATTGGAGTAAAGCACCTTTTGGTTTTTCAAATCCGTCACCTGGGCACCATTGGAGGTAATGGCATGACTTATTCCGGGAATATCCAGAACATCCCGGGGGACCTCATCCATCACCCGGCCTGTACACGGCACAATTTTAACACCATAGTCCATTACCGCCTGGATGGCCTTCCGGGTTTGCCGGGCCAAGCTTATATCACTGTTCAGTGTTGTTCCATCCATATCTAAGGCAACCAGCTTGATTTCTCCCATATTTCCCTCCTAAGAAACCCACTCTGATGAAATGAACCGATTCATGGCATTGGCCACGCCCAGAGCATCGTTCGTTGTGGTAATAAAGTTTGAAATCGCCTTAATGGGCTTCGATGCATTTTCCATGGCCACGGCCAATCCGGCATATTTAAGCATTTCCATATCGTTGTTGCTGTCCCCAATGGCCATAACATCCTGGGCATGGAGTCCCAAATTTTTACAAAGATGGAAAAGCCCGTCTCCTTTATTGGCCGTTGCTGCATTGATTTCTAAATTTGTTTCCATGGAAGTCGTCACCATGACTTCACCCGTCGTGTTCAGGGCTTTTGCCATCCGGCCCTTGATCTCGGTATCGCTGCAAAAGATATTGACCTTTTCCACACTTTGGCTTTTCAGCAAGGATTTAAAATCATCTGCAGAGTCAATAAGCTGGCAGGATTCTGCAAACAAGCTGTAATACTCCTCTGGTACCCCATAGCTTCCCATGGCATCAAAGCAGCTTCGTTCCATATATGTCCGTCCGCCAATATAGACTTCCAGTAAAACAGGATAGGCCGTGACAATTTCTAAAAGCATTGATAGGACATCTTTGTGAATTGGATTTTCGTAAATGAGAGTATTGTTTTCGCGCAGATCGGTTACCCGAGCCCCATTGGCTGTTACCGCATAATTCAGGCCTGGAATTCCTAAAATTTCCCGGGGCAGCTGGGCAAAAACCCGTCCAGTACAAGGTACCACATGAACGCCAGCATCAATGGCACGGACAATCGCCTCCCGCGTTTCTGGTGCTAAGCAGATATTACTGTCCAAAGTCGTCCCGTCCATGTCCAGCGCGACCAGTTTTATTCCCATGCTTTTTCCTCCATTTTTACATATGTTTACATTGTTGCACTTATTTTCATACATATTGTAACATGATGGAAACTGGATTTAAAGGGGTTGTGGAAAAATTACCCTTGTTTCTTTTTGAATTTTATCCCGCATGGCTGGGGTCATACCACTGTCGATGATCAAACCGTCCAATTGGTGCCAATCGGCGTAGCCGAATAATCCTGAACTGCTGCATTTGCTGCTGTCTGCCACCGTGTAGACCAAATCGCTAACGGTGATGACCTTGCGTTTAAAGGCCGCCTCTTCATAGGAGAGGGTCGATGGTCCCGGCAATCCCTCAAAGCCATCCGATCCCAAAAACGCAATATCGGCGTGAATGGTGGATAGGGCTTCCAAAGCCCATCCTCCTACGGTAGCCTTGCTGCTGGGCCTTACAAGCCCCCCCAATAGAAACACATTATTGTCTGACTCCGCCAGTACCCCGGCAATGGTCACTGAATTGGTAAAAATAGTCATTCCCGATTTCAGCAGAAGCTGCCGGGCGATGGCCGTGTTAGTGCTCCCTGTATCCAGGACCACTGCCCCTCCGGGTGGAATGCGATCCACGGCTTCGGTGGCGATGACCGCCTTGGCTTCCGCGTGATCCATTTCTTTCACATCTAAGGGACGCTCCACAAAATCACTCGTTGCAATGGCACCTCCATGGCTTTTGGTTGCAATTCCCTCCCCCTCCAAATAAATAATATCCTTTCGTATCGTCTCCGTCGACACACCAAATCGCTTGGACAAATCCCCTACTTTAATACTTCCCTTCTTCATTAAAATCTGGGCGATTTGGTTGCGGCGATCTGCCGTTAGTGATTTTCCCATATCCTGTCTCCTCCTGTCGTGCTTTTGTATAGTCTATCACAGATTCCCAATATATCACAACTAAAAACTTGCGTTTTTTTGATTTTAGGGGTTGACAGCAAGTTTTCGCAAGTATATAATTTGGTTAAAGTTGTGAATATTAGTGAAAATAAGTTGATTGTATTGGGGTTTTAATAAAGAAAGGTGCGTAACAAAGTGAAAGCTAAAGCAGTCCGCCTCTATGGCAAAGATGATCTTCGGTTGGAAGAATTCGAGCTTCCTAAAATTAAAGAGGATGAAATCCTGGTGAAGGTCGTGAGTGACAGCATCTGTATGTCGACCTACAAGCTGGTGGCTCAGGGAAAGGCCCATAAACGCTGCCCCCAAAATGTGGATACCAATC
This sequence comes from Eubacterium barkeri, assembly GCF_900107125.1. GTDB lineage: Bacteria > Bacillota > Clostridia > Eubacteriales > Eubacteriaceae > Eubacterium_O > Eubacterium_O barkeri. Next base: position 57,606 of record NZ_FNOU01000012.1, read on the forward strand.
CCGTCATCATCGGCCATGAATTCTCAGGAGTCATCGTCGAAGTGGGTGACCAATGGAAGGATCAGTTTAAGCCGGGCCAACGCTTTGCCCAGCAGCCAGCCTTAAATTATAAAGGAAAGCTGGATTCTCCTGGCTACTCCTACGAATGGTGCGGCGGTGCCACCACCTACTGCATCATGCCCCAGGAGGTCATGGAACTGGGATGCCTGATGCCCTACGAAGGCAAGAGCTTCTACAAGGCCTCCTTGGGTGAACCCATGAGCTGCATCATCGGGGGCTACCACTCCAATTACCACACCAATAAGCGTAACCATGATCACGCCATGGGCACCAAGGTGGATGGCAGTATCTTAATCCTCGGAGGCTGTGGCCCCATGGGTCTGGGTGCCGTGGAATACGGCCTCAACTTCGAAAATAAGCCAAAGCGTATCGTGGTGACCGACATCGACGATGCTCGCATCGCTCGGGCCAAGGAAGTAATCTCACCAAAATCGGCGGCAGAAAAGGGCATTGATCTGCTCTATGTCAATACCGCAAAAATGGACGATGCCGTAACTGAGCTTATGACAATCACCGAAGGCCATGGCTACGACGATGTCTTCGTCTATGCACCCATCCGCCAGGTTGCGGAAATGGGGGATCAACTCCTGGCCTTTGATGGCTGTATGAACTTCTTCGCTGGCCCCACCAATAAGGACTTCATGGCGGACATCAACCTGTACAACGTCCACTATACCAGCAGCCACATCATGGGGACGACTGGTGGGGACAATAATGACCTCATCGAAGCCAACGATCTGGCTGCCCGGGGAATCATCGATCCTTCGGTGATGGTTACCCACGTTGGAGGTATCGACAGTATCGCCGAAGCCACCCTTAACCTTCCGAAGATTCCCGGTGGTAAGAAGCTGACCTACACCCAATTCAGCATGCCCCTTACCGCTATTGAAAATTTTGCCAGTCTTGGGGAAAAGGATCCTCTCTTTAAGAAGCTGGCCGATTGCTGTGCCGCCCATAACGGCCTGTGGAATGATGAAGCTGAAGCCATCCTCTTCGATCATTTTGATGTCACACTTTAGAAAAAGCCGTCGCCTATTGACTACCTGTTTCGGGGGAAACAAAAAACTTTGGAGAATTTAGAGAGGTAAACCAAATGAAAGAAAAAGTCCAATCCTTCGGCCGCTTCTTAAGCGCCATGGTCATGCCCAATATCGGGGCATTCATCGCCTGGGGGCTCATCGCCGCCCTGTTCATCGAAACCGGCTGGCTCCCCAATGCACAACTGGCCAAATTGGTTGGCCCCATGAGCCAATATCTCCTGCCCTTACTCATCGCCTATACGGGGGGCAAGGTGGTTAACGGCACTCGGGGTGGTGTCATTGGTGCTATCGCCACCATGGGCGTCATTGTCGCAACGGATGTCCCCATGTTCCTGGGAGCCATGATCATGGGGCCCCTTTCGGGCTGGGTAATCAAGAAATTCGACACTTTTGTCGACGGCCGGATTAAGGCCGGCTTTGAAATGCTGGTGAACAATTTCTCCATCGGTATTATCGGCGGTGCCCTGGCCATTTTTGCCTATTATATCTTTGCACCAGCCATGACTGCGGCCACAGGCGCCATGGCCATCAGTGTTGGATTCTTCGTTGAACACAACATCCTGCCCCTGGCCAGCGTTTTTATCGAACCCGCCAAGGTTTTGTTCTTAAATAACGCCATTAACCATGGTATTCTAACGCCCTTGGGACTCCAACAGGTGGAAGAAGTCGGAAAATCCATTTTCTTCCTCATGGAATCCAACCCCGGGCCTGGCCTTGGGATTCTCCTTGCCTATTGTCTCGCTGGTAAGGGCTCCGCCAAGGACACCGCTCCCGGTGCCATCGTCATCCACTTCTTCGGGGGAATCCACGAAATATATTTCCCCTATGTGCTGATGAACCCGGTCCTCATTCTGGCCACCATTGCTGGTGGGGCTGCCGGAGTCTTTACCTTTAGCCTGTTAGGCGCTGGCCTGGTTGGCCCGGCCTCCCCGGGTTCCATTATCGCTATCTTGGCCATGGTGCCTAAAACCGGCGGCTATCTGGGTGTTCTGACCGGTGTAGCGGTGGCCACTGCCGTCTCCTTCGCCGTTGCTTTGCCACTCCTTAAAATCTTTGGGAAAGACGAAGATCTGGCAGATGCCATTGCTAAAAAGGATGCCATGAAGACCTCTGCCAAGAGCGAGGATGTCGCTGTTACCGGTGATGCCACGGCCATCCGCCACATTGTCTTTGCCTGTGATGCCGGTATGGGCTCCTCTGCCATGGGGGCTACGATCCTCGCCAAGAAACTGGCCGCCTGTGGGCGCAAGGATATCACCCTGGAACACGCCTCAGTGTCTGATATTCCTTCCCAGGCCCAAATCGTGGTGACCCATCGGGATTTACAGGAACGGGCAGCCCACAGCGCTCCTCAGGCCCAGCTAATCTTAATTACTAACTTTATGAATGCCCCGGAATATGATGAGCTGGCTGCCAGCCTTTCTGGAGGGGCCCCTGAAGCCCTTCCGAAAAATAAAAAAGCACTGGCCGAAGCCGATACTCCAAAAGCATCATCTTCCAATTCCTCTGAAATCCTATCCTTAGGCAACATCCGCACTAACTGTGCCCCAGCCAATAAGGAAGCCGTCATCCATACCGCTGGCCAGATGCTAGTGGACAGCGGATGCGTAGATGCAGAATATATCCCCGCCATGATTGAGCGGGAAGATTCTTTTGCCACTAACATTGGTAACGGGCTTGCCATCCCCCATGGAGTGCAAGCGGCCAAGGAAAAAATTAAACGTACCGGCCTATCTGTTCAGGTCTTCCCTGAGGGGATCCTTTGGAACGGCGAGCCCGTGAAAATCGTTATCGGTATCGCCGCCGTTGGCAACGATCACCTCGATGTTCTAGCCAACATTGCCACCAAGCTTTCTACCCAAGAGGCTGTCGATAGCCTTGTTAAGAAAACACCGGAAGAAATCCAGGCTTTCTTAACTCAGAAATAATTAACGCCCCCTGCAAGAGGGATGTCTCCTGTCAACACAAATCGGTTGACAATCGACATCCCCCTTTTTTAGTGGATGCCCTTTATTCTCTTTCTGCCCAGGCCAGATAGAGCATCCATATCTGGCCACCGTTTATACCAGTCCGTACGCAGAGCAACAAAGGTATCCTTCAATATGCTTTATTCCAACACTCCTTTTATCCGCCAGAGAGCTTCTTCCAGTGTCTGGCGTGTACAGCCTACATTCAGCCGTAAAAACCCTTCTCCCCCCTGACCAAACCAAGGGCCGGCATTCCCAATGACCCCGGCCTCACCCATGATTTTCTCCCGGATACCCCGGTCATTAAGCCCGGTTTGCCTGAAATCCAGCCAGCATAAATAGGTTCCCTCGGGCCGCTTCATGGTAACTCCTGGGAGCTCCTTTTCCACAAACGCCTCTAAAGCCGTAACATTGCCCTCCAAATAACGAAGGAGCTTTAGCATCCAGGCTTCTCCCGCCTCAGAATAGGCGGCAGTCAGGGCTGCCAATCCAAAGGTATTTTCAATTTCCAGGGTCATAGCCCGCTGCTCTGCCCTAAACGCCCGGCGCTTATCCCCATTTGGAATGATGGCGTAGGCCACCGTCAGCCCTGGAATATTAAAGGTCTTCCCCGGGCCAGAAAGATAGATAAAGGCATCCTCATATTTCGGGCTAAGAGCCATTAAATTATAATGGGTGTGCCCGGAATAGATGAGATCCGAATGGATTTCATCGGTGACCACGAGCACATCATTTTCAAGACAAATATCCGCCAATGCCCGAAGCTCCTCGGGGCGCCATACCCGCCCCACAGGATTGTGGGGGCTGCACAGAATGAGCATTTTAGTCCGGGGATCTGCCGCCTGCAGCCGAAGGGCCTCCAGGTCCATGGTGTAGTATCCTGCACCATCGGATACAAGGGCATTATTCACCACCCGGCGGCCGCTGCCCGTTACGATATCCCAAAAGGGTCGGTACACCGGCTGCTGGACAATCACCCCATCTCCAGGCTCGGTAAAGGCACGAATGGCGATATTGATGGCGGATACTACCGTTGGGGTAATCTGGACCCACTCTGGATCAACCCTCCAGCCAAATCGGCGCCCCTGCCACCAGGAAACCGCCTCTAAGCAGGAAGTAGTGGGATGACAATAACCAAAGATTCCGTGGGCCAGGCGCTCTTCCAATGCCGCCATAATGGGCGGTGCACTTTTAAAATCCATATCCGCCACCCATAGTGGCAGCATGTTATCATCTACCCTTGCTTTAATATTCTGAGATACCACCTCTGGGCACCATTTGATGTCCCCGGATTTCCGGCGATCGATTGTTTCATTAAACACTGTCATATCTGTCTCCTTTTATTTTTTCTGACCCTTACGCTTTCGTTCCTTATTCAGGGTAAAAACCCCCACATAGATTCCCCCCAGGATAAGGATGAGGTAGAAGGTGATAAACCGCCAAATAATCATGGCTACCGGTGTCCCTGCTCCAAAGACTGATCCAAACATCATCAGAAACACCGCCTCCGCTCCCCCGGCACTCCCCGGTGTAGGAATAAAGGCCACTGAAACGTAAAGCAAGGCCTGCCTGAGGATAAAGAAGCTAATGGGCAGCCCTGACATCCCCAGGGCCCGGTAAATCCAGTAGGTCACCGAGAAATAAATGATCATTTGAATCATGGACAGGAGGGTCAGCACCACCGCCTCCCCAATGTTCTTCTTCATGGCTTCAATACCCACCTGATATTGCTGGAAGAAACCTGAAATACGTCCCTTCCATCGCTCTTTATTTTTAATAATCCCGATGCGTTCAAAAAAAGCAATGCATCGTTGGGCAAGGGCCTCCGCCGCCACCGCATTCACCAGGAGGAATACCATCACAACGACCATCCCTCCATTGATGATCAGGCCGATGATCACCATCACCCCATCCGGGCCCCAGCCGGAAATTAAATGAGAGGCAAAAAAAGCTGAAATCCCGGCAATGGCCGTCACCGCCACCTCGTACAGCACGTATTTCTGCATCAGGACGGCAGTCCCCGTCCCCACGGAATATCCCCGCTGGCTCATCTCATACAATTGCATGGGCTGTCCACCGGAGGAGGTGGGATCAATATTGTTGTAGAATTGCCCCACCACCGCCAGGGTAAAAGAAAAACCCACCGTCTCCCTGGGGTGGTTATGGCGCATCAGCCGCATGAGCATATAAGCCTCCAGGGCGACATAAACGGCGATGGCGAGAATAGCCATAACCAAGTACAGCGGCTTGGATTGCTTTAAAATCTCCAGAAGCTCCCGGGGTGTGGTCCATTGCCTCAACACAAAAAAGGTAATGAGCAGCACAACCAACAAAATGATGTAATTTCCCCATTCTTTCAAAAAACGCTTTATCGATGCTCCCATCACGCTTCCTTTCTCGTTTCAATGAAATGAATTTTCCTTGATTTTTTATTATACTACAGGAATCTTTAAATCCAATGTGGGGTTGGATACACAAAGGCCCCCGCACCACCTTCATGGGCGAGGACCTTCATTCTTATACTGCTATTATTTTTCTTCTGCCTTGGACCAATTGGCCCGGAAGGTGTATTGTCCATTGGGATAAAGAACCTCGAGGCCCTTCTTCCCTGCTGTTTTATTATACTCGGTAATGGCCGCCCGGCCAGACTTATTCACACCCCAGCCAATGGTGTAAATCTCCTGATCCCCGCCGGTCATTTGGGCACTGCCGTATTTTGTCACGCTCTTATCCCCAAAGGGATATTCCTTTACAGCGGTCACTGCCTTTGTTTTTTCATCCAGGGTATAGGTGATGGCACGACTTCCCTCCATCACGGTGATACTGCCATCGGCATTAATGGTGGCATCGGTCTGGGATTTAAACTTCTGGGCATCTGACAGACCAAATTGGTCGCCATTTCCCCCGAGAATCCACATGATTTTGCCATCCTCCCGATTGATTTTAACCAGCATATCGGCATTTTTAAAGGATAGGATGAGGTTGTTGTCCGAGGGGTCCAACAACAGAGCATTAAGATGAAGATAATCCTGAACCTCTGTACTGCTGTAATTATTGCCGGCAGTGGACAGGGCGTACAGCTCCGGATGATCCGTACTCCACCATTCAAAGACAACCTGGTTATCCTTGACTTCCTGAACAATAGCTGCAGCAACCCGGGTCCCTTCCGTCCCTGGACTCAGGGCCGCCGGAATATTATCCACCCGGGCCGCTTCGTAGCTTTCACTGATATAATGGGTATCCCCCAGGAGGACGAAGCCATGACCGTCAATGGGCTGACCTGGTACCTTATCATCATTGGCCACGTCCTTATACAGTCGGGTAAATCCGCCGGTTTTATTCGCCATGATTTCAAATTTCTCGTTCATCACCACTGTTTTTCCCGGGAAATAATCACTGATACCATAGGTGTCCACATCCGGGTCAACGAGCTGATAGGTATAACGGATATCGCCATTTTCCAGGGTCTGCTTCTGAAGATTCGTGAAAATCTGCCCCTTGGCCTGCTCCTTGGAAAGAGCCATATACCAGGTGATATTCCCATTGCCGTCTAGCTTATACATCACCGGACTGTCCGCATCCGTCACAAAGTATTCACCCCCGGATTGGCTTGTCCCGCTGACTTGCATTTCCGGCAGCAGAGAAGACTTCGTCCGAAAATAAATGGTCCGGTTATCCTTACTGGTTTCCACCGTCACCCTCAGACGATAATTATCTGAAATCTTTGACAAGCCTACCTTGGCCTTCCGACCCGTTTGCAGGGTTACCCCTTCCACCTTAATGGATGCTCCGGCATCATTTTCCAGGATAAAGACATTGTCCCGCTCTGTGGTTAAACAAGGGACATCATAAACCGCCTGATCGTCATTTAAGGGAATAATGACGCTCTGTCCATTGACATTCAGATTCAGGGCACGGTCCTTCAGCAGGGTAACGTCCCTGCCCGAATAGGCCAGGGCAAAGCTGACCAGCAGAATAAGGACCAGTGCAAAAATCCCTACACCGATAAGTATTTTCGTATTTTTATTCATTGAGTGCTTCCTCCAGATCATTTTCAAGTTTAGAAACCTTTAAATTACCTTGGAATAGTCTACCATATTTTTGAAAAATGAACAAGGGACAATTGTGGTTCTCAGGAAGCGGTAAGCTTTATGAGGAAATTCAGCCCACTTGAAGATTAGAGGTTTTCTAATGGGTGAGGGTTTGATAAAATAAAGAAAAAGCACGTATTTCATCAATAATTATTTTCGTACGAAAATATTTATTGACACATAAGAAATATTCGTGTATATTTGAATCAAGAAAGGTTAAAGATGAAAAAAAGACACACAGAAATCATTGAGATTGTCAGCCAGCGAAAGAAAATCGAAGTCAACGAATTAGCCGAGCTGCTAAGCGCCACTACAGCCACTATTCGTAAAGACCTGAGTTTTCTTTCAGAAAAGGGAATCCTGCGTCGGGAACGTGGCTTTGCTCTGCTCCAAAATTCAGATGATATCAATTATCGAATGGCTTTCAATTTTGAGAAGAAGCGTAAAATCGCAAGGTATGCTGCCCAACTGGTTCATGAAAATGAGACTATTCTCCTGGAGTCCGGCTCAACCTGCGCCTTGTTTGCCGAGGCCGTTGTCGCCGCCCAAAAGAACGTGACCTTTATCACGAATTCAGCTTATATTGCCAATTTTATCCAAAAAGACTCGGATACGACGGTGATTCTATTAGGTGGTACTTTCCAAAAGCATACCCAAGCCATTGTGGGCCCCATGACAAAGCAATGCGTCCAGGGCTTCCAGGTGGATAAGATTTTTGTGGGAATTGATGGTTTTTCAACAGATACCGGTTTTATGGGGGACGATCTCGATCGTGCGGATACAATACGAGCCATGGCAGAATCCGCAAATCACCTCTTTGTTTTAGCCGAATCGGGTAAGTTTTCAAAGAGCAGCCCGGTTCCCTATTTCCAATTGGAGGAGGTCTATCAGCTGATCACTGATGCAGACCTCAAACCGGAGACAAAGGAATACCTGGAATCAAAGGGAATCATCATTTCCATCGTCTGATTTTAAAAAACCCATCCCTGGGTTTTAAACCTTTCACCATTTGAGAAAGGATGACGTGTTTGCGTCAAAGTGCATGGAATACTTAATCGATACAGCAAATCTTGATACCATTCAACATTATTGTGAATTTTTACCCGTTTCTGGAGTAACCAGTAACCCGAGTATTGTAAAAAAAGAAGGAAAGATTGATTTCTTTTCACACATGCGTAAAATCCGTGAAATAATTGGTTTAGAAGCCACCCTCCACATCCAGGTCACCGCCCAGGATTACGACGGGATGATGGCCGATGCCAAAGCGATCTTAAACCATGTTGATGACCAGATCTATATTAAAGTTCCCGTCACCATGGCGGGGATCAAGGCCATCAAGACCCTCAAAAGTGACCATGTGAATGTAACCGCCACCGCCGTTTATTCCAAGGCCCAGGCCTTTATGGCTCTGGAGGCCGGTGCCGATTATATTGCACCCTATTACAACCGCATGGAGGCCATGGGCATTGATGCTGCCGCTGTTCTATGGGATATTGCCCATATTATCGAACGCTATCAGTATCCCACTAAAATCCTGGCTGCCAGTTTTAAAAACGTGGCCCAAATCGATGCCGCAATCCTGGCCGGTGCCCAAGCCATCACCTCTGCACCGGAAATTTATGCGGATGCCCTCACCGGCAAAATCGTAAAGGATGCGGTGGATGTCTTTAGTGCCGACTGGTCCGTCAACTTCGGGGATCAATTGATTTCTGATTTATAAAAATCTATTTTAACTAAATTACAATATTGGGGGAATTACAATTGAATAGTACAACAGGTTTTTCAAAAAAGCTTCAACGCTTTGGTGCGGTTTTAAGCGGTATGGTCATTCCGAATATCGGTGCCTTTATGGCCTTTGGGATTATTGCAGCCCTCTTCATTGAAACGGGTTGGATACCCAATGCAGATCTAGCGACCTTGGTTTCACCCATTTTACAAACACTGCTGCCATTGCTCATTGGGTACACCGGTGGTGAGATGTTCGGTGGAAAGCGTGGTGCGGTTTGTGGTGCAGTGGCAACCATGGGGGTTGTTGTCGGTGCCGATATTCCCATGTTCTTAGCCGCTATGATTGTCGGTCCCTTGGCCGGATTTTTAATGAAAAAGGTGGATCAACTTCTGGATGGTAAAATCAAATCCGGATTTGAAATGCTCGTCAACAACTTTACTTTAGCCATCCTGGCCTGTATTCTTTGCTGTTTATCCTATAAGCTCATTGGGCCAGGGGTGGCAGCTGTTAACGCCGTTTTATCCGCTGGGATTCAGTTTATTATGGATCGGGGTATGATTTTTCTTTCTCCCATTATCGTTGAACCCGCAAAGGTTTTATTCTTAAACAACGCACTGGATCATGGAATTTTAGGACCCTTAGGCTATCAACAGGTAGAAACCCAAGGCTACTCCATGCTTTTCCTGCTGGTCACCAATCCTGGAACTGGCTTGGGCCTTTTACTCGCCTATTGGAAATTCGCCAAGGGCGAAATGAAGGAGTCCGCTCCTGGAAACATTATTATCCATTTCTTCGGTGGGATTCACGAGGTATATTTTCCCTATGTGCTGGCTCAACCGCTGACCTTAATCCCCATGATTCTTGGGGGGATGTCCGCTATCCTGTGTTATGTTTTATTCCAGGGGGGCTGTATCGCAACGCCCTCACCAGGAAGTATTTTTGCCGTGTTAGCCATGACGCCAGCACGATGTATGCTGGGGACCATCCTTGGCATTATCGTATCCACCGTCGTTTCCTTTGTATTAAACAGCTTTGTCGTTAAACACGCCTACGCCGATTTTGATGCCAACCAGGAAAATGGGGAATATGAAAAACTAAAATCTCAAAAGGATGCCATGAAGGCTGCTTCAAAGGGAATCGATGCCCCTTCTGCTGTCCACCATATCGTGGTCGCCTGTGATGCAGGAATGGGATCTTCCGCAATGGCTGCTGCTAATTTAAAGAAGAAAATAAAGGCCGCCAACCTTACAGATATCACAGTGGTCCATTCAGCCATTTCAAAGATACCATCCGATGCCGATTTGATTCTGACCCATATCGAGCTTTTACCCACGGCCCAAGCTGCACAGCCCAATAAAGAAATTATCCCCTTCGATAATTACCTGAACTCACCGGTTTTCATTGAAGTGGTCGAGCGATTAAAAAAACAGAATTGAGGCAAGAACTATTAACGCAATAATGTATGGTGCCGGTAATATTGGCCGAGGATTTATCGGTGCCCTTTTATCCCAAATCGGTTATGACGTTACTTTTATTGATGTGAACGTCAATGTCGTCAATGCGCTGAATACCTGTGGTGGATACCATCAGGAAATTGTTGGCGAACATCCTAAAGTCAATTGGATCTCCGGGGTACGTGCCATCGATGGCAGCCAGGCTGAGGCCGTCATCGATGCCATTGCCCACACGGATCTCATGGCTGTCGCCCTGGGGGTCTCTGTCCTGCCCAGGGTCATCCCACTCATTGCCAAGGGGTTAATGCAGCGGTGGGCAAAGGATCCAAAACGAACCCTGGATTTACTTATCTGTGAAAATTTAATGCACGCAGACCAAATCATAAGAAGTCTGCTAAAGGATGCCCTAGATGCACCCTATGATACCATTATGGAGGATGCTCTGGGCTTAGTGGAAACCTCCATTGGCCGAATGGTCCCGGTTATGACAGACGCGATGAAAAAGCAGGACCCCCTTCGTATTTGTGTGGAAGCCTATGATTATCTTCCCATTGACGCTGCAGCGGTAAAGGGAAGTCTTCCTGCCTATAAAAAGCTCGTTCCCTATAGCCCCTTTGATTTTTATTTGGAGCGAAAACTCTACCTTCATAATATGGGACATGCCCTTACAGCTTATCTTGGAAAGGTTGCAGGCCTGTATTATATCTACGAAGCCATTGAATTAGCTGATATCAGGTTATTTGTGGAATCCGCTATGTCTGAAAGCGCCATGGCTATCGCTCAAAAATATGATATCCCCTTCGCCAGCCTGAAAATCCATAGCGAGGATTTGGTCTATCGTTTTGGGAATCGGGCCTTGAAGGATACCATTGATCGAGTTACTCGAGATGCCCTTCGAAAGCTTCAGCCCGAGGATCGACTGGTCGGTGCTGCCAGAAACGTCGAAGCCCAGGGGATTAAGCCCGTATATCTGTCCCTTGGCATTGCAGCCTGCTTGTGCCAGCAAATGGCACTGTCCCAGGAAACCCGAACGGTCGAGGCCCTTCTTAGCCAAGTCTGTAAAATTGATCCAAAGGAACCCTTAGGCTTATGCATCCTCGCCTTTACCAAGCAATTGCGCTCTGGAACCATCGACTGGCAGGGTCTCCGTACATTGGGGGATGGTCTTAAGGAAATCAATCGTGGCATGCTGCCATAAAATATTTGAGGAGTAATCACAAATGGAAATTTTGCAAGAAAAAAATATCATTATCAATTGTTCGTTAACCGAGAAAATGGCCGTTGTAAAAGCTATGGGACAATTGCTTTATGAATCTGGTTATGTAACGGAAGCTTACATTCAGGGAATGATTGATAAAGAAGGCACCATGAATACTTACCTTGGAAATGACATCGCCATTCCCCACGGTATCGAAAGTGTCCGGGACCAGGTTCTCGTGTCTGGACTGGGGATTATGACCTTTCCCCAGGGTATTGACTGGAACGGCCAAAAGGTCCGTGTCGTCATCGGTATTGCGGGGAAGGAAGAGGAACACATCGAGGTACTGGCCCACATTGCCGTTACCCTTTCTGAGCCCCAAGAGGTCGATGCCCTAGTCGCCAGTGATGCCAAGGGGATCCATCAGATGCTGGCTTTATAGTTTATTCTATGAACATTGATAAAGACATCAACAAAGAGGGAAATAATCCATAAATCCAAACTTCAGGTTTGCACCATAAAACAAGCCGCCCCTTCTTAAAGAACCGGGCGGCTTGTTCATCCCCAGGGATGTGTTTCAGGGTAAGGGGGAGATTATACGCTTTCATCCCTTCCCTATCCCCGGGTTTTGCCCCCGGCCACATTGACGGTGATGCCGTGGACATAACTGGCCCGGTCGCTGGCCATAAAGCATGCCACATCCGCCACTTCACTCAATTTCCCGGATCGGCCCAGGGGCGTGGTTGAGGTTTTAGAATACCCCTCCCGCAGCTCGTCAATACTGATTCCCCGGGTATAGGCCAGGGCGGTTTCGTACTTCAGGGTCCGCAGCCCCGTAGCTTCCATAATCCCTGGAGCAATCCCCACCACCCGGACATTGTGTTTGCCCAATTCCTTGGCCCAGGACCGGGTGAGGGAATTGACGGCATTCTTGGTGGCAGCATAAACGCTTTGTCCTTCGGAGCCTTCCAGGCCGCTTTCCGATGACATATTAATCAGAACACCGCCGCCTTGGCGTTCCATTTGCCGGGCTGCTGCCTGGGCACAGAAGAAAATTCCCTTTAAATTCACATTGCAGACCAAATCCCAGGTTTTTTCATCCAGTTCAAATTCTCCGGCTTCGTCGTCCGGGTCCACTAGAAGTCTAGGGATATTGATCCCCGCATTATTCACCAGGACATCGATGGAACCAAAGGTTGCCACTGTTTTTTTAACCATGGCATCCACCTCTTCTTTCTTGGTAACATCCATGACCTGATAAAGCAGATTATTGTCATTCCCATTGGTGATTTCCGGAGCCTGGGGGTTCATATCGCAAATAACCACCTTAGCGCCCTGTTCCAAAAATGCCTCTGCCACCACTTTCCCAATTCCCGATGCGCCACCGGTAACGATGACCGTCTTATCTTCAATATTTAACCAGCTCATATTTCCTCCTGTTATTAATCCTACAAATGGCGCAGTGCCGTCTTTCCCAGCCTTATTCTAACCGAAACACGCTTTCTACTCAGCCAGACCCTCAAGGTAGCCCAATACCGCTTCAAGTGTCTCTTTCTCATCCATTCCATCCACCAGAATGGTCACCACATCACCCATTTGAATCCCCAATCCCAGAATTGAGAAAAAGCTCTTTCCATTGGCTGTTTTTTCAGCCGACTTAATAAAAACATCACTCTCATAATCCTGGACCAACTGACACAGGGACGCCGCATAAACCGCATGAATCCCCGATGGATTATGGATTACTACCTTTCGGGTCAGCATGGAATCCACCTACTCACAAATGGTAATGGTCGTCCCGATTGCCATCCCTGGATTGATGCTTTCTTCCACTACAATGGACCCAGGCAGAAGGGCGTCCGCCTTTCCTGAAAAGGTAACGGTTAAGTGGCCCAATTCCCGGAGATTCCGCTCCGCAATTTCCCCCACATAGAGGATTTTGAAGGCCGCATCCCCTAAACAAAGGGTTTGTCCCGGGGCAATGGTCGCTGCTGGAGCCGTCACCTCCACGGAGTAGCAGAAATCCTTTAGGGTATCCGGTGCTTCATTTCCGAAGAGAATGAGCATTTCTCCACCGAAGGCCTCGACCTGAGGCCCCTTTCCCCTGACGATTGTTTTATAAATTTCCATGTTTTCCTTCCTTTTAAGCATACAGACCAAAACTGCATAACCAGGCAACCAGTACCCGCGGCACCCCGATGATGAACCGGGAGTAAAGAACGGAGGGTACCCCAACCTCTACGGTTTCAGGTTCTGCTTCAGCAAGACCTAACCCCACGGGGATAAAGTCACAGGCACACTGGGTATTAATGGCGAAGAGTGCGGGCAGGGCCAGGCTTGGTGCGATGTTCCCCTTTCCGATTTCAGCGCCAATGAGGGTCCCAACGATCTGGGCGATGACCGCTCCTGGTCCCAACAAGCAGGACAGCACCGGGATCGAGCAGATGAAGCCGAGGATGACCAAACCGACGATATTGCCAGCCAGAGGGGTTAAGAGATTGGCAAACCAGTCCCCGAATCCCGACCCATTAATAATGCCGATAAGCATTGCCACAAAGGCCATAAAGGGCAGAATTGTAGTGATCATGGACTGGATGGCATCCCGTCCGGCCTGGTACAGGGTGTTGACAAAGTGTCCAACGCCCATTCCCACCTTCTGGATAAAGCTGGATTTCTGACCCAGAGTTTCCGTCACCTTTTTATCGGTGCTAAAGGTGAAGCCATCCTTTTGGGGCATAGAATCCTGTGGAGCCGAGTCCTCCTCTGCCACTGGAACACCCTCCTCTGCTGCTGAAATCTGATCCAGTCCCACCGCCGATACGTAAATGTCTTCGGTGATGAAGTTGGCCAGGGGGCCGCTTTTCCCAACGGGCATCACATTAACTGTGGGAATCCGTTTCTGGGGATAAATGCCACAGCGCAGTGTGCCGCCGCAATCGATGATCACCATAAAAATCTCTTCCTCGGGCACCGATGTTTTAAAACCGTTGACGGCTTTACAGCCGGTTAGGGAGACAATCTTTTCCACGATTTCCGGTTCTGCACCACCACCAGTGATATAGAGGAGGGTATCCTTTCCCTCCCGGGGCTTTACCGTCAGGGGTCCACCAAAACCGCCGCTTCCCTTTGTGATCGTAATTGCTCGATAATTTTTCATCCCTAACCTCCTACGCTGCCTGATGGCCGCTTTTGAATTCATTACTCAGGGTAATTCCCTGCTGCTTCATGACCAGCTTCGTAGTGAAGTCCGTCACCCATCCCGCAAAGAAGTTCATCACCAGCCCCACTAAAAGGTAGCGCACTGCCAGGGGTGTGGTATCCAGTCCCAGCTGGGTGATCCCATTGGCAATCCCCAGGTAAATAAAGATTTCACCCACATTGATATGGGGAAACAGGCCGCTATTGGTATGGCAATGATAGGCTGCCGAGGCATAATAGCTGGGCTTCATCCTCTCCGGCAGGAATTTTCCCATGGAAAGGACCATGGGATTTCCTAACATAAAGGCCGCCACAAAGGGCAGGACTCCATAGGCCAGAATGACGTTCCGGGAACAGAACTGAGCAAATTTATTGACCCGTTGAGATCCGATAAGGGCGATGAGGGCATTCATGAAAACAAGGAGCAGTAAAACCTTAGGGACGATGCCCCCAACCCAACTGACAAAGGTCTCTGCACCGGCATCAAACAACCCCATGAATCCCTGTGCAAAAGTTACAATATAATCCATTTAATCTTCCTCCTGATTTTTGTGATCCCCTTACAGGGTCGTGCTGGTCCGCAAACGGCCAAACCAATCTGAAATCCCAGCTGCCACGCGCTTAAGGGGACTGGCAGGCATCGGTACATCTCCCCCGGCGATAATCGTATTATAATTGGTGGCAGCATCCAAAACCGCTTTGGTAATAGGGGATGCCAGCTGCCGTTCCTTACAGTCTGAAGGAGTGAGCGCTCCCACATTCAGCCCTTCAAACCCATTTTTAAAGGTGCGGAACCGGGCCAGCACCGTCACCCCCTGCATATAACGCCCAGCCAGGATACACCCTTCCTCATCAATGGCAAAGAGGGCGATGGCACCAGCCCGTAAAGCCCCTCTGCGCCGTCCAATGGCCACCCGGCCCATTCGCCGCAAAGCCTGATAATGCTTTGTGAAGTTCTGCATCTGAACAAAGGTCAAAAGGGCCTGTAGGGCGAAAGCTGAAAGCCCCAGGAATATTAATCCAATCATGTTCATTTTTATTTACGCCTCCCTCATCCGAATAAATCACAGTCCCGGATAAAATACATCAGGAAATCCTGATAGCTTTGCCGTTTTGCTAATTGCTCTGGGACCCCGGGATTCGAGGACAGGGCAATGATCTCATCATAAATCTGAACCAGGACGGTGTCGTCCTCCTTTGTCTCGGACAGGGCCACCAGGAAGATGACCTTAAGCTCTGGATGCACACCGGCCACCATCGCCTCAGGGAATACCCCCACTGCCACCACCGATTTATCCTGGGCCTTCTGGTATCCATGGGGAAAAGCCACCGTATCGTCAAAGACCATGGTGGATTTTGACTCCCGGATATCGATACGCCGCCCAAAATCGGCATCCACCAAGCCTTTTGCTTCCAAGGCGTCAATCATGATATGGACATTGGCCATATAATCCTTCCGGGGCTCCAAAACAAAGAAAGTGGATTCATCCAACAGGCTTAAGAGTACCGACTCCACCCCCCGGATCAGAGGGATATCGAGCTTCTCCATATGCCGGATGCGGTCAATATTCTTTTGTAGGGCTTCCTCATCGAAAACCGCATCGACATGGATCACCGGAGTGGTGGTGTGAAAGGACCCACCCACCGTAGAAACCACCAAATCAAAGGTATCCAGAACGTCACTTTCCAGAGCACTGTCATCGTTGCAAAGAGACAATTCTGCATCTGAGCCTAATACCCGACTCAATTGCTTTAAGGTCAGACGGGCCGCAGCCCTGCCACTGCCACAGACCACCGCAACCCGATAACGTTCTGATACCTCCGCCTCAATTCCACTGAGGAAAACCTCGAAATATGCGGCGAGAAAGGCAACTTCATCCTCGGGAAGGCTCATGTTCATTTGCGCCTCGATGACGTCCTTAGCCACCAGGGCCATGCGATAGGCCACCCCAAACTTCTTTTTCATGCTGTCGACCATGGGGTTATGGAGACGCAGTCCGTAACGCAAGCGATTGCCCATAAAGTACAAATGGTAGGCAAACTCCTCAATGCTCCGATCGTTGCCGGTGGTAATGGTCAATCCCATATCCTCGTGGATTCGCAGCATAATGGTATCCAGCATATCGAGGATTTTTGTATCCATGGCCAGAAAGCTTTCCACTCCAGAAATATCGTAGGGGGTGCGCATTCCTGCGAAGGGGATGGTAAGGAAAATACGTTCCTTTTGGGAAATCTGAAGGTGAAGCTTCTCCTCAATACCATCGACAATGGTACAGACCATGCCGTAGCAGGAATTGTCCAGAAGTTCCAGATACTTCTCCTCCATTTCCTCTAATCCGTGGTTATTGAGCACCCGGTCCAGGGCCAGCGTCAGAAACTGTAAAAAAGAAGTGATAACCATGGTATCCATTCGCCAGGACCGGGTCTGCTCCTTCACCAACTCGACCAGATCCTCGTCCAAGACCCCTTCATCGTAGATAACCTTAAAATTGTTCTCCAGAATGAAAAGACGTAAATTAAGCTCTCCTCCTTCTAAAAAAATACCAGAATTGGTCTTTCCAACAATGGCCAGGCCATAAAATCCCAAAATTTCCTTCAGTTTTTTTAAATCTGAAACAATGGTGGTTCGGCCAATACTCATAGCATAGGCCAATTCATCGATGAGATAGGGCTGATCACTATTCATCAAGGTGTCAATAATAAAACTCATACGCATCTGGGGCTGCTCAAAGCAATTATTTTGTTTTTCAATATCATTGCGGATTCGGTGATAACGCCCTTCATTCATGATGTATAGCTTATACATCCGATGGCGCCCTTCGATGGTTGCCCATTCCCCCAGGGATCCGTTGATCTGACGGATATCATTTTGCACCGTCTTTACACTGACACCCAGGCGATCAGCCAAACGCTCACAGGATACCCATTGGTCCTGCTCCAACTCCCTTAGGATTGCCATTTCCCGATTTTCTACATCAAACCATCGCATCGTCAAACACATCCCTCCCCGTATACTGCTTCCCTCGATTGACTTAAGTATACGCCTTTTAAAGTTTTAATTAATACTAAGATTTTCTTCCGTCGGGAAATCCATTCAATCGCCAGATTTCCTTTTCATGGAATTTTCCCGAATGAACGACAAAGGACCGTATCCAACAGGATACGGTCCTTTGATGATTCCCTTTATAGCCGCTTCAGCAACGCTTCCCGTTCATCCTCATAGCCAGGCTTACCCAAAAGGGCGAACATATTGCGCTTGTAGTCCTCAACCCCAGGCTGGTTGAAGGGATTCACTCCCAGGATATAGCCACTTACGCCACAGGCAAATTCAAAGAAGTAGAACAGCTGCCCCAGGGCGTAGGCGCTCTGATTGGGCAGGGTTATCATCAGGTTGGGGGTGCTGCCATCGGTATGAGCCAGCATGGTCCCCAGCATGGCATTGCGGTTAACGAAGTCCAGATCCTTTCCGGCCAGATAATTGAGGCCATCCAGATCCTCATCCTCCCCTTCGATGACCACCGTGGATTTGGTTTCCTCCACATTCAGTACCGTTTCAAACATCATTCGGGCACCATCCTGGATAAATTGCCCCAGGGAATGGAGGTCTGTGGACAGGTCATAGGCTGCCGGGAAGATACCCTTTTGATCCTTCCCTTCGCTTTCGCCATAGAGCTGCTTCCACCACTCTGCCACGCTGTGGAGGCTGGGCTGATAGTTTGCCAGAATTTCCATGCTCTTTCCCTTGCGCAGGAAAATATTTCGCAGGGCAGCGTACTGCATGGAGGGGTTTTCTTCAAAGTCCTTTTCCAAGGCAATGACCCGCATATCTGCAGCCCCCTGCATCAGTGCGTCGATATCGCCGCCGGCCGCAGCAATGGGTAATAACCCCACCGGGGTCAGCACCGTAAAACGACCGCCCACATCGTCGGGAATCACAAAGGTTTCGTAGCCCTCGGCATCTGCCAGGCCCTTAAGGGCCCCACGTGCCTTATCGGTGGTGGCGTAAATCCGTCTGGCAGCTTCCTCTGCCCCGTATTTTTCCACTAATTTTTTCTTAAAGACTCGAAAGGCAATGGCCGGCTCGGTGGTTGTTCCGGATTTGGAGATAACGTTAACGGAGAAGTCCCGATCCCCAATAACGTCCATGAGATCGTTCAGATACGCTCCGCTGATATTATTCCCGGCAAAGTATACCTCCACGCCTCCCCGGGTGGCCGCATCAACCTTGTTGTAAAAATTATGCCCCAGGAATTCGATGGCGGCACGGCTCCCCAGGTAGGAGCCACCAATGCCGATGACCACCAAAACCTCAGAATCGCCCTTAATCTTATCCGCTGCTGCTTTCACCCGGTCAAACTCTGCCTTATCGTAGTCCACAGGCAAATCAATCCAGCCGAGGAAATCATTTCCGGCACCAGTTTTTGCCACCAGCTCCTTCCGGGCATTTTCTGCCAACCGCTTCATTAAGGCAACCTCGTGGTCCCGCACGAATCCAGCTGCCTTCGAATAGTCAAAGCTTACATTTTTCATCGTAATTCCTCCATGTTTTTTTCCCCTGCTCTTATTATCGATTATACCTTAATCACAAGGGTGGTGCAACTGGAAAGACTCGTCCTGTTCATTCTGTTCGAAAACCTTTTCGTCAGTCTTCAAAACATCCATTTATTTTCATTCCAATAATTTCTCCAGAGCCTCAATAATCTCATTTGGGTGGTTCGCCACGATATTGGCACCAGAGAGCTCTTCTGCCCGCCCATAGCCATAGCCGCATCCTATGGCGGCCAGACTATGGACCCGGGCGATGTCCATATCCACGCCCCGATCCCCAATGACGATAAACCCATCACCTCTTGTCTTAGCAATATAAGGGTAAATCGCCACTTTTGAGGCCCCGTTGTAATCCTCGGTACAGTAATACCCCGAAAAAAAGCGATCCATCTGGAAAACCCGGCGATGGAGTTCCTGATAATCGTGCCGACAATTGCTTAAGAATACCAAGGTATGCCCCTGGTCTTTAAGGGCGGCTAACATGGCTTCTGCCCCAGGGTACCATCGGGCCCCGCCCCCTTGGATGATCACCCTCATTTCCTCACCCAGCTGCCGGCTGTAGGCCATGCGCTGGTCCTGGGGCATCATCGGCATAAAGGTCTGCCACATTTCTTTGGCACTATACCCCAGCCATTGGCTGATTTCCGTATCGCCATACTGCCGGGGTGCCGCCCATCCCTCTGCCACGAGCCTACCGTAAATTTTCCGGAAAGCCCGGGCGTAAACCACCAGGGCATCGTTAATGGTCCCGTCGTAGTCAAAGAGCAGCCGGGCCATTAGCCAATGCTTTTTCCGAGATTAATCATCTCGATGGCGCCCAGGGCACAGTCGTAGCCCTTATTCCCCACCTTCGTACCAGCCCGTTCGATGGCCTGTTCGATATTTTCAGTCGTAATGACTCCAAACATCACCGGAATATCACTCTTTAGGGAAACCGTGGCAATACCCTTGGATACCTCATTGCACACATAATCGTAGTGGCTGGTGGCCCCTCGGATCACTGCACCCAGGCAGATCACTGCATCGTAACGGCCAGTTCCCACCATCTTCTGGGCGATGAGGGGAATTTCAAAGGCTCCGGGAACCCAGGCCACATCGATATTTTCCTCGGACACATCGTGACGCACCAGACCATCCACAGCCCCGGAGAGCAAGCGGGACACGATGAATTCATTGAACCGGGCGGCCACGATGCCAATCCGTACATCCTTTGCCGCAACCATTTTACCTTCTAATACATGATAAGCCATTTGTTCATCCTCCATTTTAATAGTGTGTGCAGTGATTCATTTTTTCTTGCTTCGTCTTGAGATAGAAGCTGTCCTGGGTGGTTTCGGGCATTTCAATGGCTACCCGTTTTTCGATCTCCAGGCCAAAATCTGAAAGCCCTTCGATTTTTGTGGGGTTATTGGTCAGAAGTTCCAGGGATTTTGCCCCCAGACACCTTAGAATCTGCGCTCCAATGTAATACTCCCGAAGGTCCGGAGCAAAGCCCAGGGCCACATTGGCCTCCACGGTATCCATCCCCTGATCCTGGAGCTCATAGGCCCGCAGCTTATTGATCAGTCCGATGCCCCGCCCCTCCTGGCGCATATACAGAAGAATTCCCCGGCCCTGGGCCTCAATCTGGGTCATGGCGGCGGCAAACTGCTGGCCGCAATCACATTTAATGGAGCCAAAGGCATCTCCGGTGAGACATTCGGAATGGACCCGGCAAAGGAGATGCTTCCCATCACCGATGTCCCCCTTCACCAGGGCCACATGATGCTCCCCATTTAAGCGGTTAACAAATCCGTGGGCCATAAAATCCCCATAGCGGGTGGGCAGCCTGGTCACCGCCACCTCCTCCACCAGGGTATCGTGAATTTTACGGTATTTCTGTAAGTCAGAAATGGTGATAAAGGTGATGCCGTATTCCCTGGCCAGTGCCATCAGCTCTGGGGTGCGCATCATTTCCCCATCATCGGCCATGATTTCGCAGCACAGCCCACAGGGCTCACTCCCCGAAAGCTTCATCAGATCCACCGTCGCTTCGGTGTGCCCGTTCCGTTCCAGAACCCCACCGGCCTTGGCCACCAATGGAAACATATGCCCCGGCCGTCTGAAATCCTCAGGGCAAGCCCCTGCGTCCACACACTTCATGGCCGTGAGAGACCGCTCCACCGCAGAGATCCCAGTAGTGGTATCCACATGGTCAATGGAGACGGTAAACGCCGTTTCGTGATTATCGGTGTTGTCGGTCACCATTTGGGGCAGCCCCAGCTTAGCCGCCAGGCTGGCCTCCATGGGCATACAGATCAGGCCCCGGCCCAATCGTGCCATAAAATTAATATTCTCCGTGGTGGCCGCCGCCGCAGAGCACACAAAGTCCCCTTCATTCTCCCGGCCCTCGTCATCTGTTACCAGCACAATTTTACCTTGCTGGATATCCTTTAGTGCTTCTTCGATAGTGTTAAATTGAAAGGTCATACATCCTCCTTAGAATCCTAATTCTGCCAGTTTTGCCATTGTGAGGCCTTCCCCCTTTTCAGGGAATCCTTCCCCTGGGCCCAGGCCCATTAGCTTTTCCACGTATTTCCCGACCACATCATTCTCAATATTGACCACATCACCGGGGCCTTTTTTCCCCAGGACGGTTTCATCCAGGGTATGGGGGATCATGGACACCCCGAAGCCATCGGCCCCCAGGGTGGCCACTGTCAGGCTGATGCCATCAATGGCAATACTGCCCTTGGCCACAATATAACGCAGCACTTCCCTGGAGGTGGTGATGTGATACCACATGGCATTATCCTCCTGGACCTTCCTCGTAATGGTCCCGGTCCCATCGATATGCCCTGAGACGATATGTCCCCCAAAGCGACCATCGGCGGCCATGGCCCGTTCTAAATTAACAGGACTGCCCACCTTCAGGTTTCCCAGAGCACTGCGCCGCAGGGATTCGGCCATGACGTCAGCCGTGTAAGTTCGATGGCCCAGGCTGCGGACCGTTAGGCATACCCCATTGGTGGCCACGCTATCCCCAATCTTTAAATCCGAAAAGATTTTATCCCCGGCAAAGGTCAAGGCTGAGGAACGGCTCCCCCGCTCAATGGCTACCACCTTTCCCATTTCTTCTACAATGCCTGTAAACATGGTATCCTCCAATCGATAACCAAATCCCCGCCGATTCGGTGAACATCCATTAACTCCAGGGGAATGGCACGGTCCGGTATTGTCACGCCCAAATCCCCAACGGGTCCCGGTGCCTTTTTCCCACCAAAAATCCTGGGGGCCAAATAGCATCGAATGACACTAACGATACCTGCCTTTAAGGCACTGGCATTCAGGGCGGCACCCCCTTCTAAAAGGATACTGTCCACGCCCCGGTGACCCAAAACTGCCATCAAGGCCTTTAAATTGACCTCTCCGGTATCATCTTTTTCCACCGGCAACACCTCGCAGCCCGCCGCTTCCAAGGCCTTCACCTTATCCACGGGACCCTCCACCATAGCGATGATGGTAGGCACCGATGCCGCCGTGACGACGATTTGGCTGTCCATGGGAATGCGCAACCGGCTGTCACAGATAATCCGCAGGGGATTGCGTCCCCCCGGCTGTCTACAGGTCAGGGCCGGGTCATCGGCCAACACGGTTCCGATGCCCACCATAATCCCCGCCAGCTCCCATCGCAGGGCCTGGGTCTGTTCCCGGGAAGCCTCTCCGCTGACCCACCGGGAAGCACCGCTTTCTGTGGCGATCTTGCCATCTGCCGTCATGGCGTATTTCATGAGCACATAGGGCCGTTTGGTGGTAATGTAATGGAAAAATGGACGATAAAAGGCATCACACGCCTCTCCCAAAACACCGGTCTCTGCTGCAATACCCGCTTCCTGCAGCACAGCAATCCCCCCTCCAGCGACCTTCGGATTGGGATCCAGGCTGCCTACAACGACCCGAGCGATTCCCTTTTCTAAAATAATCTGGGTACAGGGTGGGGTTTTCCCGGTATGGCAGCAGGGCTCCAGGGTGACATACAGGGTGGCGCCACGCACCTCCTCCCCACAATTCTTTAGGGCCATGCGCTCGGCATGATCCCCCCCATAGGATGCGTGGTATCCCGTTGATACCACCACACCATCCTTTACTACGATGGCCCCCACCATGGGGTTAGGATTCACCCGCCCCATTCCCTTCTTCGCTTCTTCGATGGCCATGGCCATATAATTTTGATCTGTCACTTTCCCACCTCCTGAATCGATTCGCTTGTTCTGGTGCTCTGCACCTACACACCGTCACGGCGGCGCCCTGTAAATCAGAATGCAAAAAGCCCTCTTAAAAACAAGCTTTTAAAAGGGCTTTTTGCATTCTGATTCATACTTACTTCTGTTGGCTTATGCATAAAAAAGCCCTGGAATAAAATATTCCAGGGCACCATAAACACAAATCATTTTCTTCTTTCATCTGAACTTCATCGACTGCTCGATGTTATCATCGGTTTTGGAATTACACCAAATCATGCCTTTCGGCTCGCGGACTATACCGCCGGTCGGGATTCTCACCCTGCCCTGAAGAGTATTAAGTTGTTTTTTATTATAGCACTAAACAAAAGGGTGTCAAGGCGCAAAATGATATTTTTTTATGCCCTATTGCTTTGTGATCGTCACTTTTCCCGTCTCATCCTTGTAATAATGGTAAACGGAATCGCCGTTTTTATAGTAAATTCCCATAACATTACCCATTATTGCAATCCCCTGGACATCCTCCCAGTGCACATCCCCATCAAGCAATGATCGAACCTTTTCCTGAAAGGCTTTGTCCCAGGGCTCTGCGGATTCATACCGAGGTGTATAAATCACCTGATCCTCTGGCTTGAGGTGATAGGTGGCATAAATTTCTGTATATGCACTCTGACAGGCCAAGGCCAACTCACGGATTTCTATATTCACTTCTTTCTCTCGGGCTTCTTTAACAAATCCCAGCATCATCGGAATGGTAAAGGCCGCGATAATCCCCAAAATAGCCAATACAACGACCATTTCCACCAGGGTGAACCCTTGAATCTAAAACTCCCTTTATCCGCCATAACAGCGTCCTCCTACTTTGTTTGTTTACAAATAGGATAGGGCAGTTTCCTTTATTTTTAAGCAGTATTTACGGCGCTAAAGGAAGATTTATGTATACTGAACTGCCGGGTCTTTGGGAATCCACCTCTGCAGTAAAGACAAGGCCCTTCGGATATCCTTCTCAATTTCTGGCAGGGAAAGATGGGCATAGGGGTCGCCTTGGCTTAAAAGATAAAAGCATCCCTCTTGGGCCTGATGAAGCCATTTGAGGGCATCCAAAGCGGCGGCACCATCATCCCCGGCCATCAGAACGCAATGGCCAATGCGAAAACAGATATTAGGGTACTCCGCCCTTTCCGGAGTAATCCGGTCAATGGCCTGTCGATAATAGGACAAGGCCTTCTCCTGATCTGCCGCCACGTACAAGCCATCCCGATACATATCCCCCAGCTTGTACAGAGCACAATGATTTCCCTTGGCTCCCGATTTGGAAAAATAATAAAAGGCCTTTTCATAATCCACGGGGATGGCTCGGCCATAATAATAGCAATAGCCTAAATAATTGAGCGCCCATTCCGACCCTAAATCTGCCGCCTGCTCAAAGTAATGCCGTGCTGTGGTATAATCCTGGCTAACGGTAAAACCTTCGTAGTAAAGCCGTCCAAGGGCCAGGATAGCCTCTGCGTCCCCCGCTTTCGCACCTTGAACACATAATCGCTCCAGGGTTTCCTTCTCCCCATCCGTCATACTCAGTCGATTGCTCTGGTTCAGCAAGGAATCTATGGCTTGGCAACGTGTTTTCTTATCCATGGCTTCTCCTATGAAAAAGAGCCCACTCGCGCGGAGCAGGCTCTCTTGATTTATAATTTCTATTTTGGTCATCGGGATGACACAATTTTTTTCAAAAATCGGACTCAGCGTCAGTCAGTGATAATCTTCGCAACGGCTCCGGAACCAACGGTACGGCCGCCTTCACGGATAGCGAAGCGGAGACCTTCTTCGATGGCGATGGGAGTGATGAGAGTCACTTCCATTTCAACGTGATCCCCAGGCATAACCATTTCCACGCCTTCTGGCAGTTTGATGTTACCGGTCACGTCGGTTGTTCTGAAGTAGAACTGCGGACGGTAGCCATCGAAGAACGGGGTATGACGTCCACCTTCGTCTTTGGTCAGAACGTAAACCTGAGCCATGAAGTGGGTGTGGGGGTTAATGGAACCGGGCTTTGCCAGAACCTGACCACGTTCGATCTGTGTACGGTCAATCCCACGGAGAAGTGCCCCGATGTTGTCGCCGCAACGACCTTCGTCGAGGAGCTTACGGAACATTTCGATCCCGGTTACAGTGGTTTTCTGTACAGGCTTGATCCCAACGATTTCGACTTCGTCCCCAACGTGGACAACCCCACGTTCGACACGGCCGGTGGCAACAGTCCCACGACCAGTGATGGAGAAGACGTCTTCCACAGGCATCAGGAAGGGTTTATCGGTGTCACGTTCCGGTTCCGGAATATATTTGTCGACTTCTTCCATAAGTTCAACGATCTTGTCGCCCCATTCCCCATCGGGATCTTCCAGAGCTTTCAGTGCAGAACCAATAACAATGGGTGTGTCATCTCCTGGGAATTCATATTCGTCTAAGAGTTCACGCACTTCCATTTCAACCAGTTCAAGTAATTCTTCGTCATCCACCATGTCGGCTTTGTTTAAGAAGACGATGATGTAGGGCACGCCAACCTGACGGGACAGGAGGATATGTT
>NZ_FNOU01000015.1 GCF_900107125.1 Eubacterium barkeri
GTTTCAATTCCTCATAGGTATTCTACAAATGGCCGGAGTACAAAACTCAAAGCGTACGCCGTATCGCTGTTTCAATTCCTCATAGGTATTCTACAAATGCGGGGGTAAAGCTGAATTAAATACTATTTTTAATAGGTTTCAATTCCTCATAGGTATTCTACAAATACGGATCCAACTGGGAAGCCTTTAACGAAATGTTATGTTTCAATTCCTCATAGGTATTCTACAAATATACTGGTCTGGAATACCCTGAAATCAAGCAATTTGGTTTCAATTCCTCATAGGTATTCTACAAATCATTCCAAAATATCCGAATATTGTGACAGATAGAGGTTTCAATTCCTCATAGGTATTCTACAAATAATCACATCATCTACCGTATAATTATGTTGTTTCATTTGTTTCAATTCCTCATAGGTATTCTACAAATCGCCAGAACAACAGACATCGTAAACTTTGCTTACATGTTTCAATTCCTCATAGGTATTCTACAAATCCCAAATTTCCGCATAAACAAACAATTACATGTATAATAATATCAGATTGACACTAAAAATAAAATAAGTTCTTTATAAGATTGACAAAAAATGGTCAAAAAGACAAATTTTTCTAAAAAAGGTCGTCGATGATACCATCATTTTACGACATGACACATCGACGACAAATATTTATGTCGGTTTTGTATATTTATAAAAACTGTACAAAACCACCTTTGTCTTGGCCAATGCATTGACGGTTCATATATTGCTTTGTTCGAAATTCATAGTAAATAATCGAATCGTAGTCCTCATCAATGTACGTCTTCAGTTCATTTTGCAGTTTTACTAAGTTAGCCTTGGATATTTCACCTTCAAAAACGGAATTTTGGACCCATGATAAATATTTTCTGCAAATCTTCAAGGCCTTTCCAACGCGCTTTTCTCCTACATCATAAAATAGAATAACAAACATGTTTACCACCGACTGACGTAAGGAACATAAGGGGTTTCACCCATCAGGTCCTTCTCAATTTTATAAAGCTCCATCCGGATCAGGCGGCGATAGGAAACCTTTCGCTTCAGGGCTTTGATTTCAAGGGTTTGGCTTAAACGGCGCTCGATTTCATTCAAGAAATTCTGTTTACCCCCATCTTTGAGTAAAATACCATTATAATCTCCTTTAAAGTCGCTCTTTTTTATTTGATTTTTTCCAATAACGCTCAGAATGGCCCGGTCAATAATAATTGGTTTAAAAATTTCAGCAACATCCAAATTGAGGGAAAAACGCCTGAAGTTACTGGTATGGAGATAGGCAATTCTTGGATCCAGATGGGTGCGATAAATTTCACTGAGCACCATAGTATAAAGTACTGAATTTCCAAAACTAATCAAGGTATTCAAATTATTTTGCGGCGGTCTTCTCGTTCGCTTATCAAATACAAAATCAGGATGATCTAAAATATTATCAAAACACTGATAATACATTTCCCGGGCATGGCCTTCCACTGCCATCAATGTCTGAATATCCGGTTGTTCCTCAATGGCCTCAATGCAGGCTTCTATTTTTAGAAGCGGATCTCCCACGTCCTTATCCCGATTTTCGTAATATTTAAGAACTTGCCGGATGTTTTTAAGGGATCCCTTGACAAACCCCTTTGCCAAGCGCAAACGATACCCCTCATCATTGTAGGCTTCAGCCTGCTTGAGTAGCAGATACCCCGAATTATAGTGCTCTCTGGGATAAAAAGACCCCATATAATACCCATGATAATTAAAATAATGAAGGATAATCTCTTTCTGGGATAATAGCTCCAAAAGCTTTTTCGTAACATTAATTTCACCAAAGGCATAAATATCAGAGATGTCCTCCACTGGTAAATACTGCTGCCGTTCCTCGCATAAGAAACGCAATGTATTATCCTTGCGTTTCAGCTCACCATCGGAAAAGATATAAATATTCTTCTTCATCATCAACTCCAGCATAATTCGCCATAGGCGCAATTTTTACAATATTTACACATTTGGGTGGGTGGAGGACAATTTTCACTAAGAATTGCTTCTATCCCCGCCACCACTTCAGCAATTTCCATTTCTCCCCCTTCGTCCAACACGATGGAGATGACCTTTTTCTCTTCTGGGATTCGAATTTCTCCAGCCGCTGCAACGCCGGCATTTTTCAGCTCCTGAAGATAATACAGAAGCTGCATCCGGGCGCTGTCCAGGAATCGACTGCTTTTTTTCACTTCAGAAACTACCATTCCGTTTTTTCCCTGGCGAATAAAATCTACTTTTCCATCCCCGATACTAATTTCTTTCTTATCCCGTTGGTACCGGTGCTCATGAATAAAACGACCGATGGCCATATTGTCGTCCTCCTGGTCTGCCGTGACGCAATGGGCCATTAACCAGACTTCCCGCTTGCAAATCATATAATACCAGACTAAGGTTCCGTTAACTTGCCGTTCACCTTCCATTTCAACCTCTCTAACCTCACAAAAAAGTGGGTGTGTCCTCATGGGCTCGTATAAATCCGGTTTCAGGATCGTAGAATTGATTCAAGTCATCCCGACCAACCACAAACATGGAAAATCCAGGAACAATACAAATTTCTTCAAGATGCATGGCCAATTTGATGGGCAGTGACAGGGTGTATTGCTGCATCGCCTTTTTTAAATCAGCCAGCTTTGTGAAATCCCGTTGCTTTTTCGGCACTGCATAACAACCTTTTAGGACATCAATAGCGTTTTCTGCCGCCTCATCCACCATGACGTAAACTTCCATCTGATTGTCCAGCTCCTGGATCAAAGAAAAATGATTCAGATCGCCTTCACTTTCAGGATCAAAATCCATTGTCGCCAACGCCTTTAAATAGCGCTCGGATTTTTCACCCCCAATATTGTCTTTCAGACGATTGTAATACTGATCAATAAGTTCTAAATAGTCACATTCTTGTATATCACCGATTTTTTGCAATAGCTTTTCCGTAATATTAACGGAAGTGGAACCGTAAACCATCTGTGCAAAGGCCCGTTTATTATCATTAACCAGCTTGACCACTTCCACCAGACCCATGTCCTCCCCGCCATTACGGTTACACCGACCCGCGCACTGGATGATACTATCTAGGGGCGCCAGGTCCCTGATTACCCGATCAAAGCTAATATCAACGCCTGCCTCGATGACCTGGGTGGTTACCAGTATGAGTTTCTCAATTTTCAGCTGCTTACGAAGCATCTCAATCCGTTCTCTGCGTGCCTTGGGGATAATATTTGTGGATAGATAACGTACCGATCCCCCTGCCAACTTATCCTTGAGTTGTGCATAAATGGAAAGGGAGCTTTGAATGGTATTGACCACAATCATGGTGGATTCCCCCTGCCATTTTAAGCAGAAATCCTCACAAAAATCATCAATGGTCTGGGGATTGAGCCTCGAGTGAATCTGAGTACGATTCTGCATCTTGAAATATTTTCGATAATCCCATAAAAGTTCGGTTGCATTGGGGAAAAACAGGGGTCGGGTTGCCGTCATCATTAGAATAATCATGCCATAGTGTTCACACATTTTTTCTAAAACATGGTTTAACAAGCTATAATAATGGACATCCACAGCCTGGATTTCATCTAAAATCACAACCGCCTGGGGATAACCTTGGACCTTTCGCAGCATTTTATTTTGGCCACCGATAATGCTTTGGAGAAATTGGACGAAGGTTGTCACCACCGTTCCTCCTGTCCAATTTTCCAAGAGCATCTGAAAGGCCTGGTCTGAATAAATCTCGCCGGCTTCATCCTTCTTTTCCCGAAGGGCAAGGTGATGGTGTTTCATCAAATAGCGATCTATCCCCACACCTTCCATTCCGGAACGGGTATACAAATCACGAATAACCTCGTAGTTTTGGTCGATGATGGAGGTATAGGGTAAAACATAAACGAGTTTTTCAAGCTGTGGGAATCTGGCTTTCAGGCGCTGTGCTGCATAAAAACCAGTGAGTGTTTTTCCTGATCCAGTGGGTGCCGTGATGGTATAAATACCAGGCCCTTCAACGGTTGTTTCCAGTGCCCCTTGCACCGCGCTAAAGATATCCTGGCGTAGGGTACCCATCCCATCCCTGGATAACGGACTCCCCGCTTTTTCGTCAAGGTATGCTTTTCTGGCCTGGTCCAGGAGACTGTATTCAAAATATCCGGGGCACAATGGCGCAATCCCGGCGGCACTGAGCTTATCCCCGGTAATTAAAAGCGAATACAAGAGCTGATGCTGCCAAAAAAGTTCGGGTAGTTTCCCTTTTTTAAGATCGTTCGCTGTTTTTTTTATTTCCAGCACAAGTCCCTTAGTGATATTCACATCCTCTAAAAATGAGCGGATGCCTTCTTTGGGATTTTTTAATCCCAGGGCTTCTGCCAGCACCTGCCATTCTTCTATAATCTCTTCGGAATGCTTTTGAAGATCCCGGATCTGATCCCCCAGGATTTCGAGCTGTTTCAGAGAGTCGTACTCTAAATCTTCATCCCCTTCTAAAAAAGAGTGTTTTCGTTTGGGAAGATAGGGAGGCCCAATGGATTTAATCCTGCTGTGATGGGAGAAGATGGCACTAAAAACAAGGTATGCCTCCCCGCTGCCGCCTCCCCGTTCTTTAACCATATGGGCTCCAAAGAGTGCGGAAAGGTAGCTATGATTCCCCCGGGGATCACCATAGCTGCCATTATCTAATAAACGCCTTTGAAAAAAGGTCGTGTATTTTCCAAAATCGTGACACAGTCCTGTCAATGCAGCCAAGTCATGATCCACGGGGCCACGGTGTTCTACTGCGTAACGGGCTACTTCCATGAGATGGGTCTTTAATTGACGCTCGGGGTGGGAATAGAAGGCCATACCCACCTCACATAAACACGATGTGTTGATCCGCCACGTCCCAGTAGGTCTTTCCCTCTTTAAAGGTCACCTCCAAAGGCCGGCCCCTTTCCTCCACCAGATAAGGTATCGCCATTAAAACACCCCGTTCTTCGGTGAAATCCCTGGCCATCTTTTCCCGTATGACCCGGTTATCCTTCAGCGCCAAGGATTCAATGAACTCAACGGGGATCACGCTGTCAATGGTAACGGAGCCATGGGCCTCCCTTTCCACCGCCTCTGTCGCTGCCACAAAATCCACGTCCGCCTGGAAGAAAGCAGTACCCAGTGTTGGCGGAAAGACAAAACGATTCTCTTCAATTCG
Source organism: Eubacterium barkeri (assembly GCF_900107125.1). Taxonomy (GTDB): domain Bacteria; phylum Bacillota; class Clostridia; order Eubacteriales; family Eubacteriaceae; genus Eubacterium_O; species Eubacterium_O barkeri. The sequence continues at coordinate 5,197 of NZ_FNOU01000015.1, forward strand.
CTTTGCCAGCTCCTCCACCACACCATCCTCTGCCACCGCAGTGATCCGATAGGAAATCCGACCATCCTGTCCCCTTAAAATTTCAAGGGGGATTTGGGTGTGTACCTTAGGGTTACGCAAATCACCCACCGATGTGGCCAAAAGATAATTAAGGGTCTGGGTCAAGGCACGGGTCCCCCCGTTTTTTTTCACAGCGATCATTAAGTTTTTTGATGAGAGCTCCTGGTAGTAGGTATCCCGCTCTTTCCCCAGCATCCCCGCTATGAGTCCCATGATGGTCGTCCGTGGTGGAACGGAGTGGGAGAGGGATGACGAGTTGGTGTAAAACTTTCTGAAATGGGCAAATTCGCCCGATATGTCAAATACCACTCCTTTCATGGTCACACCTAAGATAATCTTTCTGTTTCTAATCCCGCCAAAAGGGCATCCATTGTAATGGCCTCACCCTCGCGAACCATTTTCAGGGTTTCATCATTGTAATAATAAACATGCTTAATTTTAGAGCGTTGTTCTTCCAGGTAGCGGGATAAGGCGCTCACATCCAGCTCACATTCTGTAATATCCCGGAGGGTTGGGGAATCATCACTCAGCTTAATATAGCTCCGAAGATCCCTCAGGACACTTTGTTCATCCACCAATTCAAAACGCAGGTAGAGACGGGGATATTGGCCGATTTTACTCCGGGTACTCAGCAGCGGAATGGCGTTGACCATGGCATCATCCAAATCCCGAATATCCGACTCCTGGGTTTTCGTGTAGCTACTCCGATGTCCGCTCAGGGTTCCCGAAAAAGCAATCAAGGCATATTTAACCCGGTAATCCTTACCGATGGCTCCTTGTTTATTGCTTTCTGAAGAGGCAAAATGGGAGGTGATGCTGCTTTCCAAAACCTCAACCCGATTTAGGGAATACCCCCAGTTGAACTGAACCGGACCAGTGAAGGATCGGTTATCTTTTTTGGCGGTGACTGTGGCGCCAAAGAGGCGGATATCTTCATAGGCTTCCAGGATAGTACCAAAGTCAAGTTTTCCATCCTTGGCCACAAATTCCTTCACCCGATTAGCTGAGGTCACCGGTTCGCCATCCACCTTTTGAACATAGAGTTCCTTTCCCTGGAGGAGGAGATAATCCCGGATATAGCGTTTTAAACGGAGGTCGGACACCAGATTGATTTCCCGCTCATAGTCCATTCTGGGACGATTTTCTTCATCTGGATCCCCATTGGGATTACACATTTTCGCATCGTATAGGTATAAAATCTGACTATTGTTCATTTCGTTTCCTCCGTGATTTCCTGGGTATTTTCCCCAGTCTTTTTTCCACTCCATTGTAAACTTTCATAACCATAACCTGATAAGAGATAGAATAGATTATCGTCCTTATTTAAGGTCCATCCCGCACCCATCCCGGCATCCAACAGTTCTTTATGGGCGGCAAAGAGTTTCTCATTGTAAACCAGGATTTTCACCTGGCGCAGTTTTTCAAAGACCTCCGAAGACAGGCGCCGCACCTTTGCCCCATCCATTCCATGGAAGTTGAGTTTATTAAGAATGGGCTTATAGGTTCCTGATCCATCGGAGGCTTTATTTTGGGCCCTTCCGATTTTCCCAACAAGGACCCCTAAAAGAAACAGGCAAACCATTTCCTCGGTGTAGCCCATGGATTGAAGATAATCCTTCATTCCTTCCGGGATGGCCAATTCGTCCAACATCATCATTTCTTGACTCCTTTCGAGCATTCCATACGATTCAATAAAGAGGAGATAAGCGACCATTTCTATAATCCGAAAGGCGATGTACTCTCCGCCACCCTCCGTTTCGGATACATTGTAGCCCACCTGGCCATACCATTTAATCCGCAGACAACCACATAAATCCTTAATCATGCGCTGTCTGGAAACCTGCCCGCCACTTAAAAAAATACCATACAAATCCAGAACATGCTGATAGTTCACCGGGTTACCATCTTCTCGCTTAACGGGTGCGTGATAATAAATGCTGTTTAAGCCAAAATTCGAGATGGTATCCTTTTTATAATAATTTTTGTACCATTCATCCACCTGCTTTTTTGCCCGATTCATTCGCCGCATAAAATCTGGGGAAACGTCTTTAATAAATTTCTGAACTTTCCACTTTTGCTGACTCGAATGATAAAATATTATGTTAATCAAATAATGTACATTACTCTCATCAGCCAAATCATCTAACTCTGCCCGGTAGGCATCGTAATTCTCGATGGCCTTGGCTGCATTCACCGATTTCTTGATTTTACCATACCACTCATCTACGTTCGTTTCTTCCAGATTCCCAAAAATAACATGGGGCACCAGATATACTGAAAAATCGGCAATCCTCAAAGAGCGATGACCTTCCAAAAAATTTTCAGCAACTCGAATTTGATCGTAACAGGTTTGGCATAAAACCATATTGTGATTGTAGTTCTTTTTATCCATATTAGAAGCAAAAATAATTTGACCGGTTATGAAATATTTAAAATCAAAGTCGATATTATCAACCACATATTCTATCGCATGTTCATTGCCGCAGAGGGAGCACTGAAGTTCCATTTCTTTCTTTTGAGCCACTTTTTTTTCGTCTCTTGAAAAATAATTTTCAATTAGTTCATCATATGCCTGCTCCAACGCAATGGGCTTGCCATTGATACAGAGCGTATAAATCGCCTGCTGCTTTTCTGTACACCCCAACTGATCATTTACCGTCTTTTTAAAAGCCGCATTCGCTTTTATTTTATTTGAAATATCAGAATCTTTCATTGCCTCCCATAAGCTCAATTTCAGTAAATGACGTTTTTTTACAGATACTCCCTCTCCAAAATCAAAAAAGAATGTTTTGCAGATATACTCTAGGTTATCCTTAAGTTCACATTGGGGCAATTTCTTTGATAGTTCGTCCACCACCTCTCCTAATAGATAACTACTATTACTAGAGGTGGCATACCATTGAGCTGCATTGGGTCCTCCAGCCCGACTATAGGATGAGTATTTTTCTGACGAACTGACACCTATTTCCTCATCCACATCCACCGTCAATTGAGTGTTTTCTAAATCGAAGTTGATTTTTACCAGATGAGTGGGTTCCCCCTTTGCAGTTTTCGTATCTATGATTTTAATCATCGCACTACGAAGATCTTTACTTTTCAAGATGGTCGCACCGAGTTCCGCCATGCTCTCAATCATTTGGTATCACACTCCTTTTCCATTTGGATGCACCCCAGGCCCTGACTATTTCTGCTCCCCAATCCCGCGGCAAGCCCCATGCGAAGAAGCTCAGGGGTTCCGGACAAAAGCAGGCGCCCTTCATAGGCTTGCGTCGGTGTATTTTTATAGAACACCTTACGCATCACCATCCGATTAAGGGGCTTCACCTTAACCTCCCCCTCCATGGGCACCCCATAAAAGGCCTGATGTTTCTTTATTAAATTATTGGTGATGAGATGATTATAATTGGAATCTCCAGGTTTAAAAAAGTGCGTAAAAGAACGCCCATCTGGTTTGTCCTCAGTGCTGTAAACGGCAATGGGGGACTTTGTAACCACTACACAAGGGCCCTTGGGTAACGGTGTTTCACAGACCTTTACATCCAGAACCTCCACTGGTTGATTCCCCAATTGGAATCTTTCGCCCAACAAGAAACCATTGATCAGGCCACTGGAGAGTGCCTCAAAAACCGTTGTAATTAAAAGATGGGGCGGTTCATTAAATAGAATCCGTCCCCTTTGTTGATCTAAAATATATTTTCCTTGTAATTTTGAAAATGTGAAAAGTTTAAAAACGCGTTTTTCGTAAGTAAATCCCTGATTATGAAGAAATTCAGCCAATTGGCTTTGGATATTATGATAAATAAAGCCCTGAATCATGGTATTGTAGTGAATGGGCACAGACAGTCCCGGGGTATTTTTACCCTTCAGCGTCAATTCTATTTGCATCTGTCTTCTCCTTCATTAACGAATAAGAAAGCATCGAACAAACCATCTTTTTCTTTAATGATAAGGATATCACTCGCTGTGCTCTCTGTCAATACTCTGCATTTTGAGTTTTCCTAATTAATCCACAACGTTCTATTTCAGGGCTCTGGACCTATGTCAATACTTTGGACAAAAGCAACTGTAAGTTATATAATCAATGGCACTGTGAATCCTTTAATGACAGTTTATCGCACACCTCCCCTGAAATAGGATGCGATGATTTATTTCTCCTGAAAGGCTTTGGCTCTATCTGCTATGTTTTCCACTAGATTGACATAGTAGAAGCTGTAGTCTTGTGAGTGGAAGCTGGCTGGACCAAATAGGTCTACCGCCTGAGATGCATAAGTTTTTACATCTGCAGTCGAGCATATTACAGAACCTCTTTCGACATCAATCTTGGCATCGGCTAATGCCTTACCGATTGTACCATCTAGCTGCAATGAGCCTTTGTTTTCCTCAATTGAAGCATAGGTATCATCGGTCTTCCAATTAAGTGGATTAATTGCCAATGTATTTTCATTAATAACCAGATTACGTTTCCCAATATTTTCAGAGCCTTCAGTGTTATATGAAACAATAACGCCTGTGTCCCTGGCTCCTTCTGCAAACTTAAGATGCTTGTTTGCTTCCATATAGTCCCTTGTCACTGAATAACCGATTGGGTATGCGGCAATCATTCTTTCATAGTAGTCTGGATGATCCTTCATGTAGTCTTCAAGAATCTGAAGTGTCACTGCAGACCCCTGGGAATGACCTGCTATATAAAATGGTTTACCCTTATTATAGTTTTTAAAATAATAATCCAGTGCTGTGGTTGGATCGGCTTTAGCCACTGTATTTAATAAGTTATTCTGCGTACCGAGAGGTAATTCATTGATTGTAACAGCGTCAGTCTGTCTGTAAATTGGAGCATAAATATTTGCTGTTTCACTAAAAACACTGGCCTGCAATTTGTAACATCTTTCTGCACCTTCACGCATATCGATATCATCAATATCTGCGATATCCTCCCCAGTCTTTTCTTTTGAGTATGTTGTCGGATAGAAAAATATCACATCCACAGCATACTTCTCTTCTTTCGGTAAATTGACCCAGTTATTCGAATCGCTATAATCCGTAACCTCTTCATATTTATCGAGGCCAACAATATGTTCTAACCCTTCTGAATCTTTATCTGCTGTTCCATTCGAACAGCCGACAAACACCATCGTTAAAACAAAAATCATCATTAAAACCTGAATTATCTTTTTCATTTTAAGTCTCCTTTTCTCTATAAAGGCGTAACGATATTTTTGTTACGCCATCATGGCAGTAACCAGTGCAGTGCTAAGAAACACCACAACAATGATAATGATCGGCAGGGCGGTTTTTCTCCTTTTATTAACCTCAAACATAATCGCAGAAAGCCCAATGGTCGTTCCCATATATATGCCAGTTGCAAGCAATGGGCTAAGCTGTGGCATAAAATAATTCATCGCTGTCATAACGGTCCAGTGGAACAGATAGAGGTAAAGGGAAAGTGAGCCGAGGTACCCTAATAGTCCCGTGCAATGGCTATTGAAAAACCCGCTCAATGGTGTTTTGTCTAAAAAAGCCAGCACGATGATTACCATGAATATCGGCACATAGAATAATGCATCTGCATCCGTTGCTATAATATTGGACGTGAAGAGTACTGGAATCGCTAACCATAGGATCACTTCAACACCGGCTAAAACCTTCAGCTGCGTTGGTGTTAATGCTTTCTCCTTCATGCTTCTGTACACAACGTATGCGAGGCAGCCTGCCGAAATTCCTGCAACGCCGCGGATAATTGCTGTTGATACGATGCCCAGATACTCACTGCCTACATCCAGTGTTCCGTATTGCTGAATCAATAATGCATAGAGAATAATCGTACTCCAGGGTACGAAAATCTTCTCAAAAAAGTTGCGATAGTAAAGTGCTATTGGATAAATGACGATTAATCCAAGAATGAGAGCTGATAAATACCAGTCCTGTCCCAGCAAATAGTCTAAGTTAAATGCCGGATCCTTTAGGAATCCGGTGCAGTGGAGGAGTAACGCTTCCCATTTAAAGTGAAACAATGCATCAAAAAAACCCGACACACCTTTAAAGTCGTTTAATACTACATAAAATATCATCTGCGCTGAAAACGCAACGATAAATATTGGGTAAAATGATTTGACTTTTTTCAATATAAATCCGCCTGGATTGAGAGGGTCTTTTCTCCCATCTAAATACTTAACCATAAAAAATCCGCCAAGCATAAAGAAGAATTCTACAAATACAAACGCAAATGGCGCATAGGACCTTTTCGCTTCTAAAGGCACGTCTGCAAATGTTTGGAACAAAAAGGTGACCGGTTCGTAGTTACCTTTGCTTAAATAAATTCCACCAAAGTGGACCATCATGACGCCAATTGCAGCGACAAACCTCAGTAATTCGATTGATGTGGTACGTCTTTGTTTTTCCATAGAATACCTCGCTTTCTTGATTGCCCTTCGGGCTTCCCTGGAGTCTTGAATGGAAACCCCAGGAACCGGCCAATGCCTTTTCTACTGGTCCCCGGACAGGATTCGGTCATTTGAACGCAGCATTTCCTTCGCCCTTATGATTCCGGGAAAATCAATCCCCGATGTCAGTGTGTCCCTGTTCAAATTCCCATTGCAGGCCGTATTTATCGATGAAATAGAAATATTTTATGGTGCCTAAAACATCGGCAGCTGCCTGCTTTGCCTCTTTATCAGCTTCCCTTTCTGCATCGTAATAGTAAAAATCATCTGGAAAGGTTTTGCTGATTTGATAGACGCCATAGTCCTCGGTGGGATTAATGAACTGCGCGTCGGGCTGTGCCTTAATGTGTTCGAAGGCTTCTTCAATATTGCTGACCTTCAGGGCAACGTGCCTTGCCCCGCTGACATCATTGGCCGCAAACACCACAGGTTCCTTCCGGCCCTTGGGTGCATGGTACTCCATGAGCTCAATGGTGAATACCGTGCCGGGTACAGAAAGGAAGGCAATGGAAATATCACAATCCTCGGCTTCCCGGACGAATCCCGCCGCCTCGAAAAAGCCTTTATTACGCCAATGGGGAATGCATTGGTCCGGCACAGCCCCAAGGATGCGCTGATAATACGCCACGGCTTCATCCAGATTATCAACAATAATGCAAACATGGGATAAGCCTATAAATTTTGGTAATGACATGATTAAATCCTCCTAGGTGCGTTTGGTTTTTATGGGGCAGATGTTTAAAGGGCCCCGTCATCATAGTACAACAAAAAAACTGCCCAGGGGGCAGCTTGGCATATAACGCATTTTTTTGGCACCATTCGTATTGTTCACCCTAAAAAATCCCTTGCACCCCCATGGTGTCCCTTTAGGCTTCCAGGTTTAAAAGCAGCTGGCAGGAAAACACACCATCCTTAAGTTCAAAGTGATGCTCCCCCCCATACCCTGCGGCGCTGTGGAGGATACTGGACACCCCGATGCCTTCGCCATCCTTGGCGCGTGGCAGGCCGTTTTCAAACAGAACATCCTCCCCTGCGGTATTGCAGGCGTAAATAACCAGTTTGGAGGCTTTTCTACCGATGTGCAGCGCAATAAAGGGGTTTTCCTTACCGGAGTGAATGCAGCCGCGAATGGCATTTTCCATAATATTAGCAAGCATGACCACCAGATCCTGGTCGCTGACGGCTATTTCTTGGTCCAGGGCAACATCCAGACGCACCTCGATATCCTGTTGCTTCGCCTTCCTTATATAGGCACTCAGGATATTATTCGCCGCCAGGTTATCACATAGGATGACAGCAGCATGGCGCTGTGCCTCTTTTTCATACTGGCCAAGATAACGCAGAAGGGCATCAAACTCTCCCTTTTCCACATATTCCGCAATCACCATATCATGGTGGCGGACATCGTGGCGGATGCGACGGGCCTCCTGGACCGATTCATCCAAAAGCTCCAGCTGACGTGTGAGAAGGCGGGTGGTGATGGCGGCCATTTCACGCTCCCCCTTAGCCATTATTTCATGTTTCATCCGGGTTAGGGATTGAATCATAATGAGATGCGTCACAAAAAGAAGGCTCCAGATACAGATGAAAATCATTTGCTCGTGGAAGCCTCGATACATTAAAAAGTCCGGCCTTGTCCAATAATAAATCACAAAGAGATTCCCCAAAACAGAGATAATGCTCATGGGCAGCCAGTTCTTAACCCCAATATCGGAAATCTCCTGGAAGGGCTTGCGCAACCAGCGGAAATAACAAAAAACCACAATCCCCAGGTAGATTATCCGAAGGACCACATCAGCCCAGGGATTGCCCCCGAAAAAAGCCAGGGCTGCCCCAATGGAAACCACGATTTGCATAATGAGAATGAAGATTTGAAGGGAGAGGTTATAAAACACCTGGAAGGGATTATTGGCGCTGAATAAGGGGAAAATGATGAGTGCGCCGACAAAGATGGACAGGGTAATGAACTTGCCAAAGCTGTATATATCAATAATGACCCAAGCCGTGCTCACCACCAAATAAACAAGGGTGTACAGGCTATAGCCCAGGATGGTTTTTTTCCAGGAGAACCTGGGCTGATCAAGCATTAGAAACAAAACCGAAAAGCCGACAAGCTCAATGGCATTTCGAAGCAGGGAGAGCAAAACGGTATTATCCAACACAGCACGCCACCTACCCTTCTCTAAAAAATTGAAAATATTGTTTTTTAAGCCCGGCATAGGCCCCTCGAGGCAGCCAAATGGTTTTGCCCCCCGTCAGCACCGCCGCCTTGGCGGTAAGGCGGGTAATATGGCCTAAGTTAATTAAATAGGCGCGGCCCACCCGCACAAAGTCCGGAAATGGCTTAAGCTCCTCCTGGAAGGCGGTTAAGGTCCTACGGATACTCAGGGTGTCCCCTTCGAATCGGTTGATGTGTACATAGTGGCGCTGGACCTCACAATAAAGAATGTCCCGGATGGCGATGCGCTGCATGCCCGCATTGGTTTGAAGGACCAGGGTCCCCTGGGGTTCATCATCCAGCCTGGCAAAGACCTTTTCTAAAACCTTAAAAAATCGCTTTTGGTCAATGGGCTTTACCAAGTACTGCTCCGCATCCACATCAAAGGCCTGTAGACTATGCTCCAAGGAGGTGGTCAGAAAAACAATGCTCCCTGAAAAGCCTTGAGCCCGAAGGGCCTTTGCCCCTTGAATACCATTTTCCCTTGGCATATAAATGTCCATAAGCAGCACATCAAAAGGCTCCTCTTTACCAAAATTTTCCTTTAAATCTGCCACTGATGTAAAGCAATGGATGGTAAACTCACAGTCACGATGGTTTTTTTTATATTCATCAAGCAGTGCCCCCACCTTATTCAATTCTGCGGGTTTATCATCACATAGTGCGATGCGGTACATTGGCATTACCTCATCTTTCCTGTTTTTTATGCCAGCATTCGTTTTATCCTATTATATCTTGCATTTTTATTCAATTTCAAGAAAAAATTGATAATGTTGATCGAGGTTACCGCATTGGACGTGTGTTTTTTAACAGAAACTTGATGGGTTTTCCCTTGTTCTTTCAAAGGGTTGTGAGTATAATGGACTTATATTCCTTAATGGAGGTAAAATCAAGTATGAATGAAAACCTAAAAGAGACCCTGCATGAAATTGAGGGCTTCATCTGTGATATGGACGGTGTCATCTACCATGGCAACCGGCTGCTGCCAGGGGTACCCGAATTTGTGGATTGGCTGTATCGGGAAGATAAGAATTTCCTCTTCCTGACCAATTCCAGTGACCGTTCCCCCGTTGAATTAAAGGAAAAATTGGCGCGTTTAGGGCTGGATATCGATGAGAGCCATTTTTATACCAGCGCCCTGGCCACTGCCAAATTTTTAGCCAGCCAGGCCCCGGGATGTTCTGCTTATGTCATTGGCCAACCTGGCCTCATTAATGCTCTATACGATGTGGGCATTACCATGAATGATATTAACCCGGATTACGTCGTGGTGGGTGAAGGCCATAATTACAATTACGAAACCATTTTAAAGGCGGTAAACCTGGTGATGAAGGGGGCCAAGCTCATCGGGACGAATCCCGATCTCACCGGTCCCATTGAGGATGGCATCGCGCCGGCCTGTAAAGCCTTTACCGCCCCCATCGAGATTGCCACTGGAGTAGAGGCTTATTTCGTCGGCAAACCCAACCCTCTGATGGTGCGAACGGGCATTCGCCTTCTGGGCACCCACTCTGAAAAAGCGGCCATCATCGGAGACCGCATGGACACGGACATTATTTCTGGTATCGAATCCGGGATGCATACAATCTTAGTCCTTTCCGGGGTGACTAATATGGATAATATCAATCTTTATCCCTACCGGCCTCAATTTATTTTAGATGGTGTAGGAGATATCCCGCTTACACATAACAATTAGTGCCAATAAAAAAACTCCCCAGGGAGTTTTTTTATTGGAGCTTTATCTTTCTCAGAAATGCCCCTTTGCTATCCCCGACGATTTTGGGGGAAATAGGCCGCCATCAGCATCTGCACAAAGAAGGAGCAGGATACCAACAGCACCGGAATAAAAATGACCATAAAAATATTACTGGTGCTAAAGGCCAGACCCTGGGTCCCGGCCCAATAGATTTCCATTAGAAAATAGGCTGCCATAATCACCACGGTCGTGGCCATGGTGGCAATGGTGGACATATCAAAGGTCAGAATCATAAAGATGGCGACAATCCCGATGGTCAGGTAGTCCACCCGATTAAACAATGAATAACAAAAGAAACAAAAGATAATAAACCCAAGGATTGCAATTCCGGCAATGGCACCTGCCAGGATTATCCGCCCCCGGGGTATCTCCCCTTCTTCCTCCGCCTCAGGCATTACCCCCATCATGGTTCCAATGGCGCCATTCTGTCCATTGATGGGTTGGGACTCCCCCAAGCCGGTACCCTCGTTTTTTTCTTCTTCCAGGATCTCTTCACTTTCAAAAAGGCTATCCTCGGATTTCTCGGACGCCGCCGATATATCCTCGGTTTCAAAAAGATCTTCCTCTGTGTCTGCCATCACTTCCTCTTCAAAGAGAGAATCCACAGACTCTATCGCTTCAGTTGGGGCATCCACCGCATCAAAGAGGGGCTCTTCTTCGAATAGCACATCGTCTTCAAATTGATCCTCCTCAAAAAGAACTTCTTCCTCAAAATTGACATCCTCTTCAAAGAGGGCCTCTTCTTCAAAGATGGGTTCCTCTTCAAAAAGCACTTCATCCTCCAGGGGTTCTGGCTTTTCTTCAACTAAAGAAGTCTCGGTCGTGGGAAGCCCAACGGCTTCCTCAGTTTCGACAACCCCCAGACTTTCCATCTGTGCCCCGACCACTGGCTCCTCGACGGAGTCCGCCAGGTCTTCGGTGACTAAGAGGTCTTCTTCCTCCCACAAAATAGGGTCGTCTTCCTCCGGTGCCGCCGTCTCAATACTTTCTTCGGCAAGGGTTACCGGAGGCATCTTTTTATCCAAAATAGAGGGAATATCCTCCTCTTCCTGGGAAATCCGGAAGAACTCATCCATGGCTGCGGCAGGGTCCATGGAAACAGGGATTTCAGCAGGGACCGTTTCCTGAACTGGAAGGACGGCTTCCGCTGGCATGTCCACTGCTGCAGGGGCTATTTCCAGAGGCGCCGATTCTGGCCCCTCGGTCAGGGTTTCAATGCCCCAATCGATTTCCCCAGAGGGCACACTCCCCCCATCCCCTTCTTCAATGGCAGCTTCTTCCTCAATAACCGCTTCTTCTTCCCAGAGGAAATCAGGCTCTGGTTCGGCCTGTTCTTCCAATACTTCTTCCTCCAGATCCGGGAATGTCTCTTCTTCAAAAAGAGGGGCTGCCGGTAACAGCTCTTCCCCAGGGGAGTCTATCAGGGTTTCTTCCTCCCAGAAAAGCGTCTGGGGGGCCTCGGGTTCCAGCTCTGGGAGTGATTTTTCCTCAGGGACTGGTTCTCTTTCTATTACCGGTTCAACTTCGGTTTCCACCGCGTCGAATACGGTTTGTTCCTGTATTTCCGATGGATGCTCCAGATCCGTGATGGCAAAGTCTTCTGCAGGAGATGCTGAAGGCGTTATGGGGGCTTCCTCGATAAAGGAAGGCATTTCTGCTTCAGCAGATTCTGCTTCCTCAATCTGAATTTCCGGTTGCTCCTCTGATTCTGTGGAGACAACAGCGGATTCCTCCCCGGACACCTCGGACTGCGTTGTAATGCCCAGGCGTTCCTTGGCCGCTTCCAAAACACTTAAATCCAGGGTTTCGGTATCTGCCTCAATCTCCGCCGACGATGGTACCACAACCCCCTTGCTCCGGCCCACAGCCTGCTCAAACAGAGCGTCAATACGCTCCATCTGGTTTTTATCCACCATACGGTGCTTGGGCGGCAAATGGCTTTTACGCCGGGATTTCTCCAGGCGTTCTTCCAAAGCACCAACCCGCTGTTCTAACTTTGTTTCGTTGTTTTTGAGCAACGCCATCAGGTCCTCTTTTTTTTGGAGGATTTCTTCGACCTCATGATGGTTGTTCAGATTGTTTTCGTTGTCCATGGTCTCACCCATCTTTCTTTGAACATGATAATCCCCGTAATCGTTGCATAATTATTTGTATTATAGCAAAGAAAACTTTAATAGAAAAGAAAAAAACCAAAATGTACTCATATTGTGGATAACTTATGGTATATTAAATACTCCAACGTGGCTTTTTTTCAACAATCTTTAAATTTATCCACATTTTTTGTTGAAATGTGGATAACTCAGTGGATATTATGCACAATCCCTTAAAGACCCCTCCCATGGGGGTTGCGTCTTTTTGATCCCACATCCATCCCCTGAATAAGCCATTTTTACTTATCCACAGATTGTGGATAAATCTTTGATAACACGCATTTGAAAGGAAAACCATGGAACATCTTATCAAAATTGGAGAACGGCTTGAGGATTTAGATCTCAAGGGGCTCAAAATCATACAAAATCCTGATTTTTTTTGCTTTGGAATGGATGCGGTCCTTCTGGCCTGGTTTGCCTCTGGTGCCATTACCCGTAAAACCAAAACCATCGATCTGGGAACCGGAACAGGTATTCTCCCCCTACTCCTCTACGGACGAACGGGAACACAGCAGATCGATGCCCTGGAAATCCAGGAAAACATGGTGGATTTAGCCCGACGAAATGTGGAACTCAATGGCCTCTCGGATATCATCCATATCCACCATGGGGACCTTCGAAATCCTGGTCCGGCCTTCCACTCTTCAAATACCGACGTGGTGGTTTGTAATCCACCCTATATGCGCATGGATCGGGGGATGAAGAACCCCAGTGAGACCATGGCCATCTCCCGCCACGAGCTGTGCTGTACCATGAGCGATGTCACCTCTTTTTCCCGGGTAATGCTCAAGGATCGGGGAAAGCTCTTCCTGGTCCAGCGGGCAGACCGACTGGGAGATGTGCTCTGTGCCCTCCGGGCCGATGGACTCGAGGCCAAACGCCTTATGACCATCCATCCCTACGCCCACCGGCCGGCCAATCTGATCCTGGTGGAAGCTATGAAAAAAGGGAAACCCAACCTTAAAGTTGAGCCTCCCCTTATCGTCTACAATGCTGATGGTTCCTACAGCGATGCCATTAACGCTATTTATGGGACAGATGGGCCCAGCCCACGGTAGGCTGGGGGATCGCAGGGGCATATGCCCGGCTCTGACTGAGAGCTGTCCCTACCGCCCACCAACCTCTGCTTCCTGGGCCTTTCGCAGAGCCCTGGCCAGTTGATCCCCACAGCTGGTTGCCCGGGAGCCACAGGTGATGCCCTGGCATTTCCCAATGATTTCCTCGGCACTGCAGCCATCCACCAAGCTGGCAATGACCTGGAGGTTCCCGCTGCATCCCCCGGTAAATTCAATATTGTGGACGATGTCGTCCTCCATTTCAAAGGTGATAGTCTTCGAACACGTTCCCGTGGTTTGATAGGTATGTTTCATTAATGTTCTCCTCACTTTTTATCCAAATAATCCAGTATCTTCTAATTTACGTTTAAAGAAGGCATTCAGCCTCAGAAGTGGCTTGTGGAGCACCAGCCCAATAAGGAGCGATACCCCCACATAACCTAAAAGTGCCAGCATATCGTGGAGGAAGTAGTGGTCGTACAAGCCCGCCACAGCCTCCCGCATGGCCCCGATGCTGTAGGTAAAGGCCATGTAAGGATTGAGGGCCTGGAAAAATCCCGGCAGCACCTGGATAGGGAAGGTCCCTCCGGACCCCGCTACCTGGATGACCATAATCAGCACCGCAATGGCCTTCCCCACTTCATCAAAGGCCGCCGTCAGGGTATAAATGAAGAAGCTGTACACCACCGAGGTCCAAAGGCCAATGACAATAAACAGAGCCGGACTAACCATCTCCACCCGAAGGATAAAGATATCCCCCAGGCAGGCCACCAGCCCCTGGAGTAGGGCCGCCACCAGAAAAATCAGATAGCGTCCAAAGAAAATCTGCCAGGGCTGAAGGTTCTCAAAGTCCTCGGGATGCTTCACATCTGTCTTAATGAGCGCCACCAACACCAGCCCCCCAACCCAAAGGCACAAGGTGGTGTAAAAGGGCGTCATCGCGGCGCCATAATTAGCCACTGGGTAAAAGCTGGTGGTTTTCAAATTCACCGGTGAAGCGATGAAGCTGGCCCCGGTTTCCGGATCAATGCGCATGATATTCATGAGCTGGCCCCAGCGGGAATCGCTTTTTACACTTTTTAAGTTGTTGACAATATCGGTAATCTTACCCTGGGTGCGGTCCAGGATGACGATGACATTATCCATGGCCAAATTACCGGAATCCAGGGCACTGCCCATGCTTCCCAGGGCATCATTGATCCCGGAGATGCTTCCCGATGCGGTGCTTAAAAAGCTGGATAAATCCCCCAGACTATTGTACACATCGCCGGCTGCAGTGTCCAGAGCTGGGGCAATTTGGGTTTGATAGGTGGTGGTCAGCTCCGAAAGCTTCGTATCCACTGCTGCGTTTTCATCTGCCAGCTCATTGAGGGTCTCCTGGGAGATCTGTCCGCTTTGACGGATCTGTCCCGCTGCGGTGTTCAGATTCGTGGCCAGCTTTTGTTGGTCCGTAATGATTTCCCGGAGGGTGGCAATGGCACTCTCGATGGTATCCTTCTGACTGGGCATGACGTTTTCCAGGCTAGTTAAGACCCCAATGGTTTTATTGCAAATTTCAATGATATTACCGCTGTTGTCCGCCAGTGCCTCCAGCTGTGTGGCCACGGTCTGGCTATCCGCCCCTGTCTGGGAGGCCAAATTTCGCAGGGCCTTGGTGGTGGCAGTACTGCTTTGATGAAGCATTTCCAAAATCGACACCATAGAGGCATTCATCCGGGCTGACAGTGTCCGGCCACTATCGATCAGGCTTCGGCTATCGCTGCTAAGAACCTGTCCATCAGCAAGAAGCTGCTGGGCGCTGGGAAGTAAATTTTGGGCTGCCCCTAGCATGCTCCGGGCCGATGCACTGGCATTTTTAATGGCGGCGATGGTGACCTTGAAATCCGAAATGGAGGTGCTGACTTCCTCCAAATTTTTAACCAGGGTATCAATGGGATCCGACTGGTTGATAGCGTTGGCCGAAACATTCATCAGCTGACCGGCCACCAGGGTGACGGTTTCCACAAAAGCCTGGTTAACCTTGGTCTGTACCGTATCGACCCCCACATCCGTCATTTTATTGGCTATGGCATTTGTTTTCTCATTGAGGTAGTATTCCAACACTGGCTTTTCAATGGAGCCGCTTAAGATGCTGGTCATATCCTTACTGAAGGCTTTGGGGATGATGACAGCGGCGTAAAACTTCCCGCTGCGTACCCCCTCCAGGGCCTCATCCCGATCCACAAAGGTCCAGTCCATGGCGTCGTTAGCCTTAAGCTCTCCCACGACCTTTTCACCGGCATTAATGGTGGCTCCCGCAACCGTTGTGCCCACATCCTCATTGGATACCGCAATGGCGATATGACCCGTGTTGGAATAGGGATCCCAATTGGCCGCAATATTGAACCAGGCATATAGGGAGGGGATAATAATGAGTCCGACCATGATGATCATGGCTACGGGACTGGCCAGGAGCCGTCGCAAATCCCGTTTGAAAATTGCAATGATATTCTTCATACTTCTCCTTCTCAATTCATGTGAACCCACCTATTATAGCATGCAGAAAAGGGCCATCACATTTTTTTCTTTGCGATGGCCCTTACAATTATTCTTTTTTGTCTGACCCTTCCGGGGGTTTCCCGCCGGGCTTTTCGCTATTATTTCGATTTTTACGCCGCCGATTATTATTGTTGCTCTTCCCGCCGGTGTTATTTTTATTTTTTCCAGAATTTCCAGAATTTCCGTTATTTCCCCGCTTGTTCCCCTGGGATCTGGGCTTTCGGTTATTGCCGCCACCGGCATTCCCATTACCACTTCCGGATTCCTTGCGGCTTCCTTCACCCGGGCTCTTTTCCTTATTCTCACTGGGTTTTTCTTCCCGGGAACGATCCGGCTTGGGTGAGCGATCCCCCTTACGGGAATTCTGATGATAGGTGGGCCGGGGAGCGTCAGATTTTGTCACATCATCCATGGCGTAGGTTCGAATTTCTGTGTCATCATTCCCCACCTGCATCCGGACTAAGACACTCTCCTGGAGGACCCCCAGGCGAAAGACCTGTCCAATACCATCGGGGGTCTCCACCATCTGCCCTACCTTGGGCATTTTCTTGGTGACATTTTTATAAAAATCATGCTCGTAGGTCAGACAGCATAACAGACGGCCACAGATTCCCGAAATCTTTGTGGAATTCAGGGACATATTCTGCTCCTTGGCCATCTTAATGGATACCGGGGTAAAATCCCCCAGCCACTGGGAGCAGCAGGTGTTGCGTCCACAGACGCCAAGGGTATTGAAGATTTTCGCTTCATCCCGTACCCCGATTTGACGCAGCTCAATACGCACCCGGAATACCGCCGCCAAATCCTTAACCAGGCTTCTGAAATCCACCCGACCTTCTGCGGTAAAGTAAAAAATCGCTTTCTTTTTATCAAAGGTATATTCCACGTTAATCAGCTTCATATCCAGCTTATGGAATTTGACCTTTTCCTCAAAAACAGACCTGGCCTGTTTTTCTTTATCCTTTAACGTGGCATAATCCTCGTCATCCCGGGGAGTGGCTTTTCGGACCACGGGTTTCACTGGATTTGAGAACATGGCCTCATCAATTTCTCTGGGAGGCAGGGCCACCTCCCCATATTCCACCCCCTGGACCGTCTCCACCACCACATGGTCGTATTGGGACAATTCCAAATCCAGGGGATCGAAATAGTATATCTTTCCGGCCTTTTTAAACCGGATTCCGACAACCTTTTTCGTCATCTGCTTTTCTCCTGTAACTCATATATTTTCAGCAGGGTGCTCTCCCATTGGAGGCGAAGGTTGATATTATACTGCAGATTCTTCGCCAGTTCAAATAAAATCGCTAATATTCCTTGGGCTGCCCCTGGTTTTAACAAAGGGGTGGCCTGGCTAAGCCATGGACCCCCACCGGCACTCCCCATACCGCCCATCTCCGCCCGGAGCGATGTACTAAAGGCGACGATGAGCTCATCCAGCACCATGGCGCTGTCTGACTTGCTTTTGCCCAGCTTTTCGGAAAAGCCGAACAAGGGCATGGGATTTCCCTTTAGTATATCACAAATCACAGAAAACGCCTCTTTTTTTATGGCTTCTTCGTCGGCATTTTCCACGTGGGCCAGGGCCTTCCCTGGAATGCCCCCACA
Organism: Eubacterium barkeri; assembly: GCF_900107125.1. GTDB lineage: Bacteria > Bacillota > Clostridia > Eubacteriales > Eubacteriaceae > Eubacterium_O > Eubacterium_O barkeri. Next base: position 23,019 of record NZ_FNOU01000015.1, read on the forward strand.
CACCGCTAATAACCGGCTCATTTCCCCATTGCCCAGGGGGTATCCCTGGGATTTAAGGAGGGTCTGAATTTCCCCGTCACTGAGGGGCTCCAGGGGTAAAACCTGGCACCGGGAACGCAGGGTCGGCAGAATCCGCTCCCCGTTTTCTGCAGTGATGAGAAACACATTCCCAGGCTCCGGCTCTTCTAAAGACTTAAGCAAGGCATTCTGGGCCTCGGTGGTCATGGTTTCCGCATGGGTAATGAGGCAGATTCGAAGACTGCCGTCAAAGGTCTTCGCGGAAATCGCCGCAATGAGATCCCGGACCTGCTTGATTTTAATGCTCCGCTGACCCTCCTCTGGCGCAATGCGGATAAAATCACCCATGTTGCCGTGGGCCATCTCCCGACAAGCCAAACAGGTCCCACAGGGCCTGTTCTCCAGGGGTGCCGTACATTTTAGAGCTGCGGCAAAGGCCAGGGCCAGAGTTTGCTTGCCAATGCCCTTAGGTCCGGTAAAGAGGTAGGCGTGGCTGACCTGATCTTTGCGAATGGTATTTCCCAGAATTTCTTTAATGCGCCCTTCCCCAATCATTTGATCAAACACGGTCATCCTCCGCCAACAGAGCCTTTACCTGTCCGTAGATTTCGTGATGGATATCCTCAATGCTGCGCAGCTTATCCCCTTCAATACAGTTGATTATCTGCCAGCCGTAATCCACCGCCAGCTCCCGGGCATTGGCGTAGGACTGTCTGAGGTATTCCGGATGGGCTTCATGAATATCCTTCTTCGCCTCCCCGGTTATTTTATTGGCCCGCCCAGCCATGAGCGCTGTAGAAACCTCCGGTGGAATATCCAGGAAGAAAATGGCGTCCGGCACCGGCAGTCCCAGGAGACCAAATTCATAATCTGTCAGCCACTTTAAAAAGGCCCGGCGCTCTTTAGGGTCGGATAGCTTCCCCGCCTGGTGGACCATGTTGGAAGTGGTGTAGCGATCCGCCAGTACAATTCCCCCGGCCCCGAGGAAATCTTCCAGATCCTCTTTATAAGAGGCATAGCGGTCTGCCGCGTAAAAGGTGGAGGCTACATAGGGGCTGATATCCCCGGGATCCCTCCCGAATTCCCCCGCCAGATACTTTCGCACCATGGCTGAGGAATCCCTGTCATACCGTGGATAGGAAACCTGCATCAGCCGCCTTCCATCGGACCGCAGATGGGCATACAGCTCCCCGGTCTGGGTCTCCTTCCCGCTGCCATCCACACCTTCAATTACAATGAGTTTTCCTTTTATATCCATGGTCTAATCCATTTCCTTTTCACGTAATACTGCGACCCGCTCTTTCGGGTCAATCCCCATAATCTCTTCCCCTTGGTCTAGGGCTTTCTGAATTTTCCCCACCATTTCCGGGGTCATTCTTTCCCCGGGCAAAACCGCGGGAATTCCTGGTGGATAGGGGGTAATAAAATCTCCGGAGATCCGGTGAGCCCCCTGTTCTAAGGAGACCCACTCCATCTGCCCCAGCATCGCCTGCCATAAGGGCACCACCAGGGGGTGATCCGCTGCCCATAGCCCTGCTGCCCCGGGTGAAGACCTTACGCCATGGTCCTGGGGAATCCTCACCTTCCGGTTCATCGCCCCAATGGCTTCTAACAGGGCGCCTAAATCCTCCAGGGTGGTCCCCATCCCTGTGTAGGCCAACAGGGTATGGGCCGTGGCAAATTCCAGCCAGATGCCATGTTCCTCCCGGAGGCCTTTTTCCAGGGCATGGCCACTGCCATCAGCAACCGTAAAGAGCCACTTACTCTTGTCGTAGGGATACCCATTGCAGGGGGTGTACAGCCGAATATTATCATCCGCACCAAAGGTAAGGCCCCCCCGATCCCAGGCCGCAGCCATTTCTTCCATCATCCTTCTGCCGGATGTCTGGGCCTGAGCCAATGCCCCTTCGATACTTAACATCAGGGGATAGCTGGGGCTGGAGGTTTCGAGTATCCCTAAAATCCGCTGTACCCGTTCTGGGTCCACACAATCCGTCCCCAGGTGGAGCATTCCCGTTTGGGTATAAGCCGCCAGGGTTTTATGGGCACTTTGCACCACCATATCCGCACCGGCGGATAGGGCATCCCCGGGAAAGCCATGGCAATATGCCAGATGGGCACCGTGGGCCTCATCCACCAGCAGCCACTTCCCCTTCCGATGAAGGCGCTCGGCAATGGCCGCCACGTCACTGGTGGTTCCGTAGTAAGTGGGGTTGGTCAGAACCATCCCCACCGCTTCAGGATGGGCTGCCAGGGCCTGGTCCAGAATCTCAAGGGACACATGGGTGGCCAGACCCCAGGAAACATCCATGGCCGGCGGCACATAGATGCCCTCCGCCCGGGCCAGGGCTAACCCGCCGTAAACAGACCGGTGGGCATTGGTGGGGACCAGAATCTGATCCCCCTCCTGGGCCAGGGCCAAAAGCGCGGCCTGAATCCCAAGGGTCGATCCCCCCACCAGGGGCCAGGAGGCCCGGGTTTTATAATCCGCCATCATTTTTTCCTGAAGGGCGGCAATCACTCCCTGGGGATGATGGAGGTTATCCGCCCCCGCTACCTCTGTAATATCCATCTTCGGAAGTACAATTCCAGACAACCCCCGGCCTTTGTGGCCGGGCATATAAAAACGCCGGATTGACGGTCCGGTCATGGTGTCAATCTGGTTTAAAAATGTCAATTTATCCATTTTTCAATTATAGCACACTTCCTTTTCTTCCTAAAGAGGATGATTCCTTTTCCCAATGTCCTAAAGCCTTCTCATCCGAATTTGGCCCGACCCTCTCTTTTTTTATTTCTGAAATCATGGTATACTATGGGATATCCAAATCGAAAGGAAGTTTGAAATGACAAATATCATCACACTCAATCAGAACAATTTTGAAACAGAGGCCATGGGCTACACAGACGGTCCGGTCATGATCGACTTTTGGGCAGAATGGTGTGGTCCCTGTAAGGCACTGCTCCCCATTATCGATGAAATTGCCACAGAAGTGGATGCTTCTGTACGGATTTGTAAATTAAATGTGGATGAAAATACCCAGCTGGCCCAGCAGTTCCGGGTAATGAGTATTCCGACCTGCATTTTCTTAAAGAATGGCGAAGAGGTCCAGCGTTTCGTGGGGACCCGGGACAAACAGGCCTATCTGGATCAGCTGAGCGAGCTGGCATAAAGCCCTTGTTTTTAATTCACACACATTTAAAAAGGACGTCTTCCATTTTGGGGAGACGTCCTTTCTTAAATCTTTTAAAACCCTTACTCTACAAATTTCACCGCTGTCCCATAGGCCAAAATTTCCGCGGCATTTTCCATGACTGCATCGGAGGCGTACCGTACCCCCACGATGGCATCTGCCCCCAGAGCCTCAGCTTCTGTGATCATTCGCTGGGTAGCCAGCTCCCGGGCATTGGTCATCATTTCATTGTAGCCCTTTACCTCACCCCCGACCAAAGTTTTCAAGCCAGCCATAAAGTCCTTACCCAAATGCACGGTTTGAACCGTGTTTCCAAGGACCAGGCCGATTTCCTGACACTTTTTACCTGCAATTTCATTTTTGGTTACCATTAACATTACCATCTTCCTCCTTACTGATATTTTGGATAGTATAGCATATTCTTTGTATCTCCACCATTCATTCCTTGCATCAAGTCTTAAAAACGTGCTATCCTATTTTAAGATTACCAAGGAGGTCTTCCATGTCTAAGAAAAAAACACACCATGATAAAACCAATGTCATGCGCCTATTGGACCAGGCCCATGTTGCCTATGAAAGTAATTTTTACACAGTGGACGACGGTGCCTTAGATGGTTTGTCCGTGGCAAAAAAAATCGGTCAGGACCCCGCTGTTGTTTATAAAACGCTGGTCTGTCAGGGTCACTCCGGCAATTTCTGTGTCTTTGTCATTCCTGTTGGCGCCGAGCTTGCCTTAAAGAAAGGGGCCAAGGCCGCCGGTGAAAAGTCCATCGCCATGATCCCCCAGAAAATTTTGTTGCCCACCACGGGTTATATCCACGGTGGCTGTTCCCCCATCGGAATGAAGAAAACCTTTCCCACCTTTATTGATACCACCGCCCAAAATCTGTCCACGATGTATGTTTCTGCCGGGAAAATCGGCACCCAGGTCGGGCTTTCACCCCAGGATTTAGCCCATTTGTCCAGAGCTTCTTTTGCCAACTTAACCCCATAATTCTATCCTGTCATTTTTGCATTTTTTTGCGAAAAACTCGTCCTTCCCCGTGATCCCCCTCCGATTGACCCGCCCCCTGGATTAAGGTATCATTAAGTTCAATCCGTCCAGGGATGACAAAAGGGAACAGGAGGAATAGCCAGTGGAAGTCAGAAAATTTCACTTTAGTAACCGGGAAAAAAGATCTCCCATTAAAATTCATTATAAAGATTTAGAACTTTATCAAAAAAAGCGCCTGTGGGTTTCTCTGGGTTTAATTATTGCCATTTTCACCCTGTACCTTGTTGTAACGTGTACCTTTTTGAATCAAAATCGCGCGAACCAAATTACCACCTGGGAAAAGCATCTTTCAACTGATCCAATCCTAATGGCTGAGGTCGAAAAACGCGCCGCAGCTTCGAATGCTACCCCGGTTTCCATCGGTACCTTTGTCGGCAATATTCCGTCACTTTCTATTAAAGACAGCAGTTTCAAAATGTATTTGTGGATCTGGTTCCGCTGGAATGGGGATGATGAGCTCGACCCCATGAATCACTTTCGGATTTATAAAGGCAGCTACGATAAGTTGGATGTCGTGAAAGACGAGGTTATTAACGGAGAACATTACCAGCTGGTTCGCACCACCGTCACCGTCAACCGAACCTTTGATACGACACGGTTTCCTCTTTCGTCCCACCAGATGTACACTTACATTGAAAGCAGCTATCCGGTGACTCGAATGGTTTACGTAATGGATACGTCCAAGGGTGGCGAGAGCACAATCTCCGATAATATTGATATTTCTGGTTATAATGTCATGGACCACGATACGGCTGTTACGGCCTACCAATACGAAAGCGACCATGGGGACCCTTCCAAGGATGGTGATATCATTAACTCTGAGTTTTTAACTGCCGTCATGGTGAACCGGGCCAGCTTTGGCACCTATATCCGTTGTTTTATTGCCCTGGTGGGAACCATTATCTGGGTTCTGATTACCCTCTTTATTTGTACTTACCACCGCGTCGATCCCCTGGCCATGATTCCAGCGGCTCTTTTTGGGACCGTAACCAATATCATGGTCGGCGCCAATCTACTGCCTGAGGCCATTGATACGGGACTGTTAGAGTTCGTCAATTTCTTTGGCATCGCCATTCTATTAGCCGGCGCCATCGCCATTATTAATATCAACCGGGTTCGCAATAAATATGAGACCTATGAATTTGCGGGGTATTATGGCCGGGCTATGCTCATTACGCTAACCGCCTTTACCATCATTGGGAATTTTCTGCTTCCCTTCTTCGCTTATATTTGGTGGTAATATGGAAACGCAATCCTTTATGCGAAAACGTATCTTTACCATTATCCACCGGGGAGCCGGAGATGACTATCTCAGCCGACTGTATGACATCTTCATCATGATTGTGGCCTTTTTAAGCATTGTCCCCATGATGTTTAAGGCCATGACTCCGGTTTTATCCCTCATCGATACAGTAACGGTCTATCTTTTATTTGCCGATTATGTATTCCGATGGATTACCGCTGACTACACCACTGGGAAACCAGAATGGCGTGCCTTTGTCCGCTATCCCTTCACCATCTTTGCGCTTCTGGATATTATCTCGATTTTACCATCCCTGAGTCTGCTTCCCCAAAGCCTCATGATTCTAAGGCTCTTTCGAATTTTTAAGGTTCTTCGGTACTCCAAGACCTTCCAGTATATTGCCCGTGTCTTTGAGGCCGAAAAAGAGACCCTGGGCTACGTTCTCATCATCGCATTGGCCTATATTTTTTTATCGGCGCTGGTGATGTTTAATTATGAGCCGGATACCTTCGACCATTTCTTTGACGCCTTATATTGGGCCACCACCGCCCTGACAACGGTTGGCTATGGCGATATATACCCTGTAAGCATTGTTGGTAAATTCATCAGCATGGTTTCATCTCTATTTGGTATTGCCGTCATTGCCATGCCCGCTGGTATTGTCACTGCTGGATTTATGAACGTGTTTAATGAAGATCGGGAAAAAGCCCACCAGAAGGAAAAGGAGGCGGACCATGATGAAGACTAAACGTCGTTATTTCATTGTAATGGCCCTGGGTGTTGTCATGAATGAAGCACTGTATGCCTTCTGTCATTATTTTCAGCTTCCCCTCTGGCTGGATACCTCCGGCACCGTTTTTGCTGCGGTGGTTCTGGAGCCCACGGCTGGACTGATTGTCGGTCTCATCAATAACTTTTATTTAGCCATTACAAGCGGCAATAACCAGGATATGCTTTTTTATGCCGTCAGTGCTGCCGTTGCCGTTATTGCTGGTATTGGTCTCAGGCGCAATGGTCGTATTGTTTGGAGACGCCTTCCCATGGTGATGGGACTGATGATTCTGAGTAACTGTATCATCGTCAACATCCTGATGCTCTGGGTCAACAAAGGGGTGGTCGGTAGCCATTGGGCCATGATTTTTTATAATCAGGCCATTGCGTGGGGGTGGCCGGAGGTTCTCAGCAGTATCTTTGGAACCTGTATTGTCAAGATCATGGACAGCATAGCCACCTGCCTTCTTCTCCCGGTATTTTTCTATTGTTTACCAAAGGGACTAAAATCCCCCATTGATATTTCTGACAGCACCCTTTCATCGGAAAAATTATAAAATTTCAAGAAACACCAGGTCAATTGACCTGGTGTTTCTTGTCCGTTTATCGCGGACGATTTTACATCTATTTTTCTATTTTATTGATACTGACAGCGAGGAATTTCAATACAATTTTTTAGGGGTTTCCCCACTCAAATATGAGGTTATCCCCATCAATAAACCAGGATAACAAACCATTGTCTTCTCTCTTTTAAAAAAAAATTAATGTGCCCAAAAGACCTGTAAAATCAACGGTTTAAGGTTTTTTTAAAAATACCTCGGAAAAATAATTGTTTACAATTCCACAAAAAGCATATAGAATTTGCCTCAAATCATCAATTTCTTTTGAGGAGGATCATATTATGGCAAAGTATATTTTAGTTATGGACCAGGGAACCACCGGTTCCAGGGGGATTGTCTATAACGAACAAGGAAAGTCCATCGCAATTGATTATGAGGAATACGAACAATTTTTTCCACAATCTGGGTGGTGGGAACAAAACGGCATGACCGTATGGGATGTGACGCTGCGCACCGCCCGTAACGCCATCCGCAAAGCTGGTCTTGAGGGGAAAGACATCACAGCCATTGGGATTACCAACCAACGTGAAACGACAACGCTCTGGGATAAAAACACCGGTATCCCTGTCCATAATTCCATCGTTTGGGGCTGTCGCCGAACCACAGACATTGTCAATCGACTCCGCTCCGAAGGGTGTGCGGATATCTTCAACGAACGCACCGGTCTGGTTTTGGACCCCACCTACTCTGGTACTAAAATCCGTTGGGTTCTGGAAAATGTTCCAGCCGCCATGGAAAAAGCCAGCAATGGGGACTTACTCTTTGGCACCATCGACACCTGGCTGCTGTGGAATCTCACCAAGGGCAAGGTCCACGCCACCGATTATTCCAACGCCGCCCGGACCCTGGTCTATAATCCCTATACCCTGGAATGGGACGATGTGCTCTTAGATCTTCTAGATCTCCCCCACACCCTCTTCCCCAAGGTGCAAAATTCGGTGGGAACCTTCGGGGTTACCGACCCGGAATGGTTCGGTGCTGAAATCCCAATTACCGGGATTGCCGGGGATCAATCCGCCGCGCTCTTTGGTCAGGTTTGCTTCGAGGAAGGAACGGCCAAAAACACCTACGGAACCAGCGCCGTGCCACTGATGTTCACTGGAGACAAAGCGCCACGGACCAAAACGGGCCTTATGACCGTAGCCTGGGGCATCGATGGCGATGTCAAATACTCCATGGGTGCCTCCATCCTCATTGCCGGCCAGGTTGTCCAATGGCTGCGGGACAAAATGAACATCGTCAAAAATGCTGCCGACACCGAAGCCATGGCCGCCAGCCTGGATGACAACGGCGGACTCTTCTTCGTCCCAGCCTTCACTGGCTTAGGGGCCCCCCACTACAACATGGATGCCCGGGGAATGATCATTGGCGTTACCGCCGCCACCACCAAAGAACAGATGGCCCGGGCCGCATTGGAATCAATGGCCTATCAAACCCGGGATCTCTTAGAAGACATGGCCGCCAACTCCGGTGTCGAACTCAAAGAACTCAAGGTTGATGGCGGAGCCTCGCAAAATGACTGGCTCATGCAATTCCAGGCCGATATTCTCAACTGCAATGTCATTCGTCCCAAGGACATCGAAACCACCGCTTTAGGTGCCTGCTACCTGGCTGGCCTGGGCTGTGGTGTTTGGAAAAGCCAGGATGAACTAAAGGATCTCTGGGAAGCTGACCGCGTCTTCACCCCACAAATGGACGCCGAAACCCGGGAAGCGCTATACAGTCAATGGCTCAAAGCCGTTGAAAAATCCAAGGACTGGCTCTCGTGAAAACTAACAGCCATGCATAATTTTTTATAAAAAGGCGCCTGCATCAAGCTTGCTTGAATGCAGGTGTTTTTTTGTGAAAAATTATATAGGGCGCAGCCCGCGGCGAGTGAAGAGAACGCAGCGAACGGAACGAGCCAGCATGGCGTCCTCCCCTCAGCAATGCAACGAGTGTAACGAGTGCTCATTGCCCCCCACGCCGTCCCCCCTCCTCAGCAATGCAACGAGTGCTCATTGCTCTCTCCCCCCCTAAGCAATACAACGCATGCCCATTACTCCCCTCACGCTCCCTCTCTTTGACACCACCCCGCTCCCATGATATCATGACACCGAAAGGGAGGGACACCATGAACGATTTCGATACATTCCAGATCATACCATCCATACGGCGTCTAGGGGATTTGGCCGATGCCCTGGCCAGCGACCGGCATATTATCCTTCTCACCGATGCTGACATCGCCAATCTGCCAGCCCTTGTCCAGAAAGTTCATCAGGCTGGCAAAAAAGCCTGGATCAACATGGAGCTTTTAGGCGGATTTGGCCGGGATCAGGCTGGCATTAAGCTGCTTAAAAATTATTTCAAGGTCGACGGTGTCATGTCCACCGACAGTGCCAAGCTTGGCATTGCCAAACGGGTCGGCTTAACCACGATCCAGCGTTTTCTCATCGGCGATTCCAGAGCCTATGACACTAGCCTGCGCCTCCTGCGTTCCGTCAAAACCGATGCCGCCGAAATTCTACCCGCCGCCGTCGCCCAGGAAATCCTGCCGGATCTGCGCAAGGTTACCGATATGCCCCTGTTAGCCGGTGGCTTTATCCACAGTGCCAAAGAAATCGATGCCCTCCAAAAATCCGGTTTTGAAGGCCTAACCATCAGCAAAAAGAAATACTGGAGCCATCGCGGTTGACTTTGAACAAGTGAAACGCCGTTCAAAGGCATAGCAGGCTGTCAATGAGCGTTAGCGAATAGCCTGCGATACCCGATGGTTCGCAAGTGAAACTGGTTTTTTCCATGGGAAAATCATAAAACCAGTTGAACGTGTGTTCCATTTGCGCGGTTGACTTTGAACAAGTGAAACGCCCTTCAAAGGCATCGCAGGCGGCCAGCCAAAATTTATTTTCACTTATTTACAATTTTCTGCAGTGTTTTCACACTTGACAATCCCCGAAATCCCGTGCTAGGATAAGGGCAAGAACAACAAAATACACACCCGAAGTGTGACGGGTGAAACACGGATGGTTTTTGGTGAGTCCTGTTTAATAAGCGCAAGTCTGCAATGCAGCTTGGGTTTGTTAAACAGGACTTTTAGCTTTTTGTATTATAAAAACGGGGGTAAGATTATGGCACAGTATCTGATTGGTTTAGACAATGGCGGCACCATGAGCAAAGCAGCATTGTACGATTTGTCCGGTAAAGAGATTGCCGTGTGCAGCCGAAAAACAGCGTTGCTTCAGCCTGAACCTGGCTTTACCGAACGCAATTGCGAAGAAATGTGGGCGGCGAATGTCGGCGCCATCCGAGCCGTACTGGAGCAGTCCGGTATTCCCGGCGAAGAGGTCATCGGCATTGCTGCCACTGGCCATGGCAATGGCATTTACCTGGTCAAGGAAGATGGCACCCAGGCCTACAACGGCATCATTTCAACGGATTCCCGGGGGAAGGAATTCGCCATCGCCTGGAATAGCGACGGCACCTTCGAGCGCATCCTGCCCCGGACCATGCAGTCCTGCTGGGAAGGCCAGCCAACCACCATCCTCCGCTGGTTCATGAAATACAAACCTGAAATCATTGAGGATACCCGGTGGATTTTCATGTGCAAGGACTATATTCGTTTTAAGCTCACCGGAGAAGCCTATGGAGAAATCACCGATTACTCCGGTTCCAGCCTGATGAATGTCCGGGATGTGTGTTACGATAAGGATTTGCTGGCAGTGATGGGGCTGGAATCTATTTATGACAAGCTGCCACCTCTGAAATACTCCGGTGAAATCTGCGGAACCATCACTGAAGAAGTGGCCGCCCTCACCGGGTTAAAAGCCGGCACCCCAGTGGCCGGAGGCAGCATGGACATCCACGCCTCTGCCATGGCCGTTGGAATTACCGACGAAGATACCATGTGCGTGGTCGCCGGAACATGGAGCATTAACGAGTACATCAGCAAAACCCCTGTGGTGGATAAGGACTTATTTATGACCTCCATCTACACCATGCCGGGCTACTGGATGATTCTCGAAGGCAGCCCAACCTCGGCCAGCAATCTCGAATGGTTCCTCACCGAAATCCTTAAGGACGTTAATTTAGGGGACCGGGATATTTACGATTTCTCCAACAGCTCCGTGGAAAAAATCGGAGACAAGGATTGCGGCTTGGTATTCCTGCCCTTCCTTTTCGGCAGCAACGTCAACATCAACGCCAAGGGCAGCTTCATTGGCCTTCAATCCTGGCACACCCGGGGCAATATGCTCCGCGCTGTGTATGAAGGCATCGTCTTCTGCCATAAATACCATATCGAAAAATTATTGAAATACCGCAAGGCCCCCAGCGTCATCCGAATGGCCGGCGGGGTAGCCAAATCGGAAATCTGGGTTCAGATGTTCGCCGACATCCTCCAGGTTCCCATCGAAGTTGCCAGAAGCCAGGAATTGGGAGCCCTGGGCTCCGCCATCAGTGCTGGTATCGCCACCGGTGTTTTCGATTCCTTCGAAGCCGCCTCGGAATCCATGGTTGATATCATGTACACCGCTAAACCCAATCCTGACAAATTTGCCATCTACGACAAAAAATACGCCCGCTACAAAAAAGTCATCGAAGCCCTCGATCCGGTGTGGGACCAGTGGGAATGACTTTGACAGAGCGTTAGCGAGTAGGCCCCGCGTTCCACGGTTCGCAGATTCAGCCGGTTTTTTCCGAAGGAAAATCTGAAAACCGGATGAATCTGTGCTCCTCTGACGCCGGAGTGCTGGACATATGCTTTTGCTCCGTCTGCTTGCGGATTCGGACAGCCACCGGTCCGCCCCGATGCAGACTTACGCAAAAGATAGGTCCATCCCTCCTCGGGTTTATGAATTCACCGAAAGGACCACTTATGGATTTACAACTAAAGGGCAAAAAAGCGATTATCACCGGGGCCTCCCGGGGAGTCGGCCGGGCCATTGCCCTGGGCCTGGCCGCAGAGGGAGCTGATGTGGCCCTGGGAGCCACCCGGCCAGAGGGTATTGAAGCAGTTGCTCAAGAAGCCCGGGCAATGGGGGTTGCGGCTCATCCCATTCCCGTAGATTTAGGTAACGCCGAAGATACCTTGGCTTTCATGGAAAAGGCCCAAGCCGCCCTTGGTGGCATGGATATTTTGATCAACAATGCGGGAATCTTCCCCCAGGGCTGGTGTCAGGATATTACCCTTTCCGATTGGCAGCATACCCTGGACGTCAACCTCACGGGAGCCTTCCTGACTTCTCAATTTTTCGCAAAGGGCAACTTGTCGGCTAAACGACCGGGTAAGATTATCAACATCAACTCCCAGGCTGCCTTCCACGGCTCCACCACCGGTCATGCGCACTACGCCGCCAGTAAGGCCGCCATGACAGCCATGACCATTTCCATGGCCCGGGAGCTTTCCCCCAAAGGCATCACCGTTAACGGCGTTGCCCTGGGTGTGGTAGAAACCGACATGATTCGGGAGGGCATTGAAAAACGCCCCGGTTATTATGAAAGCCGTATCCCCATCGGTCATGTCGCCAAACCCGAAGAGGTTGCCAACATCGTTGTCTTCATGGCCTCCGGCCCCGCCTCCTACCTCACCGGCACCACCATTGATGCCACGGGGGGAATGTTGATGCGCTAGCTAACAGCCGTATATGGTACATGGCAACACGTCACGAAGCGAATAGAATTTCAGCGAGAATCTTGCTGCGAAAGACTATCGGAAAATATTTTTTTCGATAGTTTTTCATGGCAAGATTCACAGATAACAAGGTTATACAGGCGTCGGTGACAACGCCGTAAAACAAACAAAGTATCAAATTTCACTCATCCTTTTTTACAAACCCAACATCCTAAAATGCGTGTAACAGGAAAAAACCTGACCCACTATCACTTTACAAGGAGAACAGTATGAATCAAAAAATCTATGATGTCATCGTCATTGGTGGCGGGATTACCGGAACCGGGATCATCCACGAATTGGCGAAATACGATCTGGATGTCGCACTGCTTGAACGCAGTGTCGACATCGGTGTCGGTGCCACAAAGGGCAACGGCGGCGTAGTCCACCCGGGCTACGACCCCCATCCCGGAACCTTAAAAGCTAAGCTAAACCCCCTGGGGGCACGGATGTATCCTGGACTTGCCCGTGATCTGGATTTCGGCATTCGTCACACCGGTACTCTGGTGGTCGCCTATTCCGATGCCGATTTGAAAAAGGTGGACGAGCTTCTGGAAAACGGCCGGGCCAATGGTGTCCACGAGATTGAAAAAATCAATGCCGCCCAGCTGCAAAACCGGGAGCCCTACATCAACAAAGCGGCTCTGGGTGCCTTACTGGCCCACACCACAACCATGATCGATCCCTTCGAGGTGGCCATTGCCTTTGCTGAAAACGCCGTTGACAACGGGGTAGAAATCTTCACCAGTCAGGAGGTCACCGGAATTACCAAAGCGGAAGATGGCTGCTTTACCATCACCACCCCCACAGACACCTTCAGAACACGCTACATTGTGGATGCCGCCGGTGTCCATGCCGATGATGTGGCTGCCCTTGTCGGTATCCAGGAATATAAGGTCCAGGGCCGCCATGGCAACATCTGTGTTTTAGATAAGGAACTGCCCACACCCATTAACACCGTCATGTTTCCCTGTCCCGGTCCAGACACCAAGGGAATTGCCCTGATCCCAACCGTTAGTGGCAATACCCTCATCGGCTCCACTGCCACCATGCGGGAAGACAAAGAAGACACCACAGGTGATGCCCATGGGATTGCTGAACTGATCGAAGGCGCCCACCATCTCCTCCCGGATTTTGTGAACAGTACCGTCATCCGAACCTTTGCGGGCCAGCGCCCTGTCGCTCTGGATAACGGAAACGACTTCTGGATTTGTGAATCTGAAACGGTCCCTGGCTTTATCCACGCCGCGGGAATCCAATCCCCAGGTGCTGCCACCTCACCGGCCATCGCTGAATATGTCCGGGATTTACTGGCTAACGCCGGTCTGGATATTAAAAACCGCCCTGATTATAACAAATACCGCAAGGCACCAGTGGATTTCAGCGAACTCAACGCCGAAGAACGGGATCAGGTGATTGCCCAGAACCCTGCCTACGGGCGAATTGTCTGCCGCTGCGAAACCGTCACCGAGGGCGAAATCATCGCCGCCATCCATCAAACCGTTGGTGCAACGACGGTGGAAGGCGTTAAACGTCGGACCCGGGCAGGCATGGGACGCTGTCAAAGCGGATTCTGCCAATACAAGGTGATGCAGATTTTGGCCCGGGAGTTGGGTATTCCAGAAGAAGCTGTCCTTTTTGAAGATCAGGGATCACCTGTTCTTTTTGGCAAAATCAAGTAGATTAGAGCAGTAGGAGGAAAAAATGCAAACTTACGAATATGACGTCATCGTCGTCGGTGGTGGCCCCGCCGGCCTCGGCGCTGCCCTATCCGCCGTGGAAAAAGGTGCATCTGTCGCCATCATCGAACGAAACGATGAGCTGGGTGGGATCTTAAACCAATGTATCCATAGTGGTTTTGGCCTGCAGTATTTTAAGGAAGAGCTGACCGGTCCGGAATATGCCGAACGCTTTATCGATAAGGTCAAAGCCACGGACATCGACTGCTTTATGAATACCATGGTACTGGATATCAGCCCGGACCACCAGGTCATGGCCATTAATGAATCCGGTGCCATGATCGTTAAGGGTGGTGCGGTTATCCTGGCCATGGGCTGTCGGGAACGGACCCGGGGTGCCATCAAAATTCCGGGAACCCGCCCTGCCGGTGTCTTTACCGCTGGGATCGCCCAACGCTATGTTAATATGGAGAACTTAAAACCCGGTAATCGGGTGGTTATCCTCGGCTCCGGAGATATCGGCCTCATTATGGCCCGCCGCCTAACCCTGGAGGGCATCAAGGTTGAAGGGGTTTACGAACTCATGCCCTATCCCAATGGCCTGTACCGGAATATCATCAATTGTCTGGATGATTTCGGGATTCCCCTCCATCTCTCCACCACAGTTACCAAGATCAATGGAAAAAATCGGGTGGAATCCGTAGAGGTTGCCCAGGTGGACGATAAGATGCGCATTGTCCCCGGCTCCGAACGAACCATTCCCTGCGACACCCTGCTCCTCTCCATCGGGCTCATTCCCGAAAATGAATTGAGCAAACGTGCAGGTGTTTCCCTGAACCCTGTGACCAATGGCCCCCTGGTGGATGACACCCTCTCCACCAATCTTCCCGGTATCTTTGCCTGTGGCAATGTTCTCCACGTTCATGACTTGGTCGACAATGTCACCGCTGAAGCCCTGGAAGCCGGTGCCAATGCGGCGGCCTATGCCAAAACCAAAGCCACCCACAGTGGCGCTTCCCTGGCTGTGACCGCTGAAAAGCCTGTTCGCTACACCGTTCCTTCCACCTTGTATCCTGAGGATTGTTCCGAAGTTGTTGTGAAGTTCCGGGTGGGTGCCCCGGTAGAATCCGGCCATGTCCGGATTAAAAGCGGCGATACCGTCGTCTTTGAGGAACGTCGCAACCGGAATATCATCCCCAGTATTATGGAAGAAGTAAAGTTGAAGCAGGAACAATTATCTGGGTTGTGTGATCCCCTGGTGGTCACCGTTGTCTCATAGTCAGAGAGGAGCAATGTCATGAAGGAAATAAAAATGTGTTGTACCACCTGTCCCAATAGCTGTGCCCTAATGGTCACCGTGGAAGGGGATCAGGTTTTAAAGGTCGAGGGCAATACCTGTAAACGGGGAATTCCCTTTGCCGAAAAAGAACTGGTCGCTCCGGAACGAATGCTCACCAGCACGGTGATTGTCACAGTGGACGGTGTTGAAAAACAGGTCCCCGTTAAATCGGCAACGCCCATGCTCCGCAGCAAAATGATGGATGCCATGTCCATCATCCGCGGTACCCGTATCAATCATGGGGTTAACCTGGGTGACGTTATCCTGGCAAACGTTGCCGATTGTGGTGTCGATATCGTCGCTGCTAAAACAGTTCGATAGGTTTTTTTATGCTAGTTACTTTAAAAGAAATTTCCAAAAAAGCCATGGCGGAAAAATATGCTGTCGGTGCCTTCAACACCGTCAACCTGGACAGTATTCGAGCAGTACTTGACGCTGCAGAAAGCCTTGGCCAGCCGGTTATCCTCCAACATGCCCAACTCCACGAGAGCATTGCTCCCCTGGATATCATTGGACCGATCATGGTAGAGATGGCAAGAAAAGCAACGATTCCCGTCTGTGTTCACCTGGATCACGGTTCAGACATTGGTTATCTTCTAAGGGCCATGCAATTGGGCTTTACCTCTGTCATGTTTGATGGCTCTGCTCTACCCTACGACGAAAATGTATCACTGAGTAAAGCAACGGCAGAAACAGCGGCCATGTATGGCGTCTCCGTGGAAGCTGAACTGGGACGGGTCCTCCGCCCTGAAGGTGGCGGGGAACCGGATCCCAGCGACGCGGTGCTCACCCCAGAGGCCTGCTATACAAAGCCCGATGAAGCCGCCGCCTTTGTTGCCAAGACAGGCATCGATGCTCTGGCCATCGCCTTTGGCACCGCCCACGGCGTATACGATGTAAAGCCCGTGCTGGATGTCGACCGTGTAGCACTGATTCGGGATGCCATTGATATGCCCCTGGTCATGCACGGCGGTTCTGGCGTGACAGATGACGAATTTCACAAGGCCATTGCCGGGGGGATCACCAAGGTGAATTACTTTACCTATATGGGCCTTGCCGGTGGAAATGCAGTGCGCCGATATCTGGCTGAAAATGCTGACCGGGAAAATATTCGCTACGACGAAATGAGCGAAGTTGCCCGATTGGCCATGGAAGCAGATGCCGCCCACGCCATTGGTATTTTTGCAGGATTAGAATAATATGATGAAAAAAGGTCCTCCATCGGGGGACCTTTTCTTCATTTTAAAAGGGCAACAGCGTAATAATGGCAAAAACCAGCCACATCAGAACAATAGCGATGGTCACCCACTTAAACTTAACCATAATGGCAATGTACTCCCGGATAAAGGCGCTGGGCCAATAATAGGCTGCTGTAGCGCAACCTACGCCCTGGGCATCCATCCCCAAAGCTTTGGCCAGCAGGCCAGTGCGAAACACATGGTAATTATTGGTGACAAAAATATACCTATGGGGTAATCCCTCCCCATCCAGCATCGCCTGGACATTCTTTAAATTCTCACCGGTCGTCGTCGAAGCCTCCTCGATCATGATATCTTCCTCTGGCACCCCCTGGGTCAAGAGATAGGTCTTAATGGCCTGGGCTTCAGAAACCTTCTCATCACGGCCCTTCCCACCAGAGGGCACCAGCTTGGCCCGGCCATCCATGGCACGGTATACCTTCAGAGCCTTATCCGCCCGTCCCCGAAGCAGGGGGGATATCTTTTCGCCATCGATGAGTCCGCAGCCATGGATAAGGATATAATCACAATCCAGCCTCTTGGGCAAACACATATATAAGGTAGAATACACTAAATAGGCCATAAAAACCGTTGTAAAATACACCATCAAGATCGCCCCAAGCCACAACAGGTCCACAAAATAAATATTATGGGAATGGGATTCCAGGGCCCAAAAGCTGACTCCCAACCCAATGAGCACTGCAATCCCCATTAATAGAGAAAGAAGGTTTGCCAGACTCCTGCCCTCGCGCTTTAGCATCACCACGCCATTGAAGATAAGCAGCAGGGCCATCAGCCCCAAAATAATGGGCGTCATGATAAAGACCATAACCATGAGCACAAATTGGATGGTACCATTATTTTCCGTCAAGGTGACGATTCCCAGAAAAACTAGGATTGCCCCCACTAAAAGCAGGATCACATTGAGGAATCGCCGGGGTTCTCGAACCACTGATAATCCCATGATGATAAAATCAAAAATTCCCAACACTAAAAAAATCATTTACTTTCCTCCGATTTCATTTCCCATTCATTTTAACATAAAGACTCCCTGACTGTCATTTTCGAAAAACTCCTTTCCATTTTCTGGGTGACATGGTACCATAAATCCACATACCATTAAGGAGGCCTTTATGAACACACCAAACGACGCCTATTACAGTACCATGGATAGCATCATCACCATCATTCACCGTAAGCTCCCCAAGGCAGACCAAACACCTGAATACCTGGAGCGCCTATTGGATGATATTTTGCTTCATTTTAAATATGAGGCCATGCAAAAGGAAAAATAGAATCGGTTCTTTCTGCAATTCATGGATTCTTCAAACTCAAGCCACACTTTAGACACATTTTTATTTTAGAATGACAACAATATGAAAAAGTGAGGTTATATCCATGAAACGTCAAGTCGTCATCAAAATTATTATCGACATTCTCATGTTAATTTTCTTTGTTTCCATGGTTTTTGCCCAGGCAACAGGGCTAATTTACCACGAGATCTTTGGCCTTGTCCTTGGGGGACTTGTGCTGCTCCATGTCCTGCTAAACCGAAAGTGGATTGCCGGCGTTCTGCGCCGCTTCCGTCAGAAGCCCACAGCGACAAAGTTCAAGTTTTTTCTCAATGCTTCCCTGGTTTTCCTAACCTTTGTCATTATCATCACCGGAATCTTTATTTCCATTATTCTCTTTAATGGCTCTGGTCTGGGCAACCGCCCTCTTCTGGTTGCCATTCATAAATTTTCAACCTACGGCATCCTGGGGATTATCGGTCTCCACCTGCTTCTCCACGCTAAATACCTGGTTGGGGTTTTCTCCAAGCTTGGCAAAAACTGGAAAACCAAGGGTGTTCGCCAGGTGGTTACCGCCACCTTTGCCCTGGTCCTTTTAGGATTCTTTGCTTATAACCAGGTCCGCCCCATCATTGCCGGGGCCAGCACCACCACCGAAGTGGCGACAACCCCAAATCCAACCGTTATCCTGCCCGAAAACACCACATCCCAAAGGGAAGAAATTACCGAACCGCCCACCCCCACCGTCGAGCAGGCAACCCCGGCCGTGACCTTGAATGATTATCTCAGCGGCTTATTCTGCACAGGATGCAGTAAGCACTGCCCCCTTATCAGTCCCCGATGCGGAAAGGGCGATACCCAGGCCCAGGAAGCAACAGTGGAATACCACAGTCTCTATGGTGATTCATAATTCCAATAAAATTAAGGGAAAGCATTGCACCTCCCCAGGCAAATTGTTATGCTAAAGGAAACACCCTGGAGGAAAGCAATGAACTATGCAATAGGAATTGATATTGGCGGCACCAACACCCGGGTCGCCCTGGTGAATCATGGGATGGAGATGGTAAAACGGGTTCAATTTCCCACGGTAGTCTCAGATCCCGAGGCGACCATCAAAAAAATCGAAGGAGTTTTGGCTGAACTGTCCTCCTTCGATATTTGTGGAATTGGAATGTCCTGTCCCGGCCCCCTGGATCTTAGGGCTGGAACCATCATCGTCACTCCGAATCTGGACCAAAGCTGGTTCGGCTTCCCCTTAGTGGATGCCCTGTCCCAGGCCACAGGATTACCTGTCTTTCTGGAAAACGACGCTAATTTAGCAGGCCTGGCGGAAGCAGTGGTGGGTGAGGGAAAAGATTTTTGCTATGTCCAGTTTCTCACCATCTCCACCGGTATCGGCGCTGGCTTCGTCATTGATAAGCAAATTTATCAGGGGGCCCACGGCTTCGGCGGTGAAGTGGCGGCTGCCTGCCTCTGGCAGGATGGACCCGCTGCGGGCATTCTCCCACCAGGTGCCATTGAAGCCATTGCCAGCGGCACAGCCATTACCCATCGGGCCCGGGCTTGTGGTTTGACCGTGGCCCACGCCGGTGAGGTAGCGGCCCTGGATGTCCGGGGCGATGCCATCGCCCATAGTATCATGGAAGATGCTAAAAATTATCTGGCCAATTTTATTGGCATCATTTACGCCCTGATGGATCCTGAAATCGTCATTTTAGGGGGCAGCGTCGCCATGAAAACCCCGGGCTTTGTATCCGATGTGGAAAAGCGGGTGGCGGCCAAGGTACTGCCGGTGCTGCGCCCCACCCTCAAAATCGTGCCCTCTACCTTAAATGAAGACAGCGGCCTTTTAGGGGCCGCTTATCTTGCCTTTTCCAAGGCTGGATTATCCGCATAAAAAAACCGGCGTACTGCCGGTTTCAGGCTGTTGACAAAGTGGTGCAGCACGGTCAGGGAGAGGATAAAAAAGATTCACCCCGGACCCCAAGCGCTGATGAACAAAAGGAAAGCCCCCAATCGTCAGTACGCAAAACCTTCGGTTTTGATAGGGTTTAAGACAGGTTTATTTTCTTAATTTGATGAACAGCCCGCAGGGGCAGCCGGGGTTCTCGTATTTTTATCATCACCCTGACCTGGGTTTGTCATCACACTAAGACCGGCGTACTGCCGGTTTTTTATCTATACAAAGGTGTACTCCCCCGCCCCGGTTTCCACTAGGCTGCTGTCAAAAAGCTGACGGGCCAGGGCAACCATACAGGCCGTATCACTAACGGCGCCGGTTTCGTAGGGGGAATGCATGGCCAGCTGGGCCAGTCCCACATCCACCGTATTTATGGCGACCTGGTTCCCCGAGAGATTCCCCAGGGTGGATCCGCCTAAAATATCCGAACGGTTAACGAAAACCTGGTGAGGGATATCCCCCGCCTCACACAGGGTTTTACACAGGGCTGCCGACACCCCATCAGTGGTGTACTTCTGGTTGGCGCTGTATTTAATAATGACCCCACCTCCCAGTACTGGCTGATTCACCGGGTCCGTCTTATCCGCATAATTGGGATGGAGGGCGTGTCCATTATCCGCTGAAAGCATAAAGCTTTGGGCCAGTGCACGGAGATATTCCGTTTCGCTGCGGCCCAGGCCTGCGTTAATGCGCATCAGGGTATCCTTTAAAAAGGTCGATGCGGCCCCCTGTTTGGTGGAGGATCCCACCTCTTCATTATCAAAGACGGCATGGACCGCCACACTATGAATCGGTGCCGATTCCAGGAAGCCCCGGAGGGAGGAATAGGCGCACTGGGTGTCATCTAAGCGGGGACTGGACATAAATTCCTCTCCCTCTCCCCAAATGCTGGGTGCGGTGCGGTTGTACAGGTACAAATCACTTCCGATGATGGCCTCTGGTGAGACGCCAGCGGCTTCCGCCATGACCCTTTGAATGCTGCGGGCATCCCCACCGCCGTAAAGTGGCAGCAGATCCCGCTGGACGTTATACTTATACCCAGCGTTGACTTCCCGGTTCATGTGGATGGCCAAATTGGGAATGAGGACCAGGTCCCGATCAATTTTTACGAGCTGGGTGCGGATGGTCTCACCATCCCGAACCAGCAAACGCCCGGCAATGGACAATGGCCGGTCAAACCAAGGGGATAAAATGGCCCCGCCATAAAGCTCCACGTTCAGCGTCGTATAGGCTCCAGCCGTTTTAATTTCTGGGTTTTCCTTCAGCTTAAAGGTTGGAGCATCACTGTGGCTGGCCATAATCATAAAGCCATTATAATCTGTCCGGGGAATCTGAAAGGCCATGAGTGCCGATCCATTCCGGGTGACATAGTACTTACCCCCAGCCACAAGGCTCCACGGGGCGCTTTCGAGGAGGCGGGTATACCCCGCCGCCTCCAGCATTTCTCCCATCCCCGCCACCACATGGAAGCTGGTGGGATGGTCCTTAATAAAGGTCATCATTTCCTGGGAAATGGTTCGTGACCCTTCTTGTCTCATTTAAAGGTCCTCCTTCGCTTTACTCCGCTTGGCCAGATAAGGCATAATCAGTCCCAAGGCGACCAGAACGATGGGGGTGACAATATTCATAATCAGCTGGAAGGTATCCTCAGAGTACATCCCCATGACGCAGGCCACGGCGGTAACTGCAAAGCACCAGCCCCCGACGATGATGCCAAAGGTCTTGCTTTTGATAAAGGTGTAATCCCCCTTGCCAAATTTATCCATGGCCTTCTTCAGGGCGATATAGGCGACAAACACCCAGAGGTAGCGCAGGGGCATACACACCGAGTTCACCTTAATCAGCCATTTTACCAGCTCATCCACACTGCCGATCCCAAAGGCCGGAATGATAATGAGGAACCCAACGATAACCGAAATCATTTTGAGACCATTGGTGTAAACACCCTTCTCATTGCGTTTAAATAATGCCTTGGGAATAAAGTTATCATCCGCATTATCTAAGAGCATCCGCAGGGGAGCGTCAATGGAAATAATGATAACGGCCACGTTCTGGATAAAGTTAGCCACCGCGTAAATAACCATCAGGCTATTGCCCAGGTTATAATATCCACCCAGCTTCTGGAAGGCGTAGTAGGCTCCGTTGGTCATCAAATCCTTGGGGATATTATTGGAGTCAAACATCATCCCCATAGCGATGGTCCCCAGAATGGCACAGCCCGCCACCATAATGGCCAGGGCAATCATCCCCCGGGGAAAGTCCTTAGAGGGACTCTTCATCTGGTTAACATAAGGCGAAATCTTTTCGCATCCTCCTACGGCGAACACTAAAATCGAAAAGCTTGTAAAAAATTGCAGGTTGAATTCTGGCATAAAATTGCTAAAGGACCAATCGATTTTATTTACCGCAGCTCCGGTAATGGCTGGTGCTGTCCACATCATCAGGATATACAGAAGGGACATGATAAACACAGCCATCCCGGCCACCGTGGAGATTTTTTTCAAAAAAGACATTCCCCGGCTGGCCAGATAAACGGCAATGGCAAAAATGACCAGACCAAGACCCTGGATCAGAAGGGTGCTCATCTGGCTGATACGGGCATCCTGGTAGAAAATCCAGCTGGCCGCAATGAGGATGCTATTGGGCTTCTGTGAGATATAAGGCATATGGACAATCCAGTAGGTCCAGCCTGCGTAGAAGGCTGCCGTTGGCCCGATCGTCTTTAGAATCCAAGAGCTGACGCCGCCTCCGGCCTCTGGGAACACTGATCCCATTTCCCCCACCATCAGAGAATAGGGCACAAAATACAGGATAAAGATGATAAGCCACGGAACCACAGCCCGTACGCCACCGTAGGTGGCAAAGCCATTGATGACATTCCCAAAGCCCCACACTGCCGTAAAGGCCATGAAGGCGAGGTTGTACCACAACAGCTTTTTGCCGTTACCGTTGTCTAATCCATTCATAAAAAGTTCTCCTCACTATTTCATAAAATATATCTATATTTTACCATTTAAAAATTAAATTATCACCATTCTTAAAGATATTCTTATCTTCAAATGTTAGGATAAACCCAAAGCGAGGTAAAAGAGTGTTCCGATTCTTAAAAAAACTGATGATTATATTACTGATTCTTATTGGCATTCCCTGTGCGCTATGGGCGTACAGCCGCTATATCGAGCCCAGCCTGCTCACCGTCCATCGGGAATCCATCACTGCACCGGATTCTGTGGCCGCTACCCGGGTAGTTTATTTCTCAGATACCCACTTCGGCACCCTGTATTCCCAGGAAAATCTTACCCGGATTGTAGATCAAATCAACGCCCAAAACCCAGATGTGGTGGTCTTTGGAGGGGACTTCATCGATAACTACACCCGGGATGGCTACGCCCTGGATACCGATGCCCTCTCGGCTGAGCTGGCCCGTATCCAGGCCACCGACGGAAAGTACGCCGTATGGGGAAATCACGATTACGGTGGCGGAGCAGAGTGGATCTACCCCGATATCATGACCGCCGGAGGATTCACCCTCCTTGAAAACACCAGCGAATTCCTGTCCCATCGGGGCCTGCGCATTGTGGGTTACGATGACGCCCTCCTTGGCCATACAGATGCCGGGGATTACAGCTTAGACAACGGCGATTACAACTTGATTCTGATTCATGAGCCTGATATGGCCGATGTCATCACTGCCACCGGTGGGGGCTTAATTCTCTCCGGCCATTCCCACGGCGGTCAGGTGAGTCTGCCCTTTCTCACCCGTCTGATGTACCCCGAAGAGGGTAAAAAATACACCAAAGGCCTCTACACCAGTACCGATTTAGGCCGCTCCGATACCGTCCAGCTCTACGTCAGCCAGGGCATCGGCGTTACCATGGTCCCCTATCGTTTTCTTAATGCACCGGAAATTGTGGTAGTGGAGATTAACTGATACGCCAGCCGCTCATCCCCATTTTCCAGATAGATGATCCCACAATAGCAGAAACCATGCTTTTTCAGGAAATTCTGCATGGGCACATTGTTCCGATGGGTGTCAATGCGGATATTCGCATCCAGGGATTTGCAATATTCCAGACAGAAGCCGGCCACCCCGGTGGTCCCTCCTCTGGTGGCGATGCGATGAATGACATGGTAGGGCGCATCGTTTAGCCAGGTCCCGCCGTCAATGCGGGTATACGTCGGGTCGGGTCCTGGTGGAAAATAGAAGGTCCCCAGGATTTCTCCCTGTTCTTCACAGACATAGCTATGCCCCCTTTCCATATCTTCCTCAATTTGGGTCCTGCCGGGATAACCATCGACCCATTGGGTGGCATTACCCATCTTTGCCATAAAGACCCGGGCCTCTGCAAAGAGGTCCATCAGTTCCGGCAAATCTGCTCGGGCTGTTTTTCGTATCGTCATCATTACTTTTGTGCCTTTCATCCATTTTCAATAATACCCAAACGTTCCGCCTTAAGGAGAGCCTGGGTTCTGTTTTTAACCCCCAGCTTATGATAAATCCGGTTGATATGGGTTTTAACGGTGGCCAGGGAAACGGAAAGGAATTCAGCAATTTCTACATTACTTCGTCCAGTGGCAATCTGGCTAAGAACCACCTGCTCTGCATTGGTTAACAGGCCCTTATCCAGCTTACCCTGAACCCCGTAGTATTTGGGGTATTGCTCCTGAAAAGCCCGGGTGGCCTCAGTCACTTTTTTGACAAAGTCTTCCTCCCGGGAGGTCTTGGGCAAGGCCTCCAGCACTGGTAGAATTCCCCCACCTTCATCGGCAAAGACCCTTATAAAATGATAGTTCCTAGCCATAGCCAGGGCCTTCTCCAGGGCTGCCAGGGCATTGGTCATCCGCCCCATCTTATGGAGACAGATGGCCTTTAGTACCAGCGTTTCCATGACATTATAAGTCCGTTGATAGTCCAGGGCATAGGCATGGATCAGCTCGATCAAAGGCAGGGCCCGCTCCACACCCCCACTGCATAAAAGCGCCCGAATTTTAATGAGATAGCCATATCGATCCGTGGTGTGAAAGGCTATGCTTTCGTCGATCCCTTCATCCTCCAGCCATTCAATCGCTCCTGGATTCGGACCTTCCAGCAGGGATTGGCCAATGCGAAAGGCCATTACATTGCGCAAAAGGGCCTCTCCGCCCTCTTCCACCAGCCGATCCCGAAAGCCCAGCATGGTACTCTTTGCCTCTCCCAGCTTACCCCGAGCCACCAGCCCCTGGGCCAGGAGGGCCTTAGCCACAAAAAGGGTATCCAATGTCCCACCGCCCTCACAATCTGCCAGGGCTTTGGCGGCATGGATCAGGCAAGTATCCAAATCATCCTCCTGGTAGCTTTTCTCGCCAAAGCCGATATCCACAATACCCACCGCTTTTTTCCCTAACAGCTGCTGGAGTGGGCGTTTTAAAAATTTTTCCAAAAGCCGCGCATGATGACACCAATTACAAAAATCCCGGCTTCCGGCCATGATTCGGGGTTGGTTTCCCGTTACGGTAAATCCGTTAAAGAGGTTCACCCCGCTACGTATTAAAGCGGCCCCTTCCAGCAGAGGCCGGATGACTTTCCGGTCCCCTAACACACAGGGAATGGCAATCTTTCCGTGAATGACGGCGATACGAATGACCTTAAGTTCCTCAGCGCTCCATCCCCCTTCTGCCTCTAGGGCAAGGAGCCGGTCATACCAATCTTTACACTCTGCCACCCGATAGTTCAGGCTGTGGATCATAGCCATACTATAGCACAACAGAGGGTCTCGTTCTACGCACAGGGCCGGGGTTTTCTCTAAAAAAGGCTCCATCTCGTAATAGACATCAGAATCGGGTGGTCGGGACAGCACAGTTTTAAGGACCCGGATCCCCTCTTCATATAATCCGTAGGTATAGAATGCCTCCAGAGCAGACACATACTCAGCCTTCGCCTCAAAGTAGTGCCCCAGGCGACGGTTTGCCTCAATATAGATTTGTTGTTGGTCACAGCGTTCCCGGCGATCCATAAAAAAGTAATACATAAAGGGCGTGAAATGATACTTCCCAGGCTCAAACTCTGTCAGAAAGCTTCCAATTTGCAGGATGTCCTGGAGGATGGGCCGGGGATTGTCCACGTCCATCAGAACAGCTGCCATTTCTTCATCAAAGGTTTCATACATCCCAAGGAGCATCAGATTCCGGCGCAAATCCCCTCCCAGGGGCAAATAGATTTCCTCGGCAATCAAATCGTACAAATAACGCCGGGACTGGACATAACGACATCCCCTGATGGGAGTGCCGCCATTTTCCTTGATTTCTAAAATAATAGCATTGAGGGCCATGGGCCATCCACCGGAAATCGCCCGAATTTCTGCGGCCTCTTCATCGGTTGCCTGGATATTGTCCTGGGCCAGATAGGTCTTGACTGCCGCCTTATCCATTGAAAGCTCCGATTCCCCCATGACTTTCAGTTCCCGTCTGATCATCATCGGACGCAGTACTGAAGGGACCATGGTCCGGCTCATAATGATGAAGCGATAGGCCTTTGGTGATGCCTTGATATCTGCCATGAGTTCTGTCAGACGCTCAGTATTTCGGATATTCTGAAAGCTATCCAATATGATAAAGTGACAATTGTCCGAAGGCTCAAGGGATAGCCACTCCTTAAGCTTACCCCATGTGGTTCTTTGGGTACAGTCAATCCAGTGGTGGGGATGTTTTTCCTCCTCCAGCCATTGTTTGACAATTTCCGTTTTTCCCCAGCCCATTTTCGCAAAGAGATATACCACCTTTTGGGTGGATTCGGATAATATATGAAGGGGCTGCTTCCAATAAATATTTTCCATTTGGTCTGCCATTTTTTCCCCCGTTTCTTCTGATTTACCTTTATTATCCAATGGAGGGCCTTCGTTTTCAAGGGAAATGGTGTGAAAGACATGCTTGGGGTGTGAAATACAAAAAAACCTGACGAAAGCCAGGCTTTAAGGGTAAATCAGGTGCTCCGGACGGCCCGGGCGAGGATGAATGGGATTCACCGCAATTTATCGGGACGCACCAACCACAGCAGGAGGACGAGGGCACTAATCAGCAAAAGGGCGTGGGCCCAAAAGGAAGGGATTGCTTGAAGACCGGTATCCACGGCGGAGGAACCTCCCGGAGCCGGGGAAGGGCTGGGAGGGGGCGCTGGAACCTCAATCACCTGGCCCTGGACCTGGGTAGTGCCTTCAGAGCGGCCTTCTGCTTCAACTCGGACGGCGCACAGACCCATACAGAAGAGCAGGATCACCATCACCACCCCAAGCATTGGTTTTTTAGTTGATATCATCCACAGTGACGACAGTGCTATAAAAATTGATGGTACCTGAGAAGTTTCCGGCCCACTTGGTCAGGTCTTCCATAAAGAGCTGGTTTTGATCCAGGCGCAGGGTACCGTTAACGGTGTTTCCTGTTGCCTTAAAGGTTGCGATGAGGTTCCCGTTGGGATAGTCGGTTCCGGTTTGGATGTCATTCTTCGCGTTATCCAGCACGCTGTATTTTAGGCTTTTGCCCGTGTTGACGGTGTCCTTCCCGTGGATTCTAAAATCCGTGACCCCATCCCCGGTGCCATCCTTCATCAGCACCGCGACCTGGCCCTGTGTCAGATTGGTGATTTCTGTAGCGGATACGGTAAAGGTAACATCCTTATGATGGGTCGTTTGATTATCCCCCGGCTGCTGGATGGTTCCAAAATCCACCTTATCCGGAATGGCGATGA
This sequence comes from Eubacterium barkeri, assembly GCF_900107125.1. GTDB lineage: Bacteria > Bacillota > Clostridia > Eubacteriales > Eubacteriaceae > Eubacterium_O > Eubacterium_O barkeri. The sequence goes on from NZ_FNOU01000015.1 coordinate 50,791, forward strand.
TGTAGCTGACGCCTCCGGGGTTTTGATTGGACACCACCCCGGTGACTTCGGTTGAGCCACTGGGTGTCAAATTCGTCAAATCCTGGGCCAGGGCCGGGGTGGCGCACAGGGCGCAGAGCAAGCCCACCATGACCATAATTTTTAGCTTCATCGTATTAACCTCTTTTCTTTTTTATCCTCTGTTATTCACTGACGATTAACGTCAAGGCGGAATCCGCCCCATTGAGGGGACTTCGCTGATCGTCCATGGTGTAGCCCTGGTAATGGACCAATGCGGTGTATTCACCGGGTGCCAGGGATTGGCTGATGGGCACGGTTTCATAGCCGGTTCCCGGCGCCATCAGCCCGGTTTCATACAGCTCGGTGCCATCCTCCAACTTTAGTGTGGCCTGGAGGTAGCAGGCGTTGCCCTCGGGATTCCCGATGCGCAAAGCCAGCTCACCATCACCACGGTTCATGGTGGCCGTGGTATAGCCGGGAATCTGAATGCTGCCGGACACCGCGGTGGGTGCGGCGACCTGATCGTCCCAGGCCGAAGCATTGGGGTCGACATAGCTGCCCCCTGCGTTTTTTGCCGGGGCGAACCACAGCCGCCAGGCCAGCACCCCGGCGATTAAAATCGCCAGGAGACTTAAGCCGATGATGATGGTTTTCTTCTTATTCGTTATTCGATTTGTCTCGTTTCCCACGTCGTTTCCTTTCCAAATGGATGCCGTATCCCCCCAGGATGAGAGCGGTCCCCAAGACCAGAGTGATGACCCATGAGGTTGAGGACTGCTGTCCCGTAATGCCCGTAGCCGCATTGGGAGCGGCTCCACCAGCTGAAGGGGATGCCACAGAGAGGGGTGTTAATCCAAAGGTCCCCAACTCTTCTACAGTGACGGCAACCCGGCCGTCCTCAATGGCGGCCCCATATTTAGCAAAGCGTCCATCCCGCAGATGCTCGACCTGCATGCGAACATGCTGTCCCAGCCAATCCACCGGGAAGGTCACGGTGAGCTTCCCTTCGAAGGAGGCCCGGGTCCCATCCGCATATAAAAGCTCCATGGCGTAGGCCTTCCGGCCCACCGTATCCCGGTCAGCATCTGCAAGGGCCTGATAGCTGGCATCCCCCTCAGCGACCCGACGGATTTGCAGAGTGGCATCGGGATGGATGCTGCCGGTGACCTGGATACCCGTCAGGGGATCCACAAGGGTTGTGGACACCAGCACGGATTTCATGATCCGCGGATAGCCGCCGTTTTCAGATGCCTTCGATGTCCATTGCCTCTGATCCTGGCCTTGGATGTCGGCATTTAACATATCGCAAAAGGTCTGGCTGCGCATGGCTTCTGCCGCCATGGCGATGTGTTCATCATCGATCCCTTGGGTGGCCACACCGTCAGTGCTCCCCACCGCCTGGGCCATGGTATTGACATAGTAGAATTTACCCAGGGTGCCGGCATTGCTTCCGGCGATGGCCCCTATGGCGCCGTCGCCCAGGACATCCTGATTGCTGTAGCCATTTTGAGCGAGGTTTCTATTGCTGCCGACGATCCCCCCGGCGATACTGCTGCCAGTGACCGCACCGGTATTATACACATTCCGGATGATGCCCGTATTCTCTGCAGTGATGCCCCCGGCCGTCTCGCCATGGACCACGGCATTGCTCCGGCAATCCAGGATGGCGCCTTGGTTGATGCCCACCAGTCCCCCGGCGCGCTCTCCCTTGACATCGGAGTTCAGCTCTGATACAGGGACGGCCACACCATTTTCAAAATAGGTGCCGCCGGTGGTGATGTTCACCCCGCTGCCGCAGCCGGTGATAGTGCCTTTGTTAACGGCTGCCAATCCACCGGTAATGCCCCCGGTGCCATTCCAATCCAGATTGACGACGGAGAGGTTTTTTACTAACCCTTCGCTACCGATGGTATCGAAGAGACCTTGATTTTCGCCGGCTTGTCCAGATATTTCCAGGCTCAGGATATAGTAATCCCGACCATCAAAGCTTCCGGTAAAGGGATACGCTTCACTGCCTATGGGCAGGGTCCAGGCCTTACCGTCGCCGTTGATATTCCCGGTGAGGTAATAATCAGCATTGGCATAATGGATGGGATCAACATTTATGGCCTGGGCCACGGCTACCAGCTCTTCATAATTCGAAATGGGGTATGCCCCGTTGATATCCGGATCCACCGGAGGATCCGCCGGCGTGACGGACTCCCATTTGGCATAGAAGGTGATATCCCCCGTAGTGCCTGGGGTGATGCCCGTGGTGGGCTGGGTGCGGGCCGCGTCGCTGTACCAGCCCGCGAAGCTGGCCTCCGCCTTGGTAGGGGCATCCAAGGTGATGCGGTCTGCAACCGTGTAGGTGCTGGGGTTCGTTTCGGCGTTGGTACCGCCCTCCAGCTCATAGGTGATGGGGTAGTCGATGTTCTGCCACCCCGCGTACAGGGTGAGGTCCCCGGTTTCTGCAGCTGTGTCGATTGTCGTAACCTTCTGGGTGAGGTCCGCATCCCGATACCACCCGGTGAAGGTGGCCCCCAGCTTCCCGGCATCTGCCAGGGTGATGACACCGCTGTCCAGGGTGAACACCGCGGGATTACTGGCTGCGTTGGTCCCCCCGTTTAATTCATAAGTGATGCTGTGGGGGGTATTCACATCCAGCACTTCCAGAGAAATCGGGCTGGACCAGGTGGTTTTCGTTTCCCCATCGGTGAGGTTGGTCGACACCAGGGTGTAATGGCCGGTTTGCAACCCATCGGGAATCGGGACCGTATAATTCCCCTGGGCATCCGTGGTTGCCGTGTAGACTTCAGTCTGAACCTTCGTGGCATCATTCACCAGATGAACCCGGACCGTCGCTTGTCCCAGATTGACGCTTTCAAGTACTAGGATTTCCCGGTCCTCCGCCATTTCGCCATTTTGTATGGCCGCCGGAATTCCCGTCAGACTGCCGGTGAGGTTAAGCGTCCGCTGCGAAAGGGCCGTGACCGACTGCCCATCCGTGCTTTCATCCAGCACGGCGGCCTGGTCTGCGGGAACTGCCAGGGTCAGGGCTGCCGCCTGTCCCTCTCCGATATGAAGGGTGGCTGCCCGGCTCGTCCGGCTGGCGTATTGATTGCCGCTGGCCGCCGTTTCAGTAACCACGCAGCGGTAGACCGAGCCATCCAGTTCATCCGCATTGGCCGTATTGATGATACCCTCTGCTGCGTAATGCGCGGCGTTAAAGGTGGCCGCAGTCTGCCCCTGGATATCGTCCCAGGACACGCTGTAATTCGTGAGGGTCAGCTTCTGCCACTGATAGCTTAAGGTGTCTCCTTCATTCTGGGCATGGGCTGTAATGCTGAATTCTGCCGAGTCGCCAATGTTTTTATACAAATCCACGGGTGGGGTGTCGATGATGGGGGCGAAGGCGGTGTCGGCTGCCTTGGTCTTGCCCTGGGCGTAGGGCCCCAGGACGCTCTTATCCCCGGTGGCATCCGGACCGCCATAGGCCTCCAGTCTGAAATAATACTGGGTGTCACTGAGCAATCCACCCACCACACAGCCAACCGAATCCCCCTTGACGATGAGGTCACTGCCCCCGCGTTTGACAGGCTGATAGCTGGCATTATCTTTGGAGTAGTAGACCTTATAGGATCCAGGCCGCCGTCCATTATCCGCCGGCGGTGTCCATGCCAGCACGGCGGAATCGGTGGTGGTGGCCAGCACATGAAGGTCGGTGGGCAGGGCCTTGGGTGACCCATCCGTGCCATCCACCAGGTAGCCCAATACCTGGGCCTTGCCATAGATGGTTTCCCCTTCTTCTGTATCTAAAGTTTCCCCATTCCCCAGCACGGTGTTCCATTCGGCCAGGGTGGTGCTGAAGGCATAGGCGGAGGTGGGGTTGCCGTCGGGGCCGGTTCCTGTCTGCGCCGAGGCGGGTAAGGAGGGGAGAGTCCCACTGAAGCTGGCTGATCTGGAGGTGGTCGTGGTCCAGGTCTGGGACCAACCCCCGGAAATGGCCTGGCTCAGCTTGGTTTCCTCACCGATATTGACAATAACCAGGTTCAGCCCCGCCTTGATGGTCTCCGTGAGGGCCGCTTTAATATTCACCGTATAGCCATTGGAGGTACTTTCGGTATAGGTATCGCTCATACCAAGAGTCGTGCTGCCCGTGCCGTTCATGCCGATGCCGGCGGTACTCTGGGCCACGGTAACATCGGAATTAGCGGTTGATGCCGTAATGCCACTGGTGTCTGACGCGTAGGTAGTCGGATCTCCGGTCTTGATCCCAGGATAGATGCTGCCGCGGATGTCCACCTCATCAATCTTCTCATCTTCCTTTGCCGTCTGGTTGTATTCCCGGATGGTGCGGTTATAGGACTCCACCGGTACCGAGGCCTCCACGGGATTCATTTGAACGGACACCGCCATTTCTCCGAACTGACCGGGGATGGTATCTCCCATGGCGGGTGCCCCATCCGTACTCCCCTCATGGATTTTAGCGTAGGCATCCACATCGGCCTGGGTGGCCGGATGCTCCGGTACCCATACCTTATAATTATAAATCGCCACGGGTGTTACTGTGAGGCCCAGCATATCTGAGCCGCCATACCCCGTAAAGCTCAGGGTATCGCTGTGGGTCTGACCACTTTGGAAGGCACGGGTATAAGCCGCCGAAGCATCCACACTGAAACCCATACTGGCCCCGGTGCCAAGGAACTCGGCGCCACCACCCAGGGAGTAGCTTAAGCCCAGGCCGATATTCCCAGCATCGTTGCGGCTATCCCCGTTACTCACCGTCAGACCGTAGGTGGTACTCCCCCGGGCCGAAGCGATATTGCCGTAATCCAGTTCACTCCAATAGGGGGTGGACAGCATGATACTCTGAACCGAAGGACTGGACCAGCCCACATTTTTCCCCTGGTACTGGGTGTATACCGTATCTTTGTCCACGTTAATGGCGCAGAGGGTCAGCAGGGTCCCGTTATCGTCCTCATCTTGGCTGTCCACGTACAAGGCATTGGTGACATCATCGACGATGCCGCCATCTCCATTGTAAATCCAGGCGATATCCATATCCACCCAGTCGGCATTGCCAAAGGTATTTCGGCTGTCTGTACCGGAGACGAAAACGGTCTGCTCTGTCGTCCGGCTGTCCTCCACGAAGCCGGCGGTAACGGCCTGACCGATAAAGGGCTGAAAGGCTCGGATATACTCCACACCATTGGCGTTCTTGATGTCCTGAACTTCCGGTGCAAACTGGAAGTCCGCATCAGCATTGCAGGCCAGGGTACCGTTCTTGATGATGGCATTGGCGGTTTCGCCGGCGCCACCGGCAAAGGTGTAATAGACGCCCTCGCAGAAGAGCGTATCCTCCTTCTGTTCGGGATTATAGCGGCCGCCGGTGATGGTGACCGGGGCATTCATTTCGTTCTCACTATAAACCAGCTCGTTGGCGTGGAGGTTCTTGGGAGTGCTCCAGGCCAGCTCGTAACCGCTGCCGTTGTACAGCACCACGTTGACCAGGTTTTCGGTGGTGCTGATATTGCCCCTGGTATCTTTGTTTTTATAACTATAATTCTTATTCCCGGCCACCACCAGCTCGTCCACACTGTCACCATTTAAGTCGGCATTGGCCGTGGCGGGGAATTTAAAACGGTATTCGTTATTGTTCACCACCAGGTCGTTATTGAAGCACTGGCTCGCCTTCCCGTTTTGAAAGCTGTAAATGGCCAGGGCGCTGCTGTCACAGTATTGATTCGTATTGGAGTAGGGCAGGGAGAGGCTGATGGCTAAATCATCCCGACCTGCCATGCGGGTGGTGGTCAGCTGGGCCATTGGACGCAGGAGGTCATCACTGACCTTAAAGCGCTTGCCAATGTCCCCCAGGGACACCGTATACTTTTCCTCCTGAAGCTTATAGCCCTTACCATCAGACACAGGCTGGTAAAAACGGATGATCCCGCCGCCGTTTTCCGGACAGTGGACGGCTACCTCGTTGAAGTCATCACCGTCAAAATCCCCCACAGCCATGGCGGTGAGGCCATCGGCCTGGCGGACCTCAATCTCGCCAACCCAGTGGCCATCGTCCAGCTTTTTGGTGATCCGGGTGCCAGCAGTGTAGTCATGATCCTCACCCATGGTCCAGGTCATGATGCCCTGGTAGCTGTCATCTTCATAAAAAGCGCCCCCCTCTTTACAGTACAGGGTGTTTTCGATGATGATATCCTTGGTATCCGGGGTGGTTTCAGAAAGCTTTCCAGGGCGCAGGGCGATGGTGTTTTTACACTGGGTGTACATGTCATCATCGTCATTGGCATCAATATACCCCTGGATCTTACCGATGATGGTCTTTGCCATGTTGTTCAGGTTCAGGGCATCCGGGCTGGCCGTTTTTGCATTTTCCATAATCTGAAAGCTGCCCACATAGTCCTTCCCGTTATCATCCCGATTCATCTGGCCCACTAAAAGCTCGGACAGGATATTGGCGGTGTATCCGGATAATGGATTACTGGTATCCTCTTCCGAAAAAGCAGCCGGATCTTTGAGTGTTTGGAAACCCAGGGCTGCGTATTGGTCATCCGTCATGTAATTCTGCTTTTCCACGCTCTGGGCATGGACCGTCAATCCACCGGCTCCCAACAGCAAAAAAAGCAACAGCACAGCGACCAGGATTGGTCCTGACCATTGTCCTTTGGTTTTATGTCCATTATATCGATGCGTCATATCTGCATATACCCTCCCATCATTTTTTTTAATTATATCCAAAGCTTTCCTATATGTCGTCAACCTTTGGGTTGATTTTCCAATAAAAAAAGCCCCATTCGTTGAACGGGGATGTGGGCTAAAACCATTTTTTACGTTTGAAGATAATGAAGCTGGCCACGCAAACGGCGACGCTTAGGACGATGACGTAGAGATAGCCGTGGGCCCAACCAAATTCCGGGATGTTAAAATTCATGCCGTACCAACCCACGATAAGGGATAATGGCAGAAAAACAGCGGTGATCACCGTGAAAATTTTCATGGTCTGGTTTTGATCGATATCGATTTTTGCCTGGTAAGCTTCCCGGACCTGGGTGACAAACTCCCTAAGATCCACCACGAATTGCAGCAAATAGCGCAGGTATTGCCCAAGGGCATGGAAGTGCCGCCGGACACCCTCGGGAATAACCCCGATTTGGTCCTCGGCCAGGCGATCGATAATCAGGCCCAGCTGGTCGTAGTAGCGCTTTCGCGTAAGGAGCGCCTTCCGAAAATCCGCAATCCGGGAAAGCTCCGAGTGGGCCGCCCCTTTATTGGTCAGAAGCTGGAGCTCCAGGTTATTGATTTTTTCCTCCATCATCTCCAGGTGATCCACGTCCTCTTCAGTGAGCTCGGTAAAAAACATGGCCAACACCCAAAAGGCGTCATGGTCACCACCAAGGGGCTCTAATCCCCCCAGGATGGCCCGGCTCCGTTTATCCGCTCCGTAGTAACGCAGGGTATTCCCATCACAATAGATGCTCTGGCGTTCCGTCATCCCGGACATTTTACTGCCCCTGGGGTTAAAGGCCAGAAAATAGCCTTTATTCCCCACCGGAAGGCAAAAATGCCGCCGTTTCCGCTGATGGGTATAAACCGTCTCACCCAAAAGGGCTTCCAGAGTCTCATCCCCTTGGGACGGCAAGTACTCAATTACAGACATGGCAATCCTTCCCGATCGGCCACTAAACGCAGCACCCGACAGGGATTGCCCGCAGCCACCACTCCCTCGGGAATATCCGAAACCACCACGGACCCGGCGCCAATGACACTGCCAGCCCCAATGGTGATGCCCCCCAGCACAGTACAGCCGGCGCCAATCCACACGCTTTCCCCAATGGTAATGGGTCTGGCGTAGGCCAGTCCGGCATTGCGCGCTGCGGCTGATACAGGATAGGTGGTACAAGCCAGACAACACCCTGGACCAATAAAGGCATCGACGCCAATGGTGATGGGGGCAGAATCCAGCATCACACAATTAAAATGGATGATTGCCCGCCCTAAAATATGGATATTAAAGCCAAAATCGCATCGGAAATCCGGCTCGATGAGGGCCCGGGGTCCGGCAGTTCCTAAAAGGGATTTTAAAATGGCCTGACGCTTTTCCCCTTCGTCCGGGCCGGTCTGGTTATACTCCTGGATAAGTGCCTTCGCACCCCATTGAAGCTTTCGTATTTCCGGATCCAGTGCATTATAAAGTCGTCCTGCCTGCATTTTTTCCTGTTCCGTCATTGCGATCCTCCGTCTTCTTAGTGCTGCTTTCGCCCCGATGCTGCGGGAATTCCCATCCCCTCCCGATATTTAGCCACCGTCCTTCTGGCGATGACAATACCCCGCTCTGCCAAAGCATCTGTCAGCTTCTGATCACTCAGGGGCTTAATGGGATTTTCCCCATCAATGAGTTCCCGAAGCATGGCACAAATGCCATCCGAGGATACTGCAGTATTTCCCGCGGCGTATCCCCGTTTGAAAAAATCTTTGAGGGCAAAAATTCCCTTGGGGGTCTGGATATATTTTCCCCGGACCGCCCGGCTGACGGTGGACTCGTGGACATCCGCCTGCTCCGCCACCTCTGCCAATGTCAGGGGCAATAGGTGCTCACAGCGGCTTAAGAAATAATCCTCCTGGACTTCCCCAATGACGGTGATGATCCGTCGGATGGTCTCCCGGCGCTTATCGATATTTTTCACCAGGGCCAGGGCCTTGTCCAAATTGCTTTTGATATATTCCCGGGTTCCGGCATCGCAGGAATCCCGGTTGGTCAGCAGTCTTCGATAGACCCGATTAATGGTTAGCCGCGGTGCGCTGATATCGTTAATATGGACCAGCAGCTTACCGTCCACCCACTCGATACTACCGTCAGGCACCACATACTCCAGGGCTTCCTGGGCATCGAAGAGACAGCCCGGCCTGGGATTCAATTCTTTGAGCTGCATCTTAAAAGCCGCAATGGCATCCTCATCTAACCCCGTGGCTGCCGCCACTTTTTTAAAATGATTGTTGGCGATGTCCAAAAGATAGCCACCTAAAAGCATTTGACGGGTGGGGGTGAGGAGCCCCAACTCTCTTAGCTGAATGGCCAGGCATTCCCCAATATTTCGGGCACCCACCCCTGGAGGGTCAAAGGTTTGGATGGTCTTGATGGCATCCTCCACCTGATGGATGGTCACCCCCAGGATCTGGGCTGCCGCTTCCTGATCCACAAAGAGATAGCCATCCCCATCAATACAATCGATGAGGTGCAGACAGATCTCATTCCGTTTGGCGTCTGCACTGGTCCCGCTGGTTTTGAGCTGGAATTTGAGGTGAGCGTACAAATCCATTCCACCATAACGAATCCGCTCGAAGTCAAAGCCGGATTCGTCAGCATCGGCTAAGCCTCCCCCCTTGGCATAGCTGGGCTCATAACCATCCTGAAAATAGTCCTCCCACTCAATCTGATCGGCACTTTCCGCTCGTTCTTCCGTCTGAGCTTCATTTTGTTCAATGTTCTCAGTGGCGGCGTCATCCTGCTCCAAAAGAGGGTTGCTCAGCAGGGCCTGGTCGATGTGCTGCTTCAGCTCCATGCAGGTCATCTGTAGGATTTCGATGGATTCCCGCATTTGCTGAGTCAGTACCAGCTTCTGGCTTTGCTCAATGGACAGGCTACCCTGATGTTCTAGTTTATTCATAAATTGTCTCCCCCGTTTCAACGGATGCCTTTAGTATATCAAATTTTCGGTCTTTTAAAAAGTGTAAATACGAGTGGTCATAATCTACGGACATTTTTCGTCTTTTTGTATTTATTTCACGGACTATTGTTTGAAGAATTTCACATAACCCCCTCAAAGTGTTTACATTCCAGGACAAAGGCGGTATAATATCATCATGCCTTAAGGCAAATTTCAGTATGTAAATTGAAGGGGGATTCTGAAGATGAAGAAAATCTCATTATTCTTAGTTGTGGCTTTACTTGCCGCAACCGTGTTCGCTGGATGCGGAGGCGGTGGCCAATCGACCTCAGGTACCGGCAATACCGTTGAGGGTGATACCATTAAAATTGGTGTTTTCCAACCGACCACTGGTGAAAACGGCGGCGGCGGGATGCAGGAAGTCCTGGGTGTCCGTTATGCCAACACCGTCAAGCCCACCATCGACATTGGGGGCAAGACCTATAAAATTGAATTAGTCGAAGTGGATAACCAATCGGACAAGGCTGCTGCCGTCACCGCTGCCCAGTCCTTAATCAGCCAGGGTGTCGTGGCTGTATCCGGTTCCTACGGCTCTGCGGTTTCCATCGCTGCCGGTGAAACTTTTAAAAATGCAAAGGTTCCTGCCGTAGCTTGCTCCGCAACCAACCCACAGGTAACCTTAGGTAATGATTATTATTTCCGGATTGCCTTCCTGGATCCCTTCCAGGGTACTGTTATGGCCAACTACGCCATCGATTCCGGCTATAAGAAAGCCGCTGTTATCTCCCAAAATGGGGATGACTACTCCACCGGTTTAGCCGGCTACTTCAAGCAGGCCTTCCAGGATCTTGGCGGTGAAATTGTGGCTGATGAAACCTATCAGACTAACGAATCGGATTTCAATGCTATCCTGACCAAAATTAAAGCCGCTAATCCCGAATGTATCTTTACCCCATCTTCCATTAATACAGCGACCCTTATTCTGCCACAGATTAAGGCCAACGGCATCACCGCTAAAGTAATGGCTGGGGATACCTGGGAAAATGCAGCCATCATCTCCAAGGATAGTGTCGGCATTGCCCTGTCTACCTTCTTTGATGAAAATGATACCAGCAACCCTGTGGCAACAGATTTCGTGACTGGCTTTAAAGCTTACTTAAATTCTGATCCTAAGAATATTGCCTCAAACGCCAACACCGACACCGTTGCGGCGGTTTCTGCTCTAAGCTACGATTCCTACATGGCAATCTACGAAGCACTGAGTAAGGTCGATGCCACCAACGGTATTACCTCTGAAGCGATTCAAGCTGCCCTGAAGAATGTCGATACCCAGGGTGTCACCGGTAAGATTGTCTTTGATGAAAACGGCGATGCTGTTAAAGATACCGCTTTTATCAAAACCGTCACCGATAATTCCCTGGCATCCAAGACCTTTGAATTCGTCAAAACTCAAACTGTCAAGGATAATAAAAAATAGGGATTTAAACGCAGCGTACAACCCGTGGGGGGCGACTTAACGCCACCCCACTTTTTTTACTTCGGTTAGGAGGATTACAGCTTGTGACTACCGCGTCGTTCTTGTCTTATTGTCTGGCCGGGATTTCCATTGGGGGGATTTATGCCCTCATCGCCATTGGGTATACCATGGTCTATGGGATTCTGCGCCTGATCAACTTCGCCCATGGAGATATCTTCATGATGGCGGCTTATTTTATGATTTTCGCTATGGTGGATTTCGCCCTGCCCTGGTACGTCTCCATGGTCATTATGATTGTGGCCACTGTGATTTTAGGGGTGGTCATTGAGAAGGTGGCCTACAAACCCCTTCGGGAGGCTCCCCGGATGTCCATTATGATTTCCGCTATTGGGGTTTCCTATCTCTTGCAAAATGTGGCAACCTACTTCTTTTCAGCCCTGCCTAAGCAATACCCGGATATCCCCATTTTGAACCAAACCATTACCCTGGGGGAGGTTTCCACCTCCATCGCAACCTTCATCACCCCAATCATCACCTTGATTTTTGTTATTCTTCTGATGCTCCTTATTAAATATACCAAGATTGGGATGGCCATGCGGGCAGTTTCTAAAGATTTTGAAACCGCTAAACTCATGGGGGTCCAAATTAATACAGTCATTACCATGACCTTCGTCATCGGATGCTTTTTGGCGGCTGTGGGTTCCATGCTTTACTTTACCCCGAGACCGTCCGTTTTCCCCATGGCAGGCTCTCTGCCTGGGCTTAAATGCTTTATCGCCGCAGTGTTTGGCGGGATCGGCAGTATTCCTGGAGCCGTCGTGGGGGGCTTCGTCATTGGTCTATGCGAAACCTTCATTAAAGCAGCAGGCTATTCAGAATTCAGCGATGTCTTTACCTTTGCCCTTCTCATTGTGGTGTTGATGTTTAAACCCACAGGGCTCTTTGGTGAGACCATGGAAGAGAAGGTGTAACCCATGAAAAAGCTCTCTAAAAAAACCAAAACCATCGCCTCGGTGGTGGCACTGGCCCTTCTCTCTCTCCTCCTGGTGGTCATCGACCAGACGACGGCTTCTACGGATATGCTCCGGACTGTCCTCCAGCTTTCTGCCATTTACGCCCTGGCCACCCTGTCCATGAACCTCTTAAATGGCTTTACAGGCCTCTTTTCCCTGGGACAAGCAGGATTTATGGCGATCGGTGCTTACCTCTACGCCATTTTAACCATTCCGGTTTCAGCCAAACCCGGGGTGTATTATCTCTACGGTGTGGCTGATGCCATTGCCAATATCCAGCTCTCCCCCATTTTGGCCATTATCCTGGCGGGTGCCTTTGCCGCACTGCTGGCGGCCATTATCGGGGCGCCGGTTCTGCGTTTGAAAAGTGACTATTTCGCCATTGCCACCCTGGGCTTTGCAGAAATTGTCCGAATCCTGGTGGCCAGCTCTCTGTTCAACCAGATTACCAATGGTTCCCTGGGGTTAAAGGCTATTCCGGGCTACGACCAATTCTTACCCGGCATCATCCCACCCTTTTATGTGCCCTTTATCGTGGTGGCCATCTGCATTGTGGTCATCGTCCTTCTCATCAATAGCTCCTACGGACGGGCCTTTAAGGCCATCCGGGAGGATGAAATTGCAGCAGAAGCCATGGGGATTGGCCTGGCGAAGACCAAGCTGATGGCCTTCGTGTCCAGCTCCTTTTTTGCTGGTATCGCCGGGGCACTTCTGGCCATGTTCCTGGGTGCTGTCACCTCCACTACCTTTACGGTCATGCTGACCTACAATATTTTATTGATTATGGTCATCGGTGGGATGGGCAGCATCACCGGCAGTATCCTGGCCGCCTTCCTGGTGACCTTTGCCAAGGAATGGTGGCTGCGCTTCCTGGATGTTCCCATGACCATTGGCACCTTCCAGGTGCCCTTCCTGCGGACAGGCTTCCGAATGGTGGTCTTCTCCATCCTCCTCATGGTCGTGGTGCTCTTCTGGCGCCGGGGCATTATGGGACAGAATGAATTCTCCTGGGATGCCATTTACAATTGGGGACTTGCCTTAAAGAACAAGATTACCGGCAAGAAACCAGCCGATCCCGCAACAGGAGGTACTGACCATGAGTAATGAAACCATTCTTAGGGTGGCGGATGCCACCATGCAATTTGGGGGCGTTGTCGCCCTGGATAACCTGAATCTGAGCGTGGAAAAGGGACAGATTGTGGGTCTTATTGGCCCCAATGGTGCCGGGAAAACCACGGCCTTCAATGTCATTACCGGGGTTTATCCCCCCACCAACGGACAAATTCATTTCGAGGATCACCTGGTGGTGGAGGACCATCCCCGGGGAAAAATGAAAAAATTGTACACGGGCCAGAATAATGGGAAGTATACCACCACCAAACGATTAACCCCGGATAAGATTACCAAACTGGGCATCGCCCGGACCTTCCAAAATATCCGTCTGTTTAAAAGTCTGACGGTCTTTGATAACGTCCTTATTGCCAAGCATATGCGCATGAAGGGAAATATCTTTGCAGATACCTTCCGGATTAACCGCAAGGAAGAACAACGTATGAAGGAAGAGGTAACGGAGCTGTTACGCATTGTCGGCCTCCTGGATAATAAGGACGATATCGCCTCATCCCTTCCCTATGGGAAGCAGCGCCATCTGGAAATCGCAAGAGCCCTGGCCACCGAGCCTAAGCTCCTCCTTCTGGATGAACCCGCCGCCGGGATGAATCCCCAGGAAACCGATGAGCTGATGCACTTTGTCGCAAAGATTCGGGATGATTTTGATTTGTCCATTCTCATGATTGAGCATCATATGCAGTTTATCATGGGGATTTGTGAGAATATCTATGTGTTGGATTACGGCATTCTGATTGCCCAGGGGAATCCAGAGGAAGTGCAAAATAATCCCCGGGTTATTGAGGCGTATTTAGGAAAGGGCGAGGATTAATGCTAAAGATCGAAGACTTACATGTATATTACGGTGGCATCCACGCCCTGGACGGCGTGAGCCTGGAGGTCCCGGACCGCCAAATCATTTCCTTAATCGGTGCCAATGGTGCGGGAAAAAGCACAACCTTGAAAACCATTATGGGCCTGGTGCCTTCCAGTGAGGGAACCATCGCCTTTGACGGGACGGATATTACCAAGTTCCAAACCCGGGATATCGTAAAGGAAGGGATTGTCCTTTGCCCCGAGGGGCGACGGGTTTTTCCGGACCTCACCGTGGCGGAAAATCTGGCCATGGGGGCTTATCTGAGAAAGGATAAGGCGGGCATCCAGAAGGATAAGGAGTGGGTGTACACCCTCTTCCCAAGGCTTCTGGAACGGGAGTGGCAGACCGCAGGTACTCTTTCCGGAGGGGAACAGCAGATGCTGGCCGTGGGCCGGGCCCTCATGAGCCGTCCCAAGCTTCTGATGATGGATGAGCCCTCCCTGGGACTGGCTCCCCTGATCATTAAGGATATTTTCTCCATTATTAAAGAGATTAATGCCGCTGGAGTAAATGTGCTTCTTATTGAGCAAAATGCCAAGGCCGCCCTGGAAATTGCGGATTACGCCTACGTCCTGGAGACGGGCCGGATTACCTTATCGGGTACCGGAGCCGAGCTTCTGGCCAGCGAATCGGTGAAGAAGGCGTATTTGGGGGAATAAGCATACAGGAAATAAAAAAGCAGAGGCTTACCGCTGTGTTGTGCGGTAAGCCTTTGCTTTTAGGTTAGGACTAGACTGTTATATTATTCCCAACAGCCCCTACGTTGCACAACACTCAGCGAACGAAGGCTTCAATCTGCCGTATAACCTGCCCCAGGTCCAGTCCCCTTTCCTGGGCAATGCGCCGCAGGTCCTCGTACTCCGGGGTTTCCCGGTGGATGTCCCGGTAATCGCAGATTTTATAGGTCACCTCCCCCAGGGGGGTCTGACGTTTTTCAAAGCGCCGGTCCATACACAGGCGCGCTGCTTCGTACTTTCGAATCCCGATGGTGGTGGTCTCGGTGAGAAGGATATGCTCAAGCTTCGCCACATCGGCCTCCTCGGCCAGCACAGTGATGCGGATACCCGGGCGGTTTTTCTTCATCTGAATGGGGGTGTAGAACACATCCAGTGCTCCGGCCCCAAGGAGCCGCTCCATGGCGTAGCCTGCCATTTCTCCGGTCATATCATCCACATTGGTATCAATCACCGTCACCCGATCCTCAGGCGCCCCGGTGGTGTGTCCTTTAAAAATCCGCAGGGCATTGAGAATGCCGAAGTCCCGGCCGCCAAAGCCATAACCCACCGCATCCACCGCAAAGGCTGGACGATCGGCCTGATAGGTAGCCAGCTCGGCTAAAATGGCGACCCCAGTGGGGGTGGCCGCTTCCCCATTAATATGCTTTCCGTAGGTGGCAAAATCCGATCCCGCCAAAATTTCCGCCGTAGCAGGGGCTGGAACCGGGAGAATGCCATGGGCACAGCGCACGGTGCCACTGCCCACATTAACCGCTGATCCCCAGGTGAGCTCTGCCCCCAGGGCATGGTGGCAAATGGCGGCTCCCACAATATCCACAATGGAATCCACCGCACCTACCTC
This sequence comes from Eubacterium barkeri, assembly GCF_900107125.1. Classification (GTDB taxonomy): domain Bacteria; phylum Bacillota; class Clostridia; order Eubacteriales; family Eubacteriaceae; genus Eubacterium_O; species Eubacterium_O barkeri. Next base: position 66,505 of record NZ_FNOU01000015.1, read on the forward strand.
GTGAAAATGAACCTCCTCCACAGGTACCTGGTGAACCTTGGCCTCGGCCTGGGCCACCCGGGCGAAGATGGCCAGGGCCGTATCCTTTACCGCCCCATCCAAGATCGAGCCTTCAATCAGGGCGACAATATCCTTATAGCTGCGGTGGTGATGGTGATGGGCGGCCCCTTCATCGTATCCCGGGGCCGGATCTCCATGGGCATGGCCATGGTCCCCGTGATGGACGTGGCTGTGGTGACCGTGTCCCCCATCATGGTGATGCCCGGTTTCATCCACTAAAATCACATGGCAACGGGTACCCGCAATACCGTAGCGACTGGTTTTTTCCACCTCAATGCGGTATCCTGAGATCTCCAGCTTGTCAAGCTCTGCCTTCAAAAGCTCCGGGGAAATCCCTAAATCCAAATAGGCACCCAACACCATATCCCCACTGATTCCTGAGGTACATTCAATATAAAGGGTCTTTTTCATCACGCCTCCTCCGCCAACTTGTTAATTTTAGACGCCATGCAGGCGGCACCAAAGCCATTGTCAATATTTACCACCCCTACCCCGCTGGCACAGGAGGTGAGCATCCCCAGAAGAGCCGAGACCCCCCCAAAGCTGGCCCCATAGCCAATGCTGGTGGGTACAGCGATGACGGGCTTATCCGTCAGTCCTCCCACCACCGAGGCCAGGGCCCCTTCCATCCCGGCCACCACAATGAGTACCCGGGCCTGATTAATGACCGCCACCTTATCCAAAAGACGGTGGATGCCCGCCACCCCCACATCGTAGAGGCGCTCAACACTGTTCCCTAAAACCTGGGCCGTCACAGCGGCCTCCTCGGCCACGGGAATATCCGATGTCCCCGCTGAAACCACTAAGATCTTTCCAGTGGTGGCCTCGTAGGGCTTTCGACGAACCACCACGCTCCGGGCTTCCTCATAATACACCGCATCGGCAGTAATGGCCAGAATGGCCTCGTAAACCTCCCGACTAGCCCGGGAAGCCAGGATATTCCCATCGGTTTTCTCCAGCAGGTTGGCCACGATCCCCTGGATCTGGGGCAGAGTTTTCCCCGGACTATAAATCACCTCCGGAAAGCCCTTGCGCAGTTCCCGATGGTGATCCACCTTGGCATAGCCCAGGTCATCGTAGGGTAAAGTCTTTAAATCCGCCACGGCCCCCTCTACGGAAAGCTGTCCGGACTTAACTTGGTTTAATAACTCTTTTAGATGCTTTTCATTCATCCTGTGCCTCATCTTTCTCCCCTTGGGCCCGATTCATCTTGCCACAGCCATAGCCCTCTAAATCCAAGGTGATTTGCCGAACGCCCAGGGCCTTAAAGGCTTCAATTAAAGTCTGGCGGGCTGTCATGATTTTTCCAAAATCCTCGGGTGGGCATTCAATTTTAACCAAATCCCCCAAAAGTCGCAGGCGGTATTGGCGAAGCCCCAGGGCCTTCAACGCTTCCTCACCAGCCTCGATCAGGGCCAAGGCCCCGGCAGTGATGGGCGTGTCCGTTGGAATCCGGGTGGCCAGGCAGGCCATGGAGGGCTTAGTCGCTGTGGGCAGGCCATAATAGGCAGAAATCCCCCGAATATCTGCCTTGGTCATGCCTGCCAGCACAAAAGGACTAAGGACCTGCATTTCCCTAAGGGCCGCAATGCCCGGGCGGTAATCCTTGCCGTCATCCAGATTGGAGCCATCCACAATGGTGGTGATCCCCTCGGTCAGCGCACGATTTTTAATGGCGGTAAAGATTTCTTTTTTGCAAAAGTAACACCGCCGGGGTCCGTTTTCCACAAAGGGTTGGAAACCGCACACATCCACGGGAATGGTGATGAGCTTTGCCCCCAGGCTTTTGGCCAGGGCCTGGGCCTCGGTGAATTCACTCCGGGGCAGCATGGCCCCATCGGCCGTGATGGCAATGCAGTCCTCCCCCAGGACCTCCTGGGCTACCCGGAGCAACAGGGCACTGTCCACCCCTCCGGAATAGGCCACGCAAAGGGGACCATGGCTTCCCAGGATGCCCTTTAGTGTTTCAAGTTTGTGTTGTAAGTCATTTTTCATTAAAACCTTCCGTTCCGAATTGAATTCATGTACCCTTCTATTTTAGTCGATTCCACGACCATACTCAAGTCACCCGTAAATTTATTAGTCCTCTTTTATAATTTCTAAATATTGATTGGTAAAATCGCCGAGGGTCAGATGCCCTTCAATGTAATCAATGTTTACCGGGTGTCCTGCCTTTTTTTCCAGGCGCCACAGTAAATCTGCCATTCCCAGAGAATCGCCCCCCAAATCTAAAACAAAGTGGGTGTCCATACCCATACCCTCAGCCGATATACCCAGCACCTGAGACCACACATCAGCCATTTCTGCATATTTTCCAGTGAGGGCCTCCCCTGGGCCATCCCCGAGGGTAAAGAAGGCCTGGGCATAATCTCCTTGCTCCAAGGCAAAGGACAGGGCCAGGCGATTGATTTTACCCGAGGCGGTTACCGGAAGCTGGGACAGGCAGACCCCATAGCTGGGGCTCAGGTGCCAATAACCCGCCAGGCGTTTAGCCGCCTCCCGGATCTGATCCTCTGAGCCCGTTCCAAAGAGCACCAGCTGAGGCTGTGTTTCCCCGGTCAGGATCCCCTGGGCAATCACGACTGCCTCATCCTCTCCAGAAGCCGTTCGCTCCAGATCGGTCACCAGGTATTTTTTGCCATTGTGGATGATGATGTTCTTACTCCGTCCAAAAATAGTCAGCCAGCCCCTTCGAAACCAACCTAAATCCCCGGTGTCAAAGCTGCCATCGGCCATGACCCCCGGGTGGGCTTCAGCATGACAGGGATAATATCCCTTCATCACATTGGATCCCCGGACGATTACATGGCCCAGGTGCTCTTCAGGGAGAACCCTTCCCTCCTCATCCCGTATCTCCACGGTATTACAAGCATCCAGCACCCCTACAGACACCCGAATCAGGGCGTCCTCTTCGGGCTCACAAAAAAATATCCGATCCCCCACCCTCAGATGATCGTTTAAAAAGGCATCCACCCGCAGGGGTGTCCTCACGGGAGTGTAGGCCACTCCCATAGTCGTTTCACTAAGGCCATAGGCCGGGCTCAGGGTGCAGGGTCGAAATCCCAGGGGTGCCAGCCGTGCTTCCAAATCCCACAAGGGCTTTGGCGATACATCCTCACCCCCCACAAAGCAAATGTGCATGGCGGACAAATCCGCCTCCTCAGGCAACGCGGCCGTCAGCAAGGCCTCTACCCCGAAGAGGGGCAGCCCTGAAATGGTAGCCTGAAAGGCACTGGCCTCCCGAACCCAGATGGCCGGATCCCTCAGGAAACAGGCCGGATGGATGAGGCGCTGGGGAAAGCCGCCCACCAAGGGGACCAGATGGTTTGCGATCAACCCAAAGCAATGGGACAGGGGCAGCCAGCTAATGTAGCGCTCGGTGACCCCGGGCCGCACCACGACACTGCTGGCGATGCCCCCTTCCAAGAGATTCTTCAGGGTCAAGACGGCGGCCCTGGGGGCACTGGTCGTCCCCGAGGTAAATTGCAGCATCCCCGGATCGTCGTCCAGCCCCGGTACCACCTGACCCGGTCCCCCCCGGGTAAGGGCCCGCAGGGGCAGGACCCTTTTCCCCGATGCTCCGGCAGAATCCTCAAGATCCGTGATCACCCAAGGCGCCTCCAGACTTTCCAGGGCTTTTTCAAAAATGGCCCGGGATGCCGCATCCCGGGGGATGGCCAAAACAGCCGGTACATAACCGCCAAGGATAGCCCCCCACAGGCTGGTAATGGTCTGTCGAATACTGCGGCACTGAAGGACCAGTGGAGCCCCCACCGGGATTCCCTGGGCCTGGTATCCGCCCAGCAAAACCTTAGCATCGTCCACCAAATCACTGTAGGTCATGGCTATGCGGCTCCCGTCCATCTCAATCATGTCAATGGGGGCAGTATTGCCTTGTAAGCGTAAAAAAACGTCCTGGATATTCATGCCCTATACCATCGTATACCCGCCATCTACCGTCAGTACCTGACCGACGACATAGTCACTTTCCGGAGAGCTTAGGAAGGAAACCGCCCCCAGGAGATCCTCGGGCTTGCCCAAACGGCCTGCCGGGGTAACGCGGATGTGCTCATCCAAGGCGTATTTGGGGAAGTTGCTCTTGGCCATATCGGTTACCACCACCCCTGGTGCCAGGGCATTCACCTGGATTCCAAGCTTGGCGGCCTCCCGGGCCAGGGCCTTAGTGAACGCAATAACCCCACCCTTGGCGGCAGAATAATGGGTGAAGCCAAAGCCCCCCACCCGACCGGCAATGGAGGCCACATTAATAATTTTACCGGATTTCTGTTCTTCCATCACCGCGTAAACGGCATGGGTGACCAGGAAGGTCCCGTTTAAATCAATGTCAATAACGGTCTTCCAATCTTCGAAGGTCATGGCTGAGAAAATCTTCACCGGAAAAATACCCGCATTGTTAATCAGGACATCGATGCGTCCATACTTGGCCATAACGCCATCCACCATGGCTGCAACAGACGTCTCATCCGTAATATTGCACCCCATGGCCAGGGTATCACCGGACAGGGCAGACGCCGCAGCCACTGCCGCCTCCTCATCGATATCTGCAATAACCACCGAAGCCCCTAATCCATCCAGATACTCCGCCATGGTATAGCCGATTCCCCGGGCCGATCCCGTGATGATCACCACCTGACCTTCATGTTTACCGGCCATTTTAAAGAGCCTCCATTTCACCGATGGTCTGGCCCACCGCCACCCGATCCTTCTCCTCTGCCAAAAGGGCCGTAATGGTCCCCGCAGCCGGTGCCTCGATATAGGCCGAAATTTTATCCGTGGCAATCTCTGCAATATTCTGACCCGCCTCAACGGATTCCCCAGGCCCCACCAGCCATTGCCGTAACTTGATATCCTCTGCACCCTCTGCAAACTTTGGTACAATAATTGCTGTTGTCATCATAACGCCTCCTTCTGGGTTCTGCCCACTGGCAAATCCTCCAATGCGGCTGCTCTGGCCGTTCTTCCAAAAATACGACAAAATGCTTTTAAATACTCATCCCGAACCTGGGGCAGGGTTGGCCTCACCCCCAGGCATGCCATGGAAATCACGCCTCGATCCCGAATCCCACAGGGAATAATCGCCCTGAAATGGGTCAGGTCTGGGGCCACATTCATGGCCATTCCATGGGCACAAATACCATGGGATATCTCAAGTCCCAGGGCAGCGATTTTAGCCAGCTCCCCGGTGCCAGGGTCTGTCACCCACACCCCGGATAAGCCCCGGAGTCGTGTTGCTCCAATATCAAAAGCCGCCAGGGTATCCATGGCCACCTGCTCCAAAAGGCGAACAAAGGCCACGGCCCCCGGGGCATAATCCTCAAAGGCCACAATGGCTGAAATAACCAGCTGTCCCGGGCCATGATAGCTCACATCCCCGCCCCGGCTCACTGACACCACATCAAAACCCTGGGTCCGGTACTCCTCCCGGCTGTGGAGAAGGTTTTCTTCATGGGCATCCCGACCAAGGGTTATGGTGGGCGGGTTCTCCTGGAACAACAAAATATCCGGGATGTCCCCAGCCACCCGATGACGGTGAAGTTCCCCCTGAATGCAAAAAGCCCCTTCGTAATCCACCTTACCCAGATCCATCCAACGTATTTCCTTCTCCATGCTAATCCTCGTCCAAATGATATTGGCTGATTTTACGGTACAGGGTACTTCTGGAAATCCCCAGAAAGGCCGCCGCTTTCTTTTTATCCCCCAGACGTCGAATGGCCTCCCGGATAGCCTGCATTTCCAGGGCCTTTAAATCCGGTGGTACCGTCTCCCCAGCTGTCGGACCTTCAGAAACAGGCATCATCACCGCACCCACACTGATCTGCTGGGGCAGGTAATCCGATATGAAATAATCGTCAATGCGATTTTTCTCTGTAAAGTAAATCGCCTGTTCAATGGCATGGCGAAACTGACGGACATTTCCCGGCCAATCGTAGCCCTCAAGGACCCGAATCGTAGAAGGCAATAGCGGTGCAATGGTCTTCCCAAATTTTTCCGATAGCTCCTTCATAAAAGCCTCGGCTAAAATAGGAATATCCCCGGGGCGATCTTTTAAGGCTGGAATCTTAATCTCCAACACGTTAAGCCGATAGTACAAATCCTGGCGGAAGCGTTTTTCCTTAACCGCCTCCAGCAAATTCTGGTTGGTGGCGGCGATCACCCGAAGGTTCACCGGGATGTCCTTCGTGCCGCCAATACGCTGGACATAGCGCTCCTGAAGAACCCGGAGAAGCACCGTCTGGGTATTCATGGACATCTCCCCTATTTCATCCAGGAAGATGGTCCCCCCCTCAGCCAGCTCAAACTTTCCCTTCCGCCCATGGCGGCTGGCCCCGGTGAAGGATCCCTCCTCGTAGCCAAAAAGAATGCTCTCCATGAGATTCTCGGGGATGGCCGCACAATTCACTGCCACAAAGGGCTGATTGCTCTGATGGGCATTATGCACCGCCTGGGCAAACATTTCCTTACCCGTGCCGCTATCCCCCAATAGGAGAATGGTGGAGTCTCCACTGGAGGCCACCTTGGCCAAATGGACGGACCGGAGAAGGCTTGAGCTTTCCCCCAGGATATCGTCGAAGGTAAACCGGGTGCCCTTACGCACATCCCGATTGATCGCAGCCTTGTGCTTTAAGTCCTTTAAGGTAGCCACGACCCCGGCCACATCGCCGTTATCGTGTCGTATAAGGCGCTGATTCACCAGGCAGTTAATACTGCCCGTCCCAGTCACCAGCCGTTTTTCCCGGGTGACGGCCTGAAGCTTTCCGGTCCCATCCGCCAGAATATTCTCCCCCTCCATAATATCTAAAATATTCTTTCCATAGGAATCAAAGGTCGTGGTATTTAAAATCTTGGCACCATCGGAGTTAATTCCAATGATCTTCCCATTGACATCCACTGCCACTACCCCCTTATCCATGGATTCCATCACCGCCTTAAGGTAATGGTTGGTGAGGTCCAGCTGGCGGCTGGACTCTGCAATGCACAGCTGGCGGGTAATGGCCTTTGTGGCGGCCACCACCATTCCCAGGGTGTGGGGGAAGCTGAATTCCTTGGGACCAGACATATCCAGCACCCCCAGAAGCTGCCCCTGGGCATCAAAAATAGGGGATGCCGAACAGGTCAGCCCATGGTAGCATTTAAAATAGTGCTCCTCTCCAATGACCTGGATGGGTTGGGCCGTGATAATAGCCAGTCCCGTTGCATTGGTTCCTGCCCGCTTCTCGTTCCAGATACTGCCTTGGACCAGGTTCCTTGTAAAGGCCTCCTCCAATATTTCCGGATCACAAATCAGCTCCAGCACCACCCCATCCACATCAGTTAGGGTGGTGGAAAACCCAGAGCCTGCCACAAATTCCTGAAGTTCCATCATAAAAGGGATGCTCTCATCCAGAAGATTCCGATTTTTCCGGACCCGTTCCTGGAAATCCCCCTCTGACACCACCGGCGTTCGGTTCAGTGCCAGGGGGTCAAGCCCTAATGCCCTGCAACGCTTCCAGGAAGCGCTGATATCAGGCCGGAGCGTCTCCGAAAAAACCCCCTCCTCATAATACCTGCACCAATCCCTGTACAGCCTTTCGAAATCAGGCATAAATACCATGATGGACCTCCTTACACTAACTCCCGGGAGGGGGAAGTGATCTTATCCGCCCCCTCCTTATTCATTAAAAAATCAATCGATATCCTGTCCAGCGGCCATCTTCTGCAAATCGGTATTCAGCTTGGAGAAAATATAAACCGGTGCACATCCCGGATAATAAACCACTTTCTTGGCTTTTTTTGCCCCTTCTCGAACGGCATCTGCCGTTTCAAATTTTTCCCAGCAATCCCCACAGATAAACACCGTTTTATCCACACAAATTTCCGGATCAAAGGAAGGAACTCCACCGGCAATGACCACAACTTCTCCCCGTTCCTTTAAGAACTTATCCATATTGATGCCACTGATGGCAAAGCTGTCCAGGGCCCCCCGAACATTGACATAGCAGCCATCACAGGTCTGCTGCATACAACAGGTCAGTCCATTGTACATCCCGATGGGATCGCCATTGGGGCGTTTAAAATGCTTCATCACAGAGGCGACGGGTTCTCCCAAAACCTCTATATTATCCAGGTTAATCTCACCCAGGCCATCCGTACCGGCACAGCGTACCGCAGGGATCTCCATGGGATCGAACCCCATGATCGAGCAGGCGACGGCATCCACCGAGGGGGTACTGCGCCCAGCCACAATTAAGTCCATTTCAATGGGGGTTCCCGCATGGGGTCCCTGGCCTTCCATACCGATAACCGCGTCAACAATGGTCAGATCCGCCTGGCGAATCTTCAGACAATCCGCCATCTTTTGGCCCAAATCAATGCGATGGCACCCCTGCTGCTGGCCACTGGGATGACAGTTTGGAATAATCCCATTCCAATTCTTAATCCCCAGGGTTACCGTTCCGGCCAGGTGGACCTTCATCTTCGGCAGATTGATGACCACATCCGCATCCAGGAAGGGCTTAAATACCGTAGCATGCTTAAAGACCTTGGCCCCGGGAACATCCATGGGGAGCACTTCCTTCTCATCAAAGTAAATCACCTCATCCGCACCGCCAAGACGAGCGGCTTCCTCCATCCCCGATTCGGCAAAAGCTGGTTTTGCCCGTCCGACGTGCATGCCCAGGGAAGGATTGTCCCCCACAACAACCTTACCGGCTTTGGAATTTTCCTTCACATAGGATACCACCGCCTCAATGGTCCGGGGGTCCACTACTGCAAAGCTTTCCGGAGGTGCCTGAAAAGCCAGATTGGGCTTAATCAGAACATAATCCCCTTCCTTGATGATTTCATCAAGGGAGCCCACAGACAGCTCGATGGCCTTCCCCACCGCTGCCTTGATTTTCTGAATATCCTCTTCCACCCGAACATACTTGCCGGCCAAGAACTGATCATTCCCCTCCGGTCTCTCCACTTTCACGACAGCGACTTTTGGTTTACTCATCATATTGCTCCTTTTGGTATCCCTACCGGTTATTCCCAGCGGACTGGGTACCTTATATTAAAGCAAGAGCCATGCCAATTATCCACATGGTCTGTAAACCTTTGTTTCTGGCCTTATTATAGCATCCTACCCTTGGGTGTATCATAATGACACACAGATGTGTGCCACTTTGTGTCCCATTTTCGGTCACAAGAAACACTTTTTGATGGATCCTTTGCTTCCCCTTAAATCCATTTCTTCCTCCCTTAAGTTTGGGACATGCTACAGAATACCGGACTATACTAAAGTCAATCAAACCCATCATAAGGAGGTTCGTTATGTTAAACCATGAGCGCGTCCGAGTTGTTCAATATGGCTGTGGAAAAATGGCAAAGGTCATCATCCGCTATCTCTACGAAAAGGGAGCGGAGATCGTCGGTGCCATTGATGTCAATCCCGATGTTGTTGGGATGGATGTTGGCATTTTTGCCGGATTGGATATGGAATTAGGTGTCACCATTCAGGATGATGCAGAAGCTGTGTTGGATCATTGTGATGCCAATATCGCCGTCGTTACCCTCTTTAGCTTCGTTGAGGATTGCTTCCCCCATTTTCAAGCCTGTCTCTCCCGGGGGATCAATGTCATTTCGACCTGTGAAGAGCTTACGGATTCCTGGAGTACGGCCAGTCCCCTGACCAACACACTGGATCGCCTGGCAAAGGACAATTTCTGTACCTTGACGGGCAGCGGAATGGAGGATATCTTTTGGATTAATCTCATCGGGTATGTGGCCGGTGGGGTTCAAAATATCACCCGAATTGAAGGTGCTGTCAGCTATAATGTAGAAGAATACGGCCTGGCTCTGGCCAAGGCCCATGGGGTCGACTTGAGCCCTGAGGCTTTCGAAGAAACCCTGGCCCACCCCGATGTGCTGGAGCCTTCTTATGTGTGGAATTCCAATGAGGCCCTGTGCCGTTTGATGGGCTGGACCATCAAATCCCAAAATCAAAAATGTGTGCCTTATTATCACCATTCCCCCATTCTTTCCCAGACCATGGGCAAAACCATTGAGCCTGGCCGGGTCATTGGAATGGGTGCAGTGGTTACTACCGAAACCTTCCAGGGACCCATCATTGAAACCTCTTGTATCGGGAAGGTCTACGGACCAGATGATGGTGATTTATGCGATTGGAAAATTATCGGCGAACCCGATACTACTTTCTCCGTGGCTAAGCCCGCCACAGTTGAACACACCTGTGCCACCATCGTCAATCGTATTCCCACAGTAATCAATGCCCAGCCTGGCTATATCACCGTCGATCAGCTGGATCGCCTGCGGTATTTGAGTTATCCCATGGGGCTTTATGTCGATCCGTGGAATTAGACAATGCTGATTCAATAAAATGAAAGGCCTTTTAAGACAAGAAACGACTCACTCTGTCCTATGTGTAGGAGAGGGGTCGTTTCTTGCTTTTTAAATATTAATTATTCTTTTTTTACTCTGTTCCCTGTCGTAAGCAATTCCTTGGGTGATGCCCCCATCCGATTGACAGATTGGCTGTTTCGATCCATGTCCTTCAATAAAGGGTGACTCTACATCAATAACAGAATTGGGACAGATAGAGACTTCAAGCCACATCCCTCAGCGAGGGGTGACACTACATTTTTGCCAAATACCAGGACAATGTGACATTTCAATCCACACTCCTCAGCGAGGGGTGACAAATTAACACTGTGTAGCCGTCTTGCAACAGGGATTTCAATCCACACTCCTCAGCGAGGGGTGACTGGAAACGGGCTGGGTACCGGGCTATACCGGTTAAATTTCAATCCACACCCCTCAACGAGGGGTGACAATGGCCCCCTGGACCCCACCAACAATTTCCCAATTTCAATCCACACCCCTCAACGAGGGGTGACATAACCCCTCAGCGAGGGGTGACTAAATTACCAGATAACCAGAGGGCCTTCTAATCTGATTTCAATCCACACCCCTCAGCGAGGGGTGACCGTCGCCCTTTTCGGTGGCAATGTCAACAATGGGTCATTTCAATCCACACCCCTCAGCGAGGGGTGACGGTTGAGACTGAGAATGCCCTGACCTGCTCCTGCATTTCAATCCACACCCCTCAGCGAGGGGTGACCGTCGCCCTTTTCGGTGGCAATGTCAACAATGGGTCATTTCAATCCACACCCCTCAGCGAGGGGTGACGGTTGAGACTGAGAATGCCCTGACCTGCTCCTGCATTTCAATCCACACCCCTCAGCGAGGGGTGACGAAAATCCAATTAATGTAACCCATAAGCTGGGTAGATTTCAATCCACACCCCTCAGCGAGGGGTGACAGGAAGATAACAAACCCAATATAAACAAGGTTTCATTTCAATCCACACCCCTCAGCGAGGGGTGACATCCTAGATTTTTCAATTGCTCAACAAAACTATATTTCAATCCACACCCCTCAGCGAGGGGTGACAATAGCAATGCACGGATACACTCAAACTGGTAACATTTCAATCCACACCCCTCAGCGAGGGGTGACATGTTATGTAATCATAATACAATAAAAGTTAATATTTCAATCCACACCCCTCAGCGAGGGGTGACCTTACGTTCCTGTATTTATAGCAAATGGATTTTATATTTCAATCCACACCCCTCAGCGAGGGGTGACCCGCATACCCCATAATAATTTCGTTAAAAACACCAATTTCAATCCACACCCCTCAGCGAGGGGTGACAATGAACCATATACCGACAATCGGGTGAAATCGGATTTCAATCCACACCCCTCAGCGAGGGGTGACCCATTCCGGTCATCAATATGTAAAGCACCTTTCAATTTCAATCCACACCCCTCAGCGAGGGGTGACAAGAAAGGAATATTAACCATGGCCATGAATAAGATTTCAATCCACACCCCTCAGCGAGGGGTGACGTTGTTCTGTTCCTCTTATATTTTATACTTTTTTCATTTCAATCCACACCCCTCAGCGAGGGGTGACGGCGCATGTTTAAGGCATCTATAGGAATCTAAAGATTTCAATCCACACCCCTCAGCGAGGGGTGACAAGCGGCGCGGAAATGCCAGCGCATTATTTTCAATTTCAATCCACACCCCTCAGCGAGGGGTGACATTTTCCGTTTGATGTTGATTTATTGAATGACCGATTTCAATCCACACCCCTCAGCGAGGGGTGACTTGAAGGAGTAGAAGCAACCATTGGTGAAATAGCAATTTCAATCCACACCCCTCAGCGAGGGGTGACGCTTTGGCGTCAGCAGCTTGGTAGAGCTGCCCAAAATTTCAATCCACACCCCTCAGCGAGGGGTGACGGGAAATGGATCTGGTTTGTTGCCGTAAATCGAAGATTTCAATCCACACCCCTCAGCGAGGGGTGACATACCATTGCTTATTTTGTTCATGTTTGTACCTCGATGATTTCAATCCACACCCCTCAGCGAGGGGTGACAAATGCGGATTTTATAACGAGGACCCGGTGTATATTTCAATCCACACCCCTCAGCGAGGGGTGACAAGGAAATCATTGAAGAGCTCGATCAACTCAGGATCAATTTCAATCCACACCCCTCAGCGAGGGGTGACCCTACGTACGCTGTGTACTACTCTCGATTTGGAGATTTCAATCCACACCCCTCAGCGAGGGGTGACGATCCATAGCCCGGCTCGTTTAACCAAAAAACTTGGATTTCAATCCACACCCCTCAGCGAGGGGTGACC
>NZ_FNOU01000016.1 GCF_900107125.1 Eubacterium barkeri
GAAGCGAATAAAGAGCACTTAGATTGCGTGACGATAGCAAGAGGGGTACACCTGTTCCCATACCGAACACAGAAGTTAAGCCTTTTAGCGTCGAAAGTACTTGGTGGGTGACTGCCTGGGAGGATAGAACGTCGCGCAATCTAATGGCTTTTTTTTATTTTTTGGAAAAATAAGGGAAGGGATAAAAAGGGAAACCGCTCATTCGTCAGTGCGCAAAACTTTCGGTTTTGATAAGGTTTAAGGCGGGTTTACTTCCTTTCCTTGAATTGTACTTTAAAAAAATACAATTAGGTTGACAAAATCCCTGGAGGGTTTATAATGGAAGTAATCAGAATACGTTGTTTTTTTTGAACAGTACAGCAGTAGAAAGGAAGCTTATTATGGAAATTATTGAAGTGCGAGGCGATAGTTTTGAGGCCGCAGTATTGGAATCCGGTATTCCTGTTTTAGTAGATTTTTGGGCCCCTTGGTGCGGCTATTGTCGACGCTTAAGTCCCGTCATTGATGTTGTGGCCAAACAGCTGGGAGAAAAGGTTCAGGTGGTAAAGGTCAATATCGATGATGCTCCAGAGTTGAAGGCGGAATATGGTGTTAAGATGATTCCTTCCCTGATTTTATTCGTGGATGGAAGGCCCGGACCAGTATCAGAAGCTCCGAAATCGAAAGCTGATGTGGATGCCTGGCTTGCGTCCCAGGGAATTTAGGAGGCTGTTATGGTAGAAAAAATTTATGATGTCATCATCATCGGAGGTGGCCCTGGCGGCTATACCGCCGCTTTATATTGTGCAAGAGCCTGTATGTCAACCTTAGTCCTTGAAAAGCTTTCGGCAGGTGGACAGATGGCAACAACAAGTCAGGTGGATAATTATCCTGGATTCGAAGACGGGGTAGATGGCTTTGATCTAGGTGAGAAAATGAAATTATCCGCCGAACGCTTTGGGGCCGAAACCGTTTTGGGTGAAGTCCGATCCCTTGACTTAGAAGGAAATATCAAAACGGTGGTCAGTAGTGAAGGGAACTTTAAGAGCAAAACCGTCATCATTGCCACTGGGGCATCTCCCAGACAGATGGGGGTGGAAGGCGAAGAAGGCCTCATTGGTCGGGGGGTTGCTTATTGTGCTACCTGTGATGGGATGTTTTATAAGGATCGTAATGTACTCGTAGTAGGTGGGGGGAACTCCGCTGTCGCCGATGCATTATTCCTCTCTAAAATTTGTAAGAGTGTTACCATCGTCCATCGTCGGGATACCCTTCGGGCGACGAAAACCTACTTAAAACCCTTAGAGAGAGCAGAAAACATTAAAATTTTGTGGGATTCTAAAATTTCCCATATCGATTATGGTGATGTGGTCAATGGTGCAGAAATTGAAAATATAAAAACCGGGATTAAAAGTTATTTACCCTGTGATGGGATCTTCGTTGCGGTGGGACGCATCCCCAATACCGATTTGGTCAAAGGTCAGATCGATTTGGACCCCCAGGGTTACATTGTAGCAGACGAGTCCACAAAGACCAATTTGTCTGGCGTCTATGCGGTGGGGGATGTCCGAACCAAGGCCCTTAGACAGATTATTACGGCTGCTGCTGACGGCGCAACCGCATCAAAATATATTGAAGATTATTTGGTTACCTTTGAGTAAAGGATAAAACTTCTTCACGGGGATAAATAGTCTTACTGTTTTAAAAAAGCTTTGTACCTGGGGGTACAGAGCTTTTTTAATGAATGAAAAAGCGGGAATTTTCAGGAGAGCTCTTAAAAATAAAAAGCTTGACAACGACGCAAAATCGGGCTATAATAAGAATGTATTTAAGAGAGTATCAATTGATTTCACATATTTTTGTAAATCTTTTTATTTGCTTAAGTCAACCAACTAAGCAGAGAAGCTTTACAAAAATATGTGTTTTTTATTTTACGATTGAGGATATAAATTTTTTATAGGAGGTACCAACAATGAATAATGGTACAGTAAAATGGTTTAATGGCGACAAGGGTTTTGGTTTTATTTCTAGAGAAGATGGCGAAGATGTATTCGTACATTTTTCCGCAATCACTGGTAGTGGCTTTAAGACCCTGAACGAAGGGGAAGCTGTTACCTTCGATATCGAAAAGGGACCACGTGGTCTGCAGGCGACTAACGTTTCCCGCGCATAGTCTATCGAGAAATGGGAAAGGTCAGAGAAATCTGGCCTTTTTTTTATGGAGACCGTTTTATCTAAGATTATTCACGAATAAAAAATAGAAGTAGCGAAAAGTTATCCGCTACTTCTATTTTCTTTGTTAAAAGATTGTTGAAGATAAAATTTATGGAAGGCTCTTACTTACCAGCTTCTTCCACAGCAACGGCGACCGAAACAGTGGCGCCAACCATAGGGTTGTTCCCCATGCCGATGAGTCCCATCATTTCAACATGGGCGGGCACAGAGGAGGAACCGGCAAATTGAGCGTCGGAGTGCATCCGGCCCATGGTATCGGTCATTCCGTAGGAAGCCGGACCGGCAGCCATGTTATCGGGATGGAGGGTGCGGCCGGTACCACCGCCAGAAGCAACTGAGAAATACTTCTTATCCTGTTCGATACATTCCTTCTTATAGGTACCGGCAACAGGGTGCTGGAAGCGGGTGGGATTGGTGGAATTCCCGGTGATGGAGACATTGACCCCTTCCTTATGCATGATGGCGACACCTTCACGCACATCGTTGGCACCGTAGCAGTTAACCGCAGCACGTTCACCATCAGAATAAGCGGTACGGCTGACTTCCTTTAATTCTCCGGTGTAGTAGTCATAGTCTGTTTTCACATAGGTAAAGCCATTGATCCGGGAGATAATTAAAGCGGCATCTTTGCCCAGGCCATTTAAGATAACCCGAAGGGGCTTTTGACGGACCTTGTTGGCAGAACGGGCGATTCCGATGGCTCCTTCAGCGGCGGCAAAGGATTCGTGACCTGCCAGGAAGGCGAAACATTCGGTTTCTTCAGACAGCAGCATTGACCCAAGGTTCCCGTGGCCTAAGCCGACCTTCCGTTGTTCTGCAACGGAGCCAGGGATGGTGAAGGCCTGTAAGCCCTCCCCGATGATGGCAGCAGCTTCAGCGGCACTTTTAGCGCCTCTTTTGAAGGCTAGGGCTGCACCCAAGGTGTAAGCCCAACAGGCGTTTTCGAAGCAGATGGGCTGGATGCTCTTGACAATTTCAGCCACATCGACACCCTTATCATCACAAATCTGCTTCGCTTCTTCCAGGGAAGCAATGCCGTTTTCGGCAAGGACCGTGTTAATTTTATCGATTCTTCTTTCGTAACTTTCAAATAATGCCATTGGTTAACCTCCTATTGTTCCCGTGGATCGATGTACTTGGCAGCACCATCGAATTGTCCGTATTGGCCAGAAGCGGCTTCGTAGGCTTCCTTGGGATCAACGCCCTTTTTGATGTTTTCCATCATTTTGCCCAGATGGACGAAGGAGTAACCGACGATTTCGTCATGGTCATTGAGGGCCAGCTGTTTGATATAGCCTTCTGCCACTTCCAGGTAACGGGGTCCCTTATCCAGGGTTCCATAGGTGGTCCCGGTTTGGCTTCTTAAGCCCTTGCCCAGATCCTCTAAGCCAGCGCCGACGGGCAGGCCATTTTCGGAGAAGGCAGTCTGAGTACGGCCATAGGCAATCTGCAGGAATAATTCACGCATAGCACCATTGATGGCATCACAGACTAAGTCTGTATTTAAAGCTTCTAAAATGGTTTTACCCGGCAGGATTTCAGCGGCCATGGCAGCTGAGTGGGTCATACCGGAGCAGCCGATGGTTTCAATCAGCGCTTCCTGGATGATGCCTTCTTTGACATTCAAGGTCAGCTTACAGGTTCCCTGCTGTGGTGCACAGCCGCAGGTACCATGGGTAAGACCAGAGATATCGGATACTTCCTTCGACTGAACCCACTGACCCTCTTCGGGGATTGGGGCGGCACCGTGATTCGCATTACTGGCGACACAGCACATGTTTTTTACTTCCTGAGAATATTCCATTCACAAAACTCCCTTCAAAATTTAACGATTATTGGTTGAATTTTTCTTCGCCCTCATTATAATATGAATCAAAGGAAAATAGAATGGTAATTTTTTGTGATTTCGAGTTTTTTGTCCCGCTGGGACAAAAATGAAGCAAGGCAAAGGGAAACCCATGCTGAAATCTTATCTGTGCAGGTCAAAAACTTCGGTTGATGTCCCTGAAAAGATAGAGTAAAATATAGAATATATTAGTATGCAATCAATCAATGAATGATGAGTCGAGGTGTTATGATGGAGTATACCCATAAATTCAGTTCCGGTGCCGTCCCCATGGAAAAGATGCTGGACGAATACCATACCTTAAGAAAAACCCGGGGGTATTGCAAGCGCTGCCCCAATTATGGGCAGTATTGGTCCTGCCCGGAATATGGCTTTAGTGAAACAATTTTTTTGAATGAGTTTAAATATATGATGCTCATTGGCCGGGAATATACCATTCCCAAAAGCGATCGTCAGAAAATCATTGGCATCAAAGCCTGTGGGGATTATTGCACGGAAGTCAATCATGTTATGAAGGTGGAATCCTGGAAGAGTCTGCTGGAGTTGGAAGAAAAAATCCCGGGGACCCTGACCCTGATGCCGGGGAACTGCCATATCTGTGATTTGTCGGGAGAAGGCTGTGCCCGTCCCAAGGGCCAAAAATGCCGACATCCGGAGTTAATGCGTTTTTCCCTGGAATCCCTGGGCTTTGATGTCGATGCCATTTGCAAATTTGAAATTGGCTTACTGCTCCAATGGCCCAGAGAAGGACATTTGCCGGAAAAACTCTCCACGGTCATGGCGGTGCTGACCAACAATAAGATTCCCCTGGATGTCATAAAAAGTCACTTTCCCGATGCCAAGCGTAGCTATTTAAAAGCTGGGGAGACCATCCTGGGTGGGGAAGATAAGCCCAAAGCCAAGCGGCTGGAAAGCTGGCTGGATAATCAGGCCAATGAGCTGATGCAGCAGGAAATCCAGTCAGAGGATGCTAAAAAGCAAAGCTGGATTGGTTTTAAAAGTGAAGCCTTAGACAGTGGGGATTATGTGAAGGATCGTCCCTGGGCTGAGGGCGATGATGAATATCCTGATCCGCCAGCAGAGGCGGCACCAGAAACGGAGGTGGCATCGGAAGAGCCGCCCACCCCTAAACGGGAGGTATCCCACCCGGTATTCGATCCTACTGATGGGCCCTTAGTGGCCCCGGATGAAGAGGATGACAGTCAGTTCAAATGGCTGGGATTTAAGCGCTCGGCTGATGAAGCCGATGAGATGATGTATGCCCGGCCCATTCCAAAGTTCAGCCTGTCAGAAGAGGAAAAGGCCGCCCAGGAGGCTGCAGAGCAAGGTGCCGATGCCAATATCCCAGAGGAATTGGTAGGGGGGCCATCAACAACGGAGCAAGCCCAGGTGGAGCAGGCCCTCAAGGATTTTCAGAGTGAGGGGATACAGACAAAGACCCCAGGAGGGGCACCTTCTGGAGCGATGGATAAAAAGGCCCAGATTCGGGATGAATTCGAGCGGGCACTTCGTGCCCAAATGGCAGATATGAGTGAGGCTGAAGCAGAAGCCTTTTTGGCCGCTAAGCTGGGTATTAGCATTGAACCGGAGAAATCGGTCCAAGCTGTCCCGGTACCACCTAAGCCAGCCCCTGATCTGCCGGATGCATCGCCAGCACCAGAGGTAAAAACACCAGTAGTATCACAGCTGCAGCCCGAGCCGGAACCCATCGAGTTTTTAGATGCATCCAGTGTTAAGGATGTCCTGGGGGCGGCTTTAAGCATTGCCCAGGCCGTGGTGGCAGATGAGCCCCCTGCGCCGGAGATCGTAGCCCCGTCAGAGCCAGAAGCCCAAGCCTTGGCGGCTCATCCAGAGCCAGAAGCTCAGGCAGAGGAGGTTGCCCCGGAGGAAGAGGATGATTCGAAATATAAATGGCTGGGCTTTAAGGCAGATTTGCAGGAAGAAAGCGAGTCCCCCGAAAAGGGAGGCTGGAAGAAGGCTTACTAAATGAAAGCGCTCATTATCACTGATTATACCTATGATTTTGTGGCTGAGGATGGGTGTCTGACCGCTGGGGCGCCAGCCCAGGCCATCGATGGTGCCATCGCCCAGGCAGTAAGAGAAACCCTGGCAGAGGGTGGGTTGGTTTTTGTGGTCAATGATCTCCACCTGGAAGGGGATCATACCCATCCGGAATCCCGACTCTTTCCGCCTCACAATATAAAGGGGAGTCCTGGGCGGATGGTCTATGGCCAAACCGGAGCCCTTTTAGAGGCTAATGAAGAGCTTGTGGACCGACAGATTTTCTGGCTGGATAAGTTTCGGTATTCCTGTTTTGAGGGAACGCCTTTAGATCAGCTGCTGCGCCAGTATGGGGTGGATAGCCTGGAAATTACCGGGGTGTGCACAGATATCTGTGTGCTGCACACCGCCATCAGTGCTTATAATCTAGGTTACCCTGTCACTGTACATGACAATCGGGTGGCCAGCTTTAACGCCCTGGGGCACACCTGGGCACTGGCACATTTTAAAGAAACATTGGGATTCAACGTGGTAAACGAGGAGGAAGTGTGATGTATTATTCGGCAGATATTGGTGTCATTGGTGGTTCTGGTTTGTACGAGCTGGGTGGTGATGTCCGCCGCATCGATGTCGATACACCCTACGGGAAGCCTTCGGATGCGGTGAGCCTGGTGAGTGTGGGGGGGAAGACGGTTGCCTTCCTGCCACGCCATGGGAAGGGGCATACCCTAAGCCCCAGTGAGATTAACTATCGGGCTAATATCGATGTCTTTTCACAGCTTGGGGTCAAGGCATTGATTTCACCCTGCTGTGTGGGCTCCCTTCGGGAGGACTTTAAACCTGGCGATTTTGTGGTGACGGATCAATACATCAATATGACCTCTGGCCGGAAGGATACCTTTTTCCAAAGCCCTAAGGTGGTCCATCTCAGCTCGGCGGACCCCTACGATCAAAGACTTCGGAGCTATGCCATTGAGGAGGCCCAGAAGTTGGGAATCACTGTCCACGATGGCGGAACCACCGTGGTGGTGAACGGCCCTCGGTTTTCGACTCGGGCAGAAAGCCGGATGTACGCCGGCTTTGGGGCGGATATTATTAATATGACCCAGTATCCCGAGGCTTATCTTTGCATGGAAAAGGCAATTCCAGTGGTCAATGTGGCCCTTGTTACCGATTATGATGCGGGCTTAAAGGACAAGCCCGGAATTCCTCCTGTGACGGAGGAACAGGTCCTTAAGGTACTGGCGGAGAACAATGAAAGGGTGAAAGCCCTCATCTTCCGTATGATTGAACGAATCGGGAGGAAGTAAATGCGGCCCGTTTATTTTGAAGATGGTGCACTTAAACTGATTGATCAAACCCTTCTGCCAACGGAGGAGGTCATCCGAAGCTACACCGATTATCGGGCGGTGGGGGAGGCTATTGTCACCATGGTCGTTCGTGGGGCGCCAGCCATTGGCGTCACCGCTGGATACGCCGTTGCCCTGGCGGCTAGGGAGTTCGCTCCCCGGTCCATGGACGTATTTTTATCCAAAATGGATGGCGCCATGGCTTATCTCCGGGGGACCCGTCCAACGGCAGTCAATCTCTTTTGGGCCATTGATCGGATGGATGCAGCTTTAAAGGCTTGTGGGGATGGGACAACAGAGGCGATGGCAAAAGCCCTTATGGCAGAGGCTGACGCCATCTGCGCCGAAGACATTGCCATGTGTCGGGCCATGGGAGCCCATGGTGCTAAGCTGATCCATCGGGGAGATACCATTTTGACCCATTGCAATGCGGGTGCTTTGGCCACCGCCGATTATGGAACCGCTCTGGGTGTCATTCGGGCGGCCTGGGAAGACGGAAAGAACATCTCCGTTTATGCTGATGAGACACGTCCTCTGCTCCAGGGGGCCCGGCTCACTGCCTACGAGCTCCATAAGGATGGGATTCCCGTCACCCTGATTACCGATAATATGGCAGGCTGGATGATGAAGCAGGACAAAATCGACTGTGTCATCGTCGGGGCGGACCGTATCGCCCGCAATGGTGATGTGGCTAATAAAATCGGAACTTACTCGGTGTCGGTGCTGGCCAAGGCCCATGGTATTCCTATGTATGTGGCAGCGCCGACCTCCACCATCGATTTTGACATGTGGAGTGGGGAGGACATCGTCATTGAAAATCGAGCCCCCGAGGAAATCAGCGTCATTAAAGGACAACGCATTGCGCCAAAGGGAGTGGTCCGGGAGAATCCTGCCTTCGATGTAACCCCCCATCAAAATGTGACCGCCATTATCACCGAAAAGGGCGTGGTGTATCCCCCCTATGATATCCATATTCCGGAGCTAAACCATGAGGTATAGCATCTTTTCATGGTTCGGATATTTTCAGCCCCTTCAGGAGCGTCTGGATATTATTAAAGCGGCCGGATTTGATGCGGTGATGCTCTCCTGGGAGGATGAATTTGAACCAGTCCATATTCCAAAGGAGGCGATGCCTGATATGGCCAGACGGATGGGATTGGAGATTACTAATTTCCATGCCCCCTTTATGGGATATAATGGGATATGGGAAAAGAATGCCCGTGAATCGAAGCCTCTCTTAGACCGGCTTTGTGGCTTTGTGGCAGACTGCAGGCGTTTTAATGTCCCCGCTTTAGTCGTCCACACCAATGATTTGGATTTAGGTCCCTTTGAAATGGAAAATGGCCTCCGCTTCTTTAGTGTTTTGGCTGAGGCGGGCGAAAAATATGGGGTGGATATTGCAGTAGAAAATGTATCCCGCCAGTATTTGCTCTCCTGGCTGCTGGAGCGCATCCAGTCTGACCATTTTGGCATGTGCTACGACTCCTCCCACGACTATATGCTTCACTGTGGCCGTGGGCATCTGCTGGATACCTTTGGAGAGCGTATGAAGGCTATGCATCTATCGGATAATGATGGACACCTGGATCGTCATTGGATCCCTGGGGAAGGGAATATCCCCTTTCATGAGATTATCCCTAAGATTCAAGACTTGGGGATGGAGACCCTATCCTTCGAAGTGAATGCCGATTGGTATTGGCGGCGTCAAAGCCCCCTTGCCTTTTGTCAACGGGTTCGGCACAGCCTGGACCCCATTGTGGAAGAAAAATCCGGAAGCCTTCAGAATACCGTATCCGTCGCAGCAGCCATCATCCAGGATGGGGATGGACATATTTTAATCTGTCAGCGGGGGCCAGGCGGAAGCTGTGGAAATCTCTGGGAATTTCCAGGAGGGAAAATGGAGCCTGGAGAAACACCCAGAGAATGTCTGGTCCGGGAATGTCAAGAAGAGCTGGACATTAAAATCTGTTGTGAAGAGGTATATGACCATGCCAGTTATACTTATCCCGATCAAAGGGTATTCCTCACTTTTATTACTGCAAAAATTGTCAGTGGAACGCCATGTATGAAGGTTCACCAGGAGATGCGCTGGGTCAGACCCGAGGAAATGCTCAACTACTCCTTTTGCCCAGGAGACGAAGCCGTAATCCGACACATGATATCTTAAAATTCCTTAAAATAAAAGATTTAGCACCAAAAACCTTGCTTTTTGAGCGGGAGGGGTATATCATATAGATGTCAATCGTTTGGGGTTTTTCCCGAACATTTTCATTTCTTTTCCTTATTTTAGCCGGTAGCAGAGATGTTGCCGGCCCTTTTTTTATGCAAAAACGAACAGAAATACAGAAACGGAACCGATGGGTATTTCCCGAATCCAAATAGACTTCTTAATAAAAACTGAAATTATGACAAAGTGAATAAAAATGTCTGAAAGAGCTTGTTTTTTGTCTGAAAGTGTCCTATAATAATAATTGTCAATCGTTTGGGGACAAATTTCCTGAACATTTTCATTTCTTTTCCTTATTTTAGCCGGTAGCAGAGATGTTGCCGGCCCTTTTTTTATGCGGAGGAGAAACAGAACCCTTTAAAAACCAAGGCTTAAAATAAAAAAACCACCGCCCCGTTTTAGGGCGGTGATTAGACTGTCGACAAACCCAGGGAAGGGTGATGATAAAAATACGAGAACCCCGGTTGCCCCTGCGGGCTGGCGTTTTGGACTTTCATCAAATTAAGAGAGCAAACCCGCCTTAAACCTGATCAAAACCGAAGGTTTTGCGCACTGACGATTGAGGACTTTCTCTTCGTTCATCAGCGCCTGGGGTCCGAGGTGAATCTTTTTTATCCTCTCCCTGACCGCGCGACACCACTTTGTCGATGCTTTGACCACCGCCCCGTTTTAGGGCGGTGGTTTTTGAATCTTCAGTTACTTATTCTTCCCCAAGATACCAAGTCCCCAAAGCATCAGCAGCCATAATGGCGGCATAGACGCTGTCGGCGGTTACTTCGGTCGGCATGTTATAGATGGTTTCACCTTCAGCGGTAGAAGCTTCGGCAACAGCCATAATCTTTTCTGGGGTGACATCCGTGCAGCCCAGTTCCTTTAAGGTTACCGGCAGACCCAGGGACACACAGAATTCCAGAACCTCTTCCAGGTCTTCGTCAGAGCGATTTTCCATGATCATCTGAGCTAAGGTCCCAAAGGCAACTTTTTCGCCATGGTACATTTCATGACACTCCGGTAAAACGGTCAAACCATTGTGAATGGCGTGGGCCGCGGCCAGTCCGCCACTTTCAAAACCAACACCGCTTAAGTAGGTATTGGCTTCAATAACATTTTCCACTGCAGCGCTACAAACACCGCGTTCCAGGGCAAGTTTAGCTTTTAGTCCATCAGCGATAAGAATATCATAGCATAGACGGGCCAGTTTAAGGGCTGAATTCGTGACATGGCCACCGGACATTACCAGAGAATTGGAATCATAGGTCGCCTGAGCTTCAAAATAAGTTGCCAGGGCATCCCCCATACCGGCGACAAAGAGACGGGCAGGAGCAGCCTTGATAATATCCGTATCCATAATGACGATTTCTGGATTTTTCGGTAGAACTAAATAGGATTCAAAGACACCATCATCGGTGTAGATCACTGAAAGGGCAGAACAAGGCGCATCAGTGGATGCGATAGACGGGGCAATGATAACGGGGAGACCTTCATAATGAGCAACTGCTTTTGCAGTATCTAAGGTTTTTCCGCCACCGACGCCGACAACGACCTTCAAATCATTTTCTTGTACCAGTTTACGCAGACGATTAATTTCGGTTTGGGAGCATTCGCCACCAAATTTTTCTGAGATGTATTTGACACCAGCTGCCTCGAAATCTGCCTTTAACCCATCGTTACGGGTGCGCATCATCGTGCCGCTGAGAACGACTAGGGCAGCATCACCAAAGTTCTTAACCCGTTGGGGCAGCTTTGCAATTTCGCCAGCACCTTGGATGTACATACCGGGAGATTGAATGATTTTTTCCATGAGAAGCCTCCTAATATTTTATATCTTTATTATATAACTTTTTGAAAAGGAAAGATAGGCTTTAATTGATATTTAACAAACACATTTAACAAAAGAAGGTGTTTAAAAAATCCGTGATCAAAGCGGTGTGTTTTTCGTGCTTGCGTAAAATTATAGCCCGTTCAATGGGAGGGAGCTGGAAGGAGGTCATAAGGGAGATCAGAGACTTCTGTTCCAATTTTTCAGTGACAAGGTGGTGTAAAGTAATCCCGATACCACAGCCATGGAGTACATAGTCCTCCACAAGATCGGTGGTTCCGACTTCCATCAAAGAGCATGGCTCAATATTTTGTTGACCCATCAGTGTATAGAGATAATGAGCGGCAGAGGTGTTATTATAAGAATAAATAATGGGGTGTTCAATCAAATCGGCAAGATCAAAAGTGGTTGAGTTGGGATGAATATATTCCGGACTAGCGATGAAAACGCCGTTGTAGGAGCCAAGGGATACAGTATCGAGATCTGGAAAATACGCCTCAGGGAAAATAGTAAAGCCCAAATCGACGGTTCCCTGGCGGACCATTTCAGTCACTTGGTCAGGTGTTCCTTGCTTAAGGGTCAGGGGGTGCGTGGGGAATTTCCGAATAAAATGATGGATTTCTGGCCCCAAAAGATATCGAATGGCCAAGTCATCTGCAGCAATGCGCAGCATATCCGATTTGGGAAAACGTAAACTTTGCAGCTGGCTTTCTCCTAACGCAATTTCTTCATAAGCAATGGCAATATGGGAGTAAAGTAATTCACCCTCTTGGGTAAGGGTCATACCCGTAGAATGTCGAATAAATAAGGGACAACCCAACTCCTTTTCAAGCTGTGCAATGGATTTGCTGACCGCAGGCTGAGAAATATAGAGCTTATGGGCGGCCATGGTAATACTACCTTGTTTGGCAACATTGTAGAAAACTTTATAATGTTCATAATTAATATTCATTTCAACTGACCTCACTAACTTAATAGAATATACGAAATGAATGAAAAATGCAATATTGAATCAAAAGATAAAAAAGCCGTTGTCCAGTGGACAACGGCTCAAGGATGGAAGGTCGCGGTTTTAAATTATTATAAAAGTTAAATCTCTATCCAAGTAAAGTTGCTAAAGCAGGAAGAGCAGTGGTGTAAGATGCCAGTAATGCACCTATGATCCCACCGATTAAAGAACCAACGATTGGCACCCAGGCATAACCCCAGTCAGCGTCGCCATGGAATAACACAGCATAAGCCAGACGAGGAGAAGTATCACGGGCAGGGTTCATGGCGAAACCTGTAGTTGAACCTAAGGAGAAACCGCAGCTCATGATGATACCATAAACAAAGAAGTAGTTGAGTCCAACATCACCAACTAATTTAGCACCAGTGCCGATGCTGACGATGAAGAAGACCAGAGCGAAGGTTGCAAATGCTTCACCAACAACGTTCATGGGCAGGTTACGAATGGCAGGACCAGTACAGAAGATACCACGAAGGTCTTCTTTGGCTGCGCCATTGTCTAAGGTCAGCTTGAACTGATCGTGGAAGACCACATAGACTAAGCAAGCACCAACGAAGCCACCCAGCATCTGAGCAACGATGTAACCAAGGACGCCGGACCATGGGAATGCACCGATGACGGCCAAGGAAATGGTCAGAGCAGGATTAAAGTGGGCAGCGGATTGAGTGCCGAATGCCATAGCAGGCAGCATAACTGCCAAACCACATCCAAGCATCGTGTAGATTGGACCAGCACCTTTAAATAAGGAACCATCCAAGGATAAACTGGCGCAAACGCCATCCCCTAAAAGAACGAGCAGCATTGTGCCGATAAATTCGGCAATATAAGCAGTAAACATTTTTCATCCCCCTTTGAATGAATAATATTAAGTAGAATTGCATTTAGATTGCGATTCCTTCCATAGTTAATAGTTTACAGCTCAGGAAAGCCTTTGTAAATTGAAAAATTGTGATAGGGCAATAACCAGAGGTTATATCTGAAAATGGATGTTTAGAGGGACTTTTTGTGCTATAATATTATCATTAAAATGAGTAACAGGAGGTCTGAGGATGGCGGAAGAATTATATACACCAAAGTACGATGGCATCATTTTTGATTTGGATGGGACCCTCATCGATTCCCTGGAGGACCTGATTGACGCATGCAATAGCATGCTTGGACATTATGGATTACCGCCGAAGAGCTATGAAGAGGGTAAGGGTCTCATCGGCCGGGGGATACGGAATCTTGTTAAACGAGCTTTGCCAGAGGAAATGGGAAGGGATGAAAGTCTTTTGGATGAGGCTGAGGCTTTTATGAAAGCGGATTATGCCACCCGATACATCCGTAAAACCCGACCCTATGACGGGATTAAGGAATTGATTCGCTATCTCCATGTCAAGCGGATTCCCTTTGGAATTTGTACCAATAAGCCCATTGAGGCTGCCCGGGAAATCGTGGATGGGCTCTTCGATATTAAGGAGTTTGTGGATGTTATCGGCCAGCAGGTGGGACAGCCTCGGAAACCCGATCCTACCCAAACCCTGGCTTTAGCAGAAAAGATGGGGGTTGCTCCGGAACGCTGTATCTACATGGGGGACAGCAAGGTGGATTATGAAACGGCAAAAAACGCCGGGATGCTGCCGGTGCTGTGTACCTGGGGATTTACGGCACCCAGGGAGTTAGAAGTCTTTAAGGACGCCATCTGGATTAAGAAACCCCATCGTGCCATCGATGCCTTTAAATATGGCTTTGATATGTATTCAATCTTTGGAGAGTGTAAAGACGACGAGCTCAAGGGATAAAACAAAGAACCTGTGGCATCACAGGTTCTTTGTTTTATCCAGAGACGAAAGCTGTTTGGTTTTTAAAAAGGAGGCACAAAATGACAATGCGAATCATCCTCGGGCGACCAGGCCTGGATGGTGTGTCCCCCAGGACCCGGGTGTACGATGATATCAAGGAAGCCACCTTGGCTGGGAAGGAGCGGCTGATTCTATTAGTCCCGGAACAATATACCCTGGGGGCGGAACAGACCCTCATGGCACATCTGAACAAGCCGGGCCTGATGGGGTTAGAGGTGCTGAGCTTAGGCCGTCTGGCTACCCGGGTATTTCAGGAGGTTGGGGGCATTACCCGCACGGTGGTGGACGACCATGGGCGGCGAATGCTTTTGGCTAAAAGTCTGGGGAAGGTGAAGTCCGGGTTGACCCTTTATCGGAAAAGTGCCAATCGTCCAGGATTTTTGGGGGAGCTGGCGGCCTTTATCGGAGAGCTTAAGCAAAACCGAATTGATGGAGAAGCCTTGGAACAGGCGGCTTTGGGATTGGCAGAGAATAGTCTGCTCAGACAAAAGTTAAGGGACATGGCGACCCTTTATGAGAGCTATGAAGGTGAGTTGGGAACGGAACGTTGGGATGAAGATACCCGGGCGGCCATGCTCTGTGAGCGGATACCTCAAAGCGACCAGCTCCGGGGGGCGACAGTGTGGATCGATGGTTTTTTCACTTTTTCCACCAGCGATTTCGCCATTGTTGAGGCCTTAGCTGGCCAGGTCGAGGAGCTGACCATGTCCCTGGAGGGGGATATTGATCCCCTGGTACCGGATGCCAGCATTTTTAGCATTTGCCGGGCAACCTGTGATACCATGGCGGCTATTGCTAAACGAAGTGGCCAGGCGTTTCAGGTGATCTCCTTATCAAAGGAAGTGCCCAAAACACCGCTGTCCTATTTAGAGGGACAGCTCTACGCCTATTGTCCCAAACCCTGGACTGGTCCGGTAAGGGGCATTAAAATCCTTCAGGCAGCCAATCCCTGGGAGGAAGCGCGAAGGGCGGCCCAGGAGATTTTGACCCTTGTCCGGGATTGTGGGTATTCTTACAAGGATATTGCCATTCTTTGCGGTGACCCTGGAACCCAGGGGGGGATGATCGCCCGGGCATTGTCGGCCTATGGCATTCCCAGCTTTCGGGATGAGTCTGTGGCGGTTTCGGAGAACCCCCTGATTGAAGGGTTATTGTCTGCCTTGGAGGCAGTGGAACGGCGTTATTACGGCGACAGCCTCATGGCCTATGCAAAATCCGGTTTTGCCGGAGTTGATCCAGTGGCGTGTAACCTTCTGGAAAATTACGCCCTGGCCTGGGGCATAAAGGGCGGAAAATGGTGTGTCCCCTTTACGCAGGGTGGGGAGTCCTGGAATCTGGAGGATCTGAATCGAGGGCGGGAGGCCCTTATGGGACCTCTTAGGAACCTACAGGAAGCTATGGCTGGAGTGGAAACCTACCGCAGCCGTCTGACGGCCACTGTCGCTTTTTTAGAGGAAATACAGGCCCCCCAGACCTTATCGACCCTGGGGGAAGCCCTGGCAGAACGGGGAAATTACGAGGCTCAAAGCCATTTCCATCAGATCTGGAATGTGTTGATGGAGGTTCTTGGGCAGATCGAAGAGGCCATGGGGGATGAGACCGGCAGCCTTCAGGAATACCGCAGGATTCTGGAAAGCGGCCTCTCTACCTATACTATCGGGGTACTGCCCACCAGGCGGGATGTGGTTACCATTACCGATGCCTTCAGAAGCCGGGGCGGGAAGGTAAAGGCTCTTCTGGTCCTGGGGGCTAACGAAGGGATTCTGCCTGCAGAGGATAACCATTATACCCTTCTGACGGAGTCTGACCGCAGACGGCTGGCACAGGCAGGAATTACCCTCCAGGACAACCCCGGTTATCGCAGAAGTCGGGAGGATTATGCCATCTACACCCAGCTGACCCGGGCCACGGAGTCTTTATACCTGTCCTACACCCTGTGCGATGAAGAGGGCCAGAGCCAATTGCCCTCCAGCCTGGTAGTGGGCCTTCGAAGCGTCTTTCCATCCCTGCCGGTTATGAGCGGGACCCAGGGGGAGGATGATCTCCAGTGGCTGGCAGGCAGCCAGGGAACCCTGGAGGAACTAGGGCGTCGTTTGGCAGAAGGTCGAACCCCAGCCCTGTGTGCCCTGGCCAAGGGATATTATCGGGAGGATTCCCACTGGAATGCCGCCTATAAGCAGATGGAGAAGGCTTTAGAATATAGGGGTGTGGGGGATACCCTGCCTCCAGAGCTGGTATCGGCAGTGTATGGCACTCCGGTTAAAACCAGTATTTCCAGACTGGAACAATATCGCTCCTGTCCCTTTGCCCACTTTATCCATTATGGCCTTAAGCCCCGGCCCCGGGAGGAATATATTGTTACACCGCCGGATATTGGGACCCTGCTCCACAGTGTCATTGATGGGGTGTTCAAGCGGGCGGCCGGTGCAGGGATGGCTCTGTCAGAACTGGATGGAGACACAAGAAACCACTGGGTGGAGGAAGAACTGGAAAACCAGATTCCCCAAATGGCGGGCCAGGTATTTGAAAGCACCGGGGCTTACCGATTTCTGGGGAAAAAGCTTAAGCGTGTGGGGGTACAGACCCTTCGGATGTTGGCGGAGCACCTGGGACAGGGGGACTTTACTTTTAAGTATAGCGAGCATCATTTTACCCAGCCCGTAAACGCTCCGGCCCTCCCCAGGGGGACCAGTATCCGGGGGGTGGTGGACCGCATTGATACCTACACCAAGGATGGGGAAACCTTTATCAAGGTAATCGACTATAAAACCGGGGCTAAAGCCATTAATCTGGCGGAGGTGTATTATGGCATCTCCCTCCAGCTTTTGGTCTATATGGACGCCGGCATGGCCCTGGCCTCCAAGGAAGAGGGAGGGACCTTATGTCTGCCCGGGGGCACCTTCTATTTCCATGTGGATGATCCCATGGTCAGTGGTGAGGGCCTGACAGGGGAAGACCTGCAACGGGAGCTGGATAAGAAGTTTAAAATGAAGGGAATCTTTTTGGACGATCCCCGGGTGATTGCCGCTCTGGATGTGGAAAATGCCAAAAGCTCGGCCATTTTTGAGAAGGGCTCGGCCCTTTCACGGTTCAATATCGAAGAATTTGAGGACCTGCTCCGATATGTTGAAGCTATTATTGAAGAAAGTCTGGTCAACATATTAGGGGGAGATATCACCATCGCCCCCTATAAAATGGGGAACCAAACGGCCTGTGATTATTGTGAATATAAAAGTATCTGCCAATTTGACGAAAGCCTGGAGCGCTGTGCCTATCGGGTGCTTCGGGAGAAAATCAGCAAGGAGCTGCTCTTAGAGGAAGTGAGGGAGGATCGCGATGAAGTGGACTGAGGATCAGTCCCGGGCCATTACCACCCGGGATACAAATCTGCTGGTGTCAGCAGCCGCCGGATCGGGAAAGACCGCCCTGCTCATCGAGCGTATTCGGCGGATGATTATGGAGGAGGGAGTCCCGGTTTCAGGGCTTCTGGTCCTCACCTTTACCCGGTCAGCCGCAGCAGAAATGAAGGATCGCCTGAAGCGGACCCTTCAGGAGGCCCTTTTAGAGTCCCAGGCAGATCATGCCGCTATTTTGGAGGCCCTGTCTGCCCTGCCTACGGCCTCCATTTCCACCCTCCATGCCTTTTGCCAGGGAATACTCCGGGAGTATTTCCAGGAGGCGGGCATTGATCCGGAATTCATTCTCGGAGGGGAGGGGGAGCTGACCATTATGCGCAAGGCCGCCATGGAGTCCCTCTTTGAGGAAAAATATCAGGCCATTCCCCCGGGGGAAACCGATGCCTTTGCCCAGCTGGTGGAAATGTACACCGGCAACCGGGATGACCAGGGCTTAAAGGAGCTGGTGGAAAAATTCTATAATTTCCTCATGACCCTCCCCGATGCCCAGAGCTGGTGTATCAGTGCCCTTCAGAATTTTGACATGACCCCCCAGAATTTTTGGGAGAGCTTTTGGGGACAGACCATGCGCCAGGATATGGCCGTGGATTTAAGGGCAGCCGAGGAGATTTTAGAGACGTGCCTGGTGATGGTGGAGGATAGCGAAATCTTTGCCAAAACCCAGGAACAGCTGGTCGGGGATGCCCGGGGTGTGACCCGGGCCCTGGAAGCCTTAGAGGAAGGACCCGAGGTGTATAGTGCCGCCCTCCAGGCCATTGCCTTTCCAAGATACAAGGGCAGCCGGGAGGACAAAGAGACCAGCGATGCCATTAAGGATCAGCGCAATATGGCCAAGGAGATCGTGAAGGCTATCCAGAAAAAAATGGCCGGGGGTCTGGATGCCGCCCTGGAGGCGCTGTCCCAAATGAAAGGACCCATGGAAGCCCTGGTGGCCCTGACCATGGATTTCTGGGGAGCCTTTAGAAAGCTAAAAGAAGAAAAAGCCATGCTGGATTTCAATGATTTGGAGCAGTATACCCTAAAGGTCCTGGAAAACCCAGCCATCGCCTCTGAGCTCCAGGCCAAATATCAGCATGTCTTTTTGGATGAATACCAGGATACCAACGGCATGCAGGAGGCCATCATTCAGTGTATCTTAAGAGGGGATAACTATTTTATGGTGGGGGATGTCAAACAGAGCATTTATCGCTTTCGGTTGGCAGATCCGGGAATCTTCATTGAAAAGTACAACCGATTTAAAGAATCGGATACCCCAGAGGAAACGCTCATCACCCTGAGTCAGAATTTTAGAAGCTGCCAGGGGGTAGTCGATGGTGTCAACGGGGTCTTTGAGAAAATCATGACGCCGGAGCTGGGAGAGGTGGACTACGATGACCGGGCCAGACTGTATAAAGGGATGTCCGGGGACGGGCCCTACACCCGCACCCAGGTCCATATTCTGGAAACGGGACGAGATGAAGAGGATGCCAGTGCCGACAGTTCACCTGTGGTTTGTGAGGCCGCCTTTATTGCAAGGAAAATCCAGGAGATGGTAGGAAAGCCCATTTACATCACCAAATCCGGGGAGACCCGGACCCTGACCTACCGGGATATTGGGGTATTGATGCGGGCGGTGGCAGCCACCGGGGATACTTATGCCCGGGTCTTTTCAGAAGCCGGGATCCCCGTTTATTTTGAAGGGGGACGGACCTATTACGAATCCCTGGAAATTATTCTCGTCCTTAACCTCCTTAAAATTATCGATAATGGGGATCAGGACATTCCCCTGGTATCTGTGATGCTCTCACCCATGGGGGGCTTTACCGTGGAGGAATGCACTAAAATTCGACTGGGGGCAGAGGCACCTTGGTTTCATCAAAGCCTAAGGGTCTATGCCCAAGGCAAGGAGGATGATCTGGCCCGTAAGGCTAGGGCATTCCTGGAGCAGTTAGGGGAATGGGCCCTGGATGCCCAGATTCTCAGTGTCGAGGATTTTCTGTGGAAGCTTTATCAGGATACCGGCTATTACGCCTTTGTGGGAGCCTTACCCGGAGGGGCTCAGCGTCAGAGTAATCTGCGGGTGCTGTTAAAGCGAGCCGGGGATTATAAGCGCTCGACCCTCAAGGGGATTTTTCACTTCATCGGTTTTATCGAAGAGATGAAGAAGCATAAATTTGATACATCCCCGCCGGTTACCCTGGGGGAAAATGAGGATGTGGTGCGGATTATGAGTATCCATAAAAGTAAGGGCCTGGAATTCCCTGTGGTTTTTGTGGCGGGAATGGGCCGACGCTTCAACACTAAGAGTCACAGTGGACGGGTTCTTTTTCACAAGGATCTGGGGATTTGTCCAGATAAGGTGGACCCGGAAAGCCGGTTGATTGAGCCCACCATCGCCAAAGCCCTCTGTGGAGACCGGGTACGGGTGGAGTCCTTATCTGAGGAAATGCGTCTCCTTTATGTGGCCATGACCCGGGCCATGGAATCCCTTATTTTAGTAGGGGGCGTGAAGGATTTTAAAGGGAGCATGGACCGATGGCAGTATCCTGCCAGCCTGTTTTATTTAAAGAAAGCCCAGTGCTTTTTAGATTGGGTCATGCTGTCTGCTGTGGATGGTGGTCCAGTGGTGCCTGCCCTGCCAGAGGATGGGGGGGAGGCCATGACATCCATGGGCTGTTATGATATCACCCTTCATCCCTGGGGAAGTGGGGAAAGTGCCGTCATGGGGAAAGAGGCGGAAACCCTGGCCTTGGAAAAATCGGGAGATCTTGAACTGGCTGATGAAGTCCGGCGGCGGCTGGCCTGGCGATACCCTTTCCAAGGAGCGGTGGAACCTCCCGAGAAAATGACCGTTACCGAAATTGCAAAGGTTCGGGCGGGGAACCTGGAAAACGGGGGAGATGCTCCGGAGCTGGTGATACGGCCGGCCTTTTTGCAACAGAGTGCCGATGGCTTCGCTCCGGCAGAGTTGGGTACCGGTATCCACACCATCCTCCAGGGGTTAGACCTAAAGAAAATTCGAGGCTGTGGCCAGGATTGGAAAGCCCTGGGGGACACCATCGAAAAGCAAGCCGCCGATATGGCCGCCCGGGAACGCATTGCCCCAGCGCTTTTGGCAGCCCTTAACTTAGAGCCCATCCAGCGCTTTTTCACAACAGAAACAGGGCAACGGCTCCTGGCTGCAAAAACCCTCCAGCGGGAATTACCCTTTAACTACCAGGTGGAGGCTGCCCGCATCCGACCCGAATGGGCCGGGAAAGGGCAGACCATCACCGTCCAGGGGATGATTGACTGCTGCTTTTTAGAGGATGGTGCCTGGGTCCTGTTAGATTATAAAACCGACCGCTTTTTTGGTGCCAAAGAAAAAGAACGGCTGGTGGCCCGGTATCAGACCCAGCTGGGTCTGTACGCCGAGGCACTGGCCGCCCTCACCGGCATTCCCGTGAAGGAACAACGGCTATGTTTTTTAATGGAAAATGTATAGGACGGGGACTGCTCACTTTTTGCGCAATAGCTGATGCAGATAAATCAGGAGCAAAATGGAGAGTGCAAACTCCGGAGTAAACTTCTTAATCAAGGTCCTGATGGTGGGAATGGGTAAATCCTTGGAGGATCCTACAAAAAGCACATAAAAGGAAATAAAATCGAAGAGGCTTCCGGGGCGATAATTATTATCGGCATCGAAGGCCTTTTTGATGGTATCATCCCGTTTAATAAAGGCGAGGTTGGTCCGGGTAAGGGTCTCCAGGGCGGTGAGAATCGCCAGTAAAAACCGGTCCGGGGTGTAGGCTGCCATTCGTTCCACCCCAAGGCTGCGCCCAGCCATTTCCAGGAGGACCAGCAAGGGCGCCTCATCCTTGGGGTAGTTCGTCCGCCGCAGAACATTGGCAATGGCCATCACAATGGTGTCCTTTTTAGAATTTTCCGGGATACCAAGAAGCATGGCAACCTCCTGGCGGGCATTGACATCCTCCAGGGGAGAACCCATGAATTCTGCCAGTTTTTCATAAAACTGTGTCCCAGAAGCCGTATTGAAATAATAGTATTTCCCCAAAAGCTGGCCGAAGGTTTTTTTACAGTCCAAATCCCCCATTTCAATATTATTGCGAATGGTTTCCTGGTCAAATTCCAGGGTCATCCCCAGGTATTCAGAATTCTCAACCACCGTTAAATGGATATCATTGTGATCCACTCGTTGTTTAAAGCCAATGGCGGGAAACTCCACAGAAATAATATTTTTGTAGCCGCTGCTGGCCATAAAATTAATGGGGACATTATCATAAAACCCCCCATCTAAATAGGTTTTCCCGTCGATTTCCTGGCGTTGAAAAACCGGGAGGGCAGCACTGGCTAACAAATAATCCAAAAGCTTTCCCTCTGGGATTTCTTCAATCATGAGCTGGGTGGGGCTGAGTGTGTTTAGCTCCACCGTGACAAGCCCCAGACGAATGGATGATTTTCGTATCTTCTCTTCATCAATCAGTCGAGACAAATTTGCCCGCAGAGGGCTAATATCCAGTCCTCCTCGAAACAAATCATTAATAAAGGCAAGGCGAAACAAATCAAAGCTGGCTCCAGACCAGTGGTTGAGATATTTATTGACCATGGTGGTATTGAGATTCAGCACCTGGTTAATGGTTAAATTTGTCCAAAAATCATAGGCTGCATCAAAATCATTCTGGGCGATCAAGGCAGCATTCAGGGCTCCGATGGAGGTCCCAATAACACAGGAAATGGGGGTATCCATCTCCTGAAGGGCCTTCCAAACCCCAATTTCAAAGGCACCCTTAGTACCACCGCCGCTGAGGACTAATCCGTATTCTTTTTTTTCATCCATAAGGAGACCTCCTAAATATAATGCCCATCCATGATGTCAAACAAATCGGAGTGATGGGGCGTGTAATTATCGTACTGATTCAAAAAAGGTGAAAAAACAGTGCTGTCCATAAAAGTCGAAAACAGTGCCGGCAGAATAAAATTCAGCAGAATACCCAGGATTCCAAAGATTAAGCCAAGGAGTGCCAGGGTATGGGGGCGATGGGTCACCCTCAGCTCCTGGAAAGCCAGAATGGCGAAAAGAATGGCCAGGACACCAATCCAAAATGCATTGCCATAGGGAGCGGTAAACAGGGTCAGAATACCGCTGGCCAGGGCCAGAATATCGTAGCTACCCCAGGGCTTTGCCTTGGGCGGATCAACACGTATCTGGGAAAAATCCGCTGGATTGTTCCGAATGGCAAAGAGGAAGAAGGGAGCGGCAATGGCCGTGACCGGAACGATGGACAACACGGTGTAGAGCACGGCATTGTGCCCTGCATAGATTTTATACAAACGGTATAGCCCACAATAATCGTAAACCAATACGGCGATATTCACCAGAATAAGTAAAAACCAGCCCATAGGCGGAATGGCCCCTAAAGCAGAATTTAGAAAAATAAGGGCTAACCCTAAAAGGGGCAGAAATAGACTAGCCCAGGGAATATACCAGGAACCGATAAGGACGCCATCTCCGATCAGACCGCCTTGGATATAGCGCCTTGCCCCAGGAACCCAGGCCAGCCAGGAATGCTTGAAATGGCGATTTTTCGCCATGGTGTAAAGGGAAAGGCTTAAAAAAATGTAGGACAGTATGGCCAATGACAGCAAAAAGAACAGGAAAAAGATGGCTAGAATACTCAGGACCATGAAAAATGGCAGTAGATCATAGACCGAGGAAAAGAAATAATCAGGATACATAGAAGGACCTCCTTATAAATACTCGGTCCATACCCGATGACGCAGGATAAAAGGGTACAGACTCAACAGGAATGGGAGGACGATAGAAAGCAGCAGCAACGTGGTGGCGTGGGCATTATTGTACAGTCGAAGGAGCCGATAGGTCAGGGTGTAGGATACCAGAAGATAGAGTGCGGCCAGGATCGGTCCGATCCATGAAAGGCAAAGGAAAAGAAATGAGACCACTGCCAAAACAGGTGCAATAACCTGAATATAATGGATGGTCCAGCGGATAAAGACCATCTTCTCACCAACGATTTCACCAAGAAGATAGAGCCGCAGAACCGGCAGCCAGGCGAGCCAGGGATATTCAATCCCCCTGGCCTTCGCCATGGTCTGGTAGCCGATGGATGAAAAAACATAGAATACCATGGGTAGGATACCCACTAAAATAACGAAGGAAAGCCCCAAAAATCCGAGGTTTCCCCAAAAGATGGAAGGGGATAAAAATGGGAACATGGGGTATTCCTCCTGTTCTTTATTGGCCCTGGGGATATTTCTCTTTCAGGGCATCCACCAGCAGATAGGCGACCTTATTAATGGTCTGGGAACCGGCCACCAGCACCAAATCGCCGGATTCCAGATTATCCGTGAGATATTTAACAATATCTTCAAAATCAGTCATAACGACCGTTGGGGTTTGATGCTTCAATTTGATAATCTTGGCTAAATCCTCGGAATAAATATCCCAATCATTGTCCTCCCGGTCAGAATAGATATCGTTGAGGATAATTTTGTCCGCACCTTCAAAGGCATCCACAAAATCGTCAAACAAATAATAGGTACGGGAATAGGTGTGGGGCTGGAAAATAACCCATAACCGCTTATGGGCATGATTTAAACAGGCCTGGACCACCACCTTCAGCTCGGTGGGATGATGGGCGTAGTCCTCGTAGACATTAATCCCTTCCACTTCACCCCGGAATTCAAAACGGCGCTTCGCCCCACCGAAGTTCTGAAGGGTACGGGTCAGAACATCCTTTTCAATGTCAAGAAAATCGGCAGCAGCAATGCAGGACATGGCGTTTAAAACATTGTGCTCACCGGGAATCCTTAAGGAAAAATGTCCAACAAAGGTACCATGATGGGTGGCGTCAAAGGATGGATTTCCCTGTTCATTATAGGTAATGTTTTTAGCGACCCAGTCGTTATCCTCTGAAAGGCCATAGGTCACCACCGGGCAGCGCAGGTCCGCCACGGCGTCGAGGACATCCTGGGAATCCCCATAGGCCACCATAAGCCCATCCTTTGGCAGAATTGCGCCAAATTGGTGGAAGGATTCCTTAATCTGGGATAAACCACCTTTGAAATAATCCAGGTGGTCCTCCTCAATGTTGGTGATGATCCCCAGGTAATGCTGGGTTTTTAAAAAGGAATCCACATATTCACAGGATTCGATGACCAAATAGTCACTGTGGCCCAGACAGGCATTCCCGCCGATTTCGTCCAGCTTGCCGCCGATGCTCACACTGGGGTCTCGTCCATCATAATGGAGCAGGGCCGCCATCATGGAGGAGGTGGTGGTTTTTCCATGGGTACCGGCAACACCGATGGTCTTGGGAAAGACGTGGGAGAGGAGGCCGAGATAATCCGAACGCTCCACCTTTGGTAAGCCCAAATCGGTGGCTCTCACCATATCCGGGTTATCGTCATGGATGGCCGCAGAGTATACGACTAAATCTGTGTCCTCGGGAATATTTTGATAATTATGGCCGATATGAATGATGACATCCCGTTCCTTCAGCTTACCAGTATATGAGGATTCCACCATA
Source organism: Eubacterium barkeri (assembly GCF_900107125.1). Classification (GTDB taxonomy): domain Bacteria; phylum Bacillota; class Clostridia; order Eubacteriales; family Eubacteriaceae; genus Eubacterium_O; species Eubacterium_O barkeri. Next base: position 25,252 of record NZ_FNOU01000016.1, read on the forward strand.
TCCGAGCCTTCGACAGACAGGCCCTGGTCTAAAGCCATGCCCGCCAATCCGCTCATGCTGCTCCCACCAATCCCGATGAAAAAGAGCTTATTAATTGGTTTATGAAATGTTTTTTCGAGTTCTTTTTTCAAAATCTTACTCCTTGCTACTCTAGCATTGCTATAATTATAAGCCATCGCGTCCAGCTTTGCAAGCAACAGCGCAGCAAAGCTGTAGGCTGCTGCTATATGAGCGTGAGCGAATAGCAGCCGGTGACCGATGGTTCGCAAGGGAGACAGGTTTTTTCCGAAGGAAAAATAAGAAAACCTGTTGAGCTTGTGTATCCGATATCGCGTCCAGCTTTGCAAGCAACAGCGCAGCAGTAGCTGGTAGCCAATCGCTTTTTAAGCTCTTGGACCAGCCTTGCATGGTTGCTCACAGTCACCGAGAGTAAAAAATTGTCAACTCCTAAAAAATCATTGAAAAGTATTTCATTTTTGATGGAAATATGATAACATATACAACAACCAGGCTTACATAATTATTTTTCAAAAGGGGGAAGACCTGAACCATGGAAATTACAGACGTAAGAGTAAGGAAATTGTACCCAACCGGTAAAATGAGGGGCATTGTTTCTGTAACCTTTGATGACACCTTCGTAATCCACGATATTAAAGTCATTGAGGGGCAAAGCGGATTCTTTATCGCCATGCCCAGCCGGAAGACGCCGGACGGCGAGTTTAAGGACATTTGTCACCCCATAACCTCCAGTATGCGCAGGGAAATGCAGTCGGTGGTGCTGGAAGCCTATGACAAGGCGGTTTTTGAAAAAGGAGAGGAAGACCAGGGAAATCAGCATATCGAACTCGTCGAAGATTTCGAAGAAGAATGAGGATACAAATCACAAAAAGGAGACGGCGTTCTCCTTTTTTTCGTTTACAGGAATGAATTAGTCATGGACAGGGGAGCGAATTAAAGGTATCATCAATATTGATTGAAAAAAATCAAAAATATTTATAAACCATTGGGAAAAGAGGCAGTATGAAAGCAACAAAAACCATCATCCTGGCAGCCGGACAGGGCACCCGGATGGTTTCTAAGAATCCGAAGGTCCTTCATCGGGCCTGTGGCGAAACCCTTCTGGGGCATGTCATTCGGGCCAACCAGGCAGCGGGGGTATCGGATATCGCCGTTATTGTGGGCTTCCAGGCAGAGGCGGTGAAAAACAGCCTGCCTGAGGGGGTTCAAACCTTTCTCCAGGCCGAACAGCTGGGTACCGGTCATGCCGTCATGCAGGCGTCCGCTTTTTTAGAGGACTTTGAGGGCAATGTACTGGTCTTAGTGGGGGATGCCCCCCTGATCCGGCCAGAAACCTTAATGGAGATGATTGCCGCCCACGAAGCCGGCAGCTATGGGGCAACTGTACTCACCGCGGTGTTCGACGATCCCACGGGTTACGGGCGCATGGTCAAAGAGGGGGATGCTCTCATTAAAATTGTGGAGCATAAGGATGCTACGGCAGAGGAACGAGCCATCCAGGAGATCAACTCCGGGATGTACTGCTTTGATGCCGCCTGTCTGCGGGAAGCCCTGGCAAAGATTGTGCCTGAGAACGTCCAGGGTGAATATTACCTGACGGATACCATTGAAATTCTGCGCACCATGGGTAAAAAGGTGGGAACATATGCCACCCCGGATGTGGAGGATATCGCTGCAGTGAACTCCAAGGGTCAGTTGGCCCAGGTTGAGGCCATTATGCGACGACGGATTAACGCTCGCTTGATGGCACAGGGGGTCATCCTCATCGATCCCACCGCCACTTATATCAGCGCAGACACCACCATTGGCCAGGATACCGTGGTATACCCCGGGGTGATTACCGAGGGGTGTGTGGATATCGGTGCTGACTGCATCATCGGTCAGAATTGCCGGATTGTGGATTCAACCATTGCCGATAATGTTGAGGTCCAGATTTCAACCATATTAAACAGTACGGTGGATAGTGGTTCCCATATTGGACCCTACGCTTACCTGCGGCCGAACAGCCGCATCGGAAAGGATGTGAAGGTTGGGGATTTTGTCGAGGTAAAGAACGCGGTCATGAAGGATGGGGCTAAGGCCTCACACCTGACCTATATTGGGGATGCCGAGGTTGGCCGAAATGTTAATTTGGGCTGCGGCACGGTGTTTGTCAATTACGATGGGGTCAATAAGTTTAAAACCGTGGTTGAAGATAATTGCTTTATCGGATGTAACAGCAATTTGATTTCACCTGTGACGGTGCGGGAGGGCTCCTATGTGGCAGCTGGCTCCACCATTACCCAGGAAGTACCTGAGGATAGCCTGGCTATTGCCAGGGCTCGTCAAGTTAATAAAGTCGGTTATGCGGAAAAAATGACGCAGATGCATGGTAAAAAAGAGAAATAGATTTTAGGAGGCTCACAACACAAATGGATGGAAAATTCGGAGGAATCAAGCTGATTGCCGGGAATTCAAACCGGAAGCTGGCCCAGGATATCGCAGATTATTTAGAGGTCCCCCTGGCCAACGCCGAGGTGGTACATTTCAGCGATGGTGAAATCGCCTTGAATGTGTATGAATCGGTTCGTGGTGCGGATGTCTATGTCATTCAGTCCACGGGCTATCCCTGCAACGATAACCTGATGGAACTGCTGATCATTATCGATGCCATGAAGCGGGCATCGGCAGGTCGGATTAATGCAGTCATTCCCTATTATGGTTATGCCCGTCAGGATCGCAAGGCGAAATCCCGGGATCCCATTACCGCGAAGCTGGTGGCGAATCTGCTGACAACGGCCGGAGCGGATCGGGTTATCTGTATGGACTTACATTCCAACCAGATTCAGGGCTTTTTCGATATCCCCCTGGACCACCTTACCGGCGGTGGGATCATTGCGGATTACTTCTCGCGCTTGAAGCTTGATGATATGTGTGTCGTGGCACCAGATGCCGGCAGCGTGAAACGAACCAGAAAGCTTGCCCGCACCCTGGGTGTTCCCTTTGCCCTGATTGATAAAGAACGTCCCCGCCCCAATGAAACGGCGGTGATGAATGTCATCGGGAATATCGAAGGAAAAAACTGTATCATGGTAGATGATATGATCGATACGGCGGGAACCATTACCAGTGGTGCGGATGCACTCATTAAGCTGGGGGCCAAATCGGTGCGGGCTGGCTGTACCCATGCCGTTCTCTCCGGACCAGCCATCGAGCGCCTTCAGGATTCTGCCTTAACGGAGCTGGTCACCCTGGATACCCTGGTGATTCCGGAGGAAAAGCAGATTGACAAAATCAAGGTTTTGAATACGGGCTATCTTTTTGGCCGGGCCATCGACTATATCCACTTCGGCCGCTCCTTGAGCAAGTTGTTCGATACCCCTGCTTATAACTAATGATTCTCATTATTGGACTGGGCAATCCTGGTATTGAGTACGCCAGAACCCGGCATAACGTCGGGTTTCTGGCCATTGATGCCATTGCAAAAGAAAAGCATGTCCAGCTGACAAAAAATGAACATCATGGACTCACCGGAACTTTTTTTGAAAATGGCCAGAAGGTCATGCTGGTCAAGCCCCAAACCTACATGAATTTAAGCGGTCGCTGTGTTCGGGAATTGGCGGATTATTACGATGTTCCCCTGGAGGATATTCTCGTGATTTACGATGATATCGACCTGGAGCTGGGGCAGCTGCGTATCCGGAAAAAAGGAAGTGCAGGCACCCATAACGGGATGCGCTCCATTTTAGAGGAGCTGGGGGACGGTGGATTTCCCCGGGTCCGGATGGGTATTGGTAAAAAGCCAGCACATTGGGATTTGGCGGATTTCGTCCTGGCAAAGCTTGATGAGGAGGCCATGAAAAGTGTGGAGGATATGTGCGCTAAGGTGGCCCAAGGGGTCAATTTTTACCTGGAGCAGGATATTGATGTGGCCATGAACCGCATCAACCGAAAACCGAAGAAGCCTGCGGTGGAAAAACCGGTGGAAGAGCCCGACGTTGTGGAGGCACCCCGTGAAGCATGAATATGAAAAAATGATAAAGGCTGCCCCAATCCAGGATGCCATGACGGCACTGGAGCAGGAAGGCATCATCAACCTTTCAAACGTTAAAACTGGTTTGAAAGGTTTTTTGGCGTTGGCCATGTGGCAGTCCGGAAGTGGGAACCTGTTGGTGGTGACGGCGACGGAGCGGGAGGCCGCTCGCCAGGAGCAGGTACTGCATCAGTTTTTAGGAGAAGTGGTGGTGGGTTACCCGGTGGAGCCGGTACACACGTATTTTTCCGATGCCCATAGCCAGGAGATTACCCAAAGTCAAATGACCACCATCGCCCGCCTTCTTTCAGGGAAACGGTCCCTGGTGGTGACCTCGGCAGATGCCCTTTTGCGGGAAATGCTGCCTGCCGCTACACAAGCGGCGCGTTTTTTGACCATCCGTCCCGGGGATACGGTGGACCCCATGGACTTAGTAGGAAGGCTGGTGGACCGGGGATATGTCCGGGAGGACGCTGTGGAGGCCCGGGGACAGTTTGCCCTCCGGGGTGGGATTGTTGATATTTACCCCATTACGGCAACGGCCCCCTGCCGCATTGATTTCTTTGACGACGAGGTGGAATCCATCCGGTCCTTTGATCCCGAGACCCAGCGCTCCGAGGGGAATTTGGAAATGGCGGTCATTGCGCCGGCCAGACGGACGACCCTGAGCCCGGAGGAACGGGAAGCCGCATGGAAGGCCTTGGCAAAGGTCCATGGCCAGGATGCGGGGCGCACCTATCTGTTAGCGGATATGAAGGCAGACCTGTCTTCCTTTGACGAAACCCTGTTGGCCTTCATGCCAGAGCGGGTGACCCTCTTAGATTACCTGGGGGAAGGGGCCATCCTTTGGGATGAGCCGGAACGGGCCCAGGAAACCTGCGACATCTTTCTGGGAAGAGCCTGGGCAGATTTAGAGGGACTCATTGAAGCCAATGAAATTTTACCAGAGGAAAAAAACACCTTTTTGACCCTGGACGCCTTTATGGCCAAGGCCGCGGGCAGACCCCAGCTTCGGGCTTCCCTTTTTATGGATGGAACAGCCGATGGCAAGGTGATGGACATTGGGTCCAGGGATCTGGAAAGCTTTGCTGGACGCATTGATGTTTTTGTGGATTACCTGAGCCGTCGGATCAGCCAAGGCTTTACCCTGGGAATTTGCTGCAAAAGTGAGCAGACCAAGAAAAATGTTAAAGCTTTTTTGGTGGAGCAGGGCTTTGAAGGGGAGTTGACCGGGGATAACCCAGGCATTACCCTCCTTACCGGAGAGCTTGTCGAGGGCTTTGAACTGCCTGCTGCAGGATTAGCCTTTATCAATGAATCGGAGCTCTTTAAGGAACGACGTCGGGCTAAGCGCCGGCATCGCCTGAAGGGGCGAAAAATCGATTCCTTTGCCCAGCTGAAGGTTGGGGATTATGTGGTCCACGATATCCATGGCATCGGGATTTACCGAGGGGTGGAGCAGATGACCATCGATGGACTGACCAAGGACCTCATGGTTATTGAGTACCAGGGGGATGCTCGGTTTTATTTATCCATCGAGCAAATGGATGCGGTTCAGGCCTATATTGGCACCGGGGGAGACCGGGTGCCCAAGCTGAATAAACTGGGGCATCCGGAGTGGGCCAGGGCAAAATCCCGGGCCCGTAAAGCCGTGGAGGACATGGCCGAAGAGCTCATCGCCCTGTATGCCAAGCGCCGATCCATAAAGGGCTATGCCTATAGCCCGGATACCACCTGGCAGCAGGAATTTGAAGATGCCTTTCCCTATGAGGAAACGGACGATCAGCTGCGCAGCGCCGAAGAGATTAAGGGGGACATGGAAAAGGCTATCCCCATGGACCGCTTGCTCTGCGGTGATGTGGGCTATGGTAAGACCGAGGTCGCTCTGCGGGCGGCCTTTAAGGCCATCATGGAGGGAAAACAGGTGGCCATTTTAGTGCCCACCACGATCCTGGCCCAGCAGCATTACAACACCATCAAAAAACGGTTCTCCCATTATCCGGTGGCAGTGGACATCATCAGCCGGTTCCGAACGCTAAAGCAGCAAAAAGCAACCCTTCTGGATGTGTCCGAGGGGAAGGTAGACCTCATTGTCGGCACCCATCGGCTGTTATCCAAGGATATTAAATTTAAGGATTTAGGTCTTCTCATTGTGGATGAGGAGCAGCGTTTTGGGGTCCGGGCCAAGGAAAAGCTCAAAACCCTCCGGGAAAATGTGGATGTCCTTACCCTCAGTGCGACCCCTATTCCCAGGACCCTTCATATGTCCATGACCGGGGTGCGGGATATGAGCGTCATTGAGGAGCCGCCCCAGGGAAGACGCCCGGTGCAGACCTATGTGATGCGCTACAACCCCGTGATCCTGGGGGATGCCATGGAGCGGGAGCTGGCCCGGGGAGGCCAGGTTTATTTTGTCCACAATCGGGTCCACGACATTATGGACGTAGCGGGAAAGGTCCAGCAGATGGTTCCGGACGCCCGGATCATCGTGGCCCACGGACAAATGAGTGGCCCGGAGCTGGAGGATGTCATGCTGGCCTTTGAAAATAAGGAGTACGATATTCTAGTGACCACCACCATTGTGGAATCGGGGATGGATGTGAGTAATGCCAATACCATGATTGTGGATAATGGGGATACCTTCGGATTATCCCAGTTGTATCAACTCAGGGGACGGGTGGGCCGCTCAGATGTCCAGGCCTATTGCTATGTGACCCATCACAAGCAGGTCCTCAGCGAAATCGCCCAAAAACGACTTAAGGCCATTAAGGATTTTACGGCCTTTGGCTCAGGCTTCAAGGTCGCCATGCGGGATTTGGAAATCCGGGGGGCGGGGAACCTTTTAGGGGCGGAGCAATCCGGACATCTGTTCAATATAGGGTATGAGATGTATTGCCGGATATTGGAAGAAACCATGGAAAGCCGTCTGGAAGGAAAAGAATCCGCTAAGCTGGAAAATCCGCTGAAAATCAATTTGGATGTAGATGGCTATGTACCGGAAAGCTATATTGACAGTGAGGAGCTGAAGTACGAGGTGTACAAAAAGCTTTCCTATATAAGAAGCGAGAAGGAGTATGCCGATTTGACCGAAGAGCTCATCGATCGCTTTGGGCCAGTGCCCCAGGGGGTACAAAACCTTATGCATATTGCCATTATCAAGCACCTGGCCAAAAGGCTGGGAATGGAGGAAATCCGCCAAAGGGGAACCGTTATCCGCTTTTACTTTGACGCGGAGCGGGAGGTCCCCATTCCTAATCCGGAACGAATTCCCCTTTTATTCAGCCGTTATGGTGTAAAATTTAAGGCACTTCCCAATAAAGATAATGTATGGAGTATTACTCTCAGGCGTGAGGCCGGGCCAGAGCAACTACAGGAAATCATCAATTTTCTAAAGGAATTGTAAATTGGAGCCCATTTTTGCATAATATATGCTAAAATAGTCCATATTTGATAATGACAGGAGAGAAATATGAAAAAAACAACAATACGAAAGATGGTACTGGGAGTGACCGTTACCCTCGGCTTGGGGATGCTTTTTTCCGGGTGTAGCCTGGTATCGGTTAATCCTGAGCGCGATAGCGCCCAGACGATGATGACCATCGACGGCACGGATGTCACAAAATCCAATTATAATAATGCATTGGCTTATGCCGAAATGTATTATGCAGCTAATGGGACCAGCCTTCCCACCGGATCAGATTTAAAGACCATGAAAAAACAGGTTTTTGACGGGGTGGTGCAGACTCAGGTTTTGGCAGCTAAGGCCAAAAAAGATGGCCTGAAGGTAGATGAAGCTGCTGCGAAGAAAACCGGGAAGTCCTCTTACGACAGCATAAAAAAAGAAGTGGATAAAAAATACAACAGTATCTTGAGTAATAATAATACAAATGATGAATCCTTTGGGGCATATATGGAAGATAATGCCGTTACCAGCGCTTATGCGGATAAATGTTTGACGGCTTATACCGACAGTGTGGAAAAAAATCCCGAGGATTATCTTAAAACATCTCTAGGTACGGTGGATGGTACAGAGGTCACCCGGGGTGAATACAATTATCATTACATTGGGCAAACCCTGATGGCTTATTATACCACCGGAGCGGCCCTGCAAACCGATGATGCCACCATGAAGACCACCAATGAGACCATCTTTAAGAATATTGGGACAGCCAATGAGATGATTAAATATTGTGAAGACAATAATATTGAAATCAGCGATGATGCCATTAAAACGGCCCAGAAAACCCTGCAGTCAACGGTGGATATGTTTTTTAGCGATGAAAGTGCTTTATCGGATTTCCTGAAAAACTATGATCTGACGGTCGCCAAGTATAAAGAATATCAAAAGCAGGAAGCCAAGGGGAATGCGGCAGAAACGGCCATTAAGCAAAAGATGATTGACGATATTACCGTTACCGATGCCCAGATCAAAAGCTATTACGAAAAGAATAAAAACACCTACGATACCAGCACGGTATCAGCCTGCCATATCCTCACAAAGAATAAAGATTTGTCCGATGAAATCTATCAAAAGGCCAAGGACTGTAAAACCAAGGACGAATTTAAGAAGGTTATGGATGAGTATAAAAACAACAGCGAGGTCACCGAAGACACGGATTTAGGCAGCTTCAACCGTACAAAGATGGTTGAAGCCTTCTCCAATAAAGCCTTCAGCATGGATGTCAATACCGTGGGGGGACCAGTCAAGACCGATTATGGCTACCATGTTATTTTCGTTTATGACAAGAAGGACGGCACCACTACCTGGGAGGATAACAAGGATGCCATTACCCAGGCCATCAAGGATGAAAAGGGTGGAGCAGCCTTCGATAAGTACAAGAAAAAACTGACCGATGGTCTGAAGGTTGATATCGGTGAGATTAAAACCATTAGCGAAGAATATGTGGATACCCTTAAATCAGAACTGAATGTAAAAGTGAATGAAAAGGTCATGGATTAAGGGCACAAAACAAAAAAATAATCGGGCTGCCGCATTCTGTGTTTCTATGCGGCAGCCCCTTTTAACGGATTTAAGGGAATCGACGTGTCGAATATGGGAGGTATTGAGTGAGTAATAGTAAAAGTAAAGCCAGTGGGTATCTAAAGGGCGCAACGATCCTGGCTGCGGCGGGAATCCTGTCCCGGATGTTGGGGTTGTTTTATAAAGTACCGCTGTACCACCTGGTGGGCAGCTATGGCAACGGGATTTACGGCAATGTTACCAGTATCTACAATACCCTGCTGATGGTCTCCACTGTGGGGCTCCCTGTGGCCATCTCCATTATGATTTCTGAGAGTGTGGCCATTGGTGACTTTCGGGGAGCCCGAAGTATTTTTCGGGTGTCTACCCTGGCACTTTGCCTTCTAGGGGCAGTATCAACGCTGTTTTTATTCATTGGGGCAGATTTCCTCATCGGAGTGTCCCATTGGCCCCAGGAAAGCTATCCGTCCATTATGGCCATTGCCCTGGCGCCTTTTATCATCTCCGTTTGCTCGGCCTTTAGGGGCTATTTCCAGGGGTATCAGATTATGACCCCTACAGCCATCTCCCAGATCATTGAGCAGATCATCCGGGTGGGCCTCGGTGTATTTTTAGCCTGGTTCTGTATCCATAATGGCTACGGCGTGGGCATGGCCGTGGGAGGTGCCGTTATGGGGGCCACCGTTGGAGGGTTTTTTGCCGCCATCTTCCTGGGCTACACCTTCTGGACCTTTACCTCTGCCAATAAGGATAGGTTTTCCCATCAGCTGGTCAAATCCCGGATGGACACCGGGGAGATTTTAAAGCGGCTGCTGGTTATTTCCATTCCCGTTACCCTGACCAGCTCCATTGTCTCCCTTTTTGCAACCGTCGATTCCATGATTTATATTCCGAGGTTGCTGCTGGCTGGCATTGATAGTTATACTGCCACCACTATGTTTGGGGATTATACCAATGTGGATACCCTCATTAATGTTCCCTTGGTCATTTCCGGTAATCTGGCAGTGGCCATGATCCCTGCCATTTCTGAATCCTTCGCCCTGGGGGATAAGAAAACCATGAATGCCAAAATCGATATTGCCATCCGCTTGGTGGTGATGGTCGCCTTACCCTGCTGCATTGGCTTATCGGTATTATCCTATGGCATTTTCGATTTGCTGTTCCCTGGCTCAGAGTACGGCGGTGGGATGATGCAGGTTTTTGCCTATGCCACTATTTTTATGATGCTGTCCAATATTTTCCAGAGTATCCTTCAGTCCATTAACCGAATGCGGGTTCCGCTCATTAACCTGGCCCTGGCCGCCATCATCCGTATTGGGAGCTGCTGGATCTTCCTGGCCATTCCAGCCATCAATATCTACGGTATTGGTCTTTCCTCTTTGATTACCTTTGTGCTTCTCACCGTGGCCAATTACCTCTTTGTCAAGCGTTTTACCGGGGTGCGCATCCATTGGGAGCAAACAGTCATTAAGCCATTGGTGTCCTCGGCGGTTATGGGGTTAGTCACCTGGGGAACCTACACCGCGATCCGTGCCCTCCTGGGCAATGTCGCCGGCCTGCTGGTTTCCATGGTGGCATCCATCGCTGTTTATGCCTTTGTGATGCTGCTCACTGGGGGCATTGGGGCAGAGGAGCTCTCGGCCCTCCCGGGTCAGAAATTCATTAGGCCCGTTTATAAGAAGGTGGAGGGACTGAAACGGCGACTGCGGTCGTAAAGTGAGGGGAGGAATCCCTTCCCCTTTCTATGGCCCCCTGAAAGAGTATTTTTTGAAAGGAACCCATAATGATACATATCCTAGGCCTTGGCCCGGGGAATCCGGACCAATTGACCAATGAAACCATTGACGTATTAGGCAGCGGCCGACCCGTTTATTTGCGCACGGCCATCCATCCCACAGTCGCCTGGTTAGATGCCCGGCAAATCCCATACACGGCCTTTGATGATTTCTACGACACCCTGCCGACCTTTGAGGCGGTGTATGGGGCCATTGTATCCGCCGTAATGGCGGCTGGCACCGAGGATATCGTCTATGCTGTACCCGGCAATCCACTGTGTGGCGAGTCCACCGTAATGATGTTGCTTAAGAAATGTCAGGAAGCAGGTGTGGGGACGCGCCTGTACAGTGGGGTCAGCTTTATCGATGCCTGTATGGTAGCCGTGGCCCATGATCCGGTGGCCGGACTAGCCATTTTGGATGCCTACGCCGTGGTGGCGGGGAGCCAAAAACCGGGCCCCTCTTCTGCTGCCCTGATTACTCAGGTTCACAGTGCTCATATGGCATCGGAAACGAAGCTGGCCTTAATGGATATTTATGGGGATCAGGTTGAGGTAGCCTTGATCCAGTCGGCGGGGACCCCCGATGAAGCCATCCGTTGGATACCCCTTTACCAGATGGATCGGGAGTTTGTGGACCATCTGACAACATTGTATATTCCTGCCCAGACCAAGAGTCTAAGGGATTATACCAAGCTTTTATCCATTATGGAGACGCTGCGTGCCCCTGGTGGGTGTCCCTGGGACCGGGAGCAGACCCATGAATCCCTCAAGCAGTATTTGTTAGAAGAAACCTATGAGGTGATCGATGCCATCGAAGCCGGGGATTTGGACAATTTGGTAGAGGAGCTGGGAGACCTGCTGCTCCAGATCGTTTTCCACGCCCAATTAGGGAAGGAAGATGGTCTCTTCACCATGAATGATGTCATTGAGGGCATCAATGAAAAGATGGTACGGCGTCATGTGCATATCTTTGGGGATGCCCAGGCAGAAACCGGCGAAGATGTGGAGAAGATTTGGGCAGCGGTGAAGCAGCGTGAAAAGGGGTATGACAGCCTTTCCGAGGAAATGTCCAGGATTCCAAGGGCTTTTCCCGCCTTGTTGAGAGCCTATAAAATTCAGTCCAAGGCAGGAAAAGTCGGCTTTGATTGGGGAAATCCCCAGGATGCGCTGCCTAAGGTGGCCGAGGAGATGGCTGAGGTTGAGGAAGCCTTGGCAGCAGGAGAGGAATCTCATATCATCGAAGAAATTGGAGACCTTCTCTTTGCCGCGGTTAATGTCGCCCGTTTAGCTGGCGTTCAGCCCGAACTGGCCCTAAATGCCGCAGGCACAAAATTCATTCATCGCTTTAAAGGCATGGAGAAAATGGCAAAGGCGGAGGGTCAGAATTTGGAAAATTATGATCTGGCTGGCCTGGATATCCTATGGGAACAGGCAAAAGCCTTAAAAAGGGAATAAAAAAGGGCGAGAATGGCCAAAAAACCCAGAAAAAGCTTGTTTTTTGTGTTCTGGTGGGCTTATAATTAGTAGCATAATATTTCTGTGATAATTTGGAGGGATAGTAATGAACAAATCAGAGTTAGTATCAGCAATGTCAGAAAAATCCGGTTTATCGAAAAAAGATTCCGAAAAAGCTTTAGCGGCATTTATGGACTCCGTTATGGAAGCCTTAAAGAAGGATGACAAAGTTGCCTTAGTAGGATTTGGCACCTTTGATGTACGGGAACGCGCAGCAAGAACCGGTTTGAATCCGAGAACAAAAGAACCCATTGAAATCAAAGCTTCCAAAGCACCCGCCTTCAAAGCAGGCAAGGCATTCAAAGATTCATTAAACTAGGAACACATAAGCCGGGGCATCTGCTCCGGCTTTCTATATTATACCAGCAAAATGCAACCAAGGAGGTGACACAATGCGCGTCGATAAGTTTTTAAAAAATGCCCGACTCATCAAGCGCCGGACTGTGGGAAAGGCAGCCTGTGATGGAGGACGAATCACCATCAATGGAAAAGAAGCCAAGCCGGGAAGTAAGCTTAAGGTAGGGGATATCCTTACCATTGCCTACGGTAACGGGGAACAGACCGTGGAGGTCTTACAGCTTTTAGAGCATGCCCCCAAGGATAAGGCAGAGGAAATGTACCGGGAGATATAACCCATGAAAGCTAAATTTCAACATTTCTGTCGATGGATTTATAAGCAGCGGGCGACACTATTGACAATCTTTGTCATCGGTGCAGTCCTTCTGTTTCTTTTCGGTCAGAACTTCTACAAAATCTACCGGTTAGAGAAGCAAAAGGGGGACCTTCAGTCACAGATCACCCAGGAAGAAGAGCGGGCAGCAGAGCTGAATGAGGCCAATAATCAAATTGGTTCCAAATCCTATGTGGAGTACATTGCAAGAAAATATTTGCGCCTGTATTACCCCGAAGAGAAGGTCGTTGTAACAATACCCGAAAATAAAGAGAGTCAGAATGCCCAAGAAGAGCAAAATAAGGGAGAGAATACCACTCAGGAAGGAGAAACCCAATGAGTGAAGGAAATTGTGCAACCCCCCCCGAAAACCGGGGAAATCGAGCCGTCATTGATATTGGAACCAATTCAACCCGACTGCTCATTTTCCGTCAGGATGAAGGGGGGAATCTGGTCCGGGTCAATAAATCGGTACGGTACACCCGAATGGGCCAGGATGTCGGTGCCACTGGCAGTCTTCATCCCGATGCCATGAAACGCAATATGGATGCCCTGGCAGAGTACAAGGCCATTGCTGCGGATTATGGGGTAAAGGAGTATTATATTTTTGGAACCAGCGCCATGCGGGATGCGGACAACACAGGCCAATTCATCGACAGTGCAAAGGAAAAGTTAGGCCTGGATGTCGTGGTGGTATCTGGTGAACAGGAGGCAGCCTATGGGTTTATCGGGGCATCCCAATGCTTCGAGGAGCCAATCCTCATCTTTGATATCGGAGGGGGGAGCACGGAGTTGATCTATGGCGAAGGGAAAACCCTGGACCGGATGGTCAGCCTCAATATGGGGTGTGTCCGCGGAACAGAGGCCTTTATCCATCAGGACCCGCCGACGCAAGGAGAACTGGATGCCCTTAAAAAGGATGTGTCTGGAAAGCTCATGGATGCCCTGGGTGCCTTTAAAGGCACCAGGCCGAAGCATCTTATTGGAATTGGCGGAACAGCAACAACCCTATCAACCATTGAGCAGGGTTTAACGGTGTACGATAGCCAGAAAGTCCACGGCAGTTTGATCACCCGGGAGTCCTTGGGGCGAATCATCAATGAATTAGCCGCCATCCCCTTAGAAGAGCGCCGGAAAATTGCGGGGCTCGAGGCAAAACGTGCCGATATTATTATTGCAGGGGCTTGCATCTTAGAGCAGATTTTAGCCGCAACCCAGGAGGATGCTTTTATTGTATGCGATTATGATAATCTGGAGGGCGCAGCTTACAGTGCTTTTTTAGAATAGTCGAACAGGGCGGATAAGTATTGGTATACACAGAGAATGATGTTTTTGACTGGATTTATTAAAAAAAAAGATATTTTTTTAAAAAACATGTTGACAGATGGGGTTTCACAGTGTATACTAATGCTTGTCCTTCGGGTGAGGGACAGCAGCGGAACGCCGGAGTGGCGGAACTGGCAGACGCACAGGACTTAAAATCCTGCGATCCTTTTCGATCGTATCGGTTCGATTCCGATCTCCGGCACCACTTAATTAAATATTTTTTAACATCGCGGGGTGGAGCAGTTTGGTAGCTCGTCGGGCTCATAACCCGGAGGCCGTAGGTTCAAATCCTGCCCCCGCAACCAATTTTTTTAATGGCGGCGTAGCTCAGTTGGCTAGAGCATACGGTTCATACCCGTAGTGTCAGCGGTTCGACTCCGTTCGCCGCTACCATTAATATTAAAATGGCCCCTTGGTCAAGCGGTCAAGACACCGCCCTTTCACGGCGGTAACGGGGGTTCGATTCCCCCAGGGGTCACCATTGAATTCTTAAAATTACTGGTGGAAGCTTGCTTTCAACCAGTTTTTTTATACGTTCGTTCAGCGTTGCAGAATCCAACCAGGAATGGAAAAGGTATGACGATGAAGGAAAAAGTACACGCTTATATTAAGAAACATCAGATGATAAAGGCTGGTGATTCTGTGCTGGTCGGAGTTTCCGGCGGGGCAGATTCACTGGCCTTGTTGCATTTTTTATCCCAGAGCCGGGAGGGTTTAGGGATCCGTCTGGGCGCAGCCCATCTCCATCATGGCATGCGGGGAAGGGTGGCAGATGGCGATGCTGCTTTTGTGGAGGCCATGTGTCATTCCCTGAATGTTCCCTTTTACGGTGGACTAGCCGATGTCCCAGGCTTGGCTGGGGAGGACAAGGTGGGAGTTGAAGTAGCCGGGCGTCAGGCACGGTATGCTTTTTTTAGAGAAATCATGGATAAAAAAGGTTTTACCCGATTGGCCACTGCGCACCACTTGGATGATCAGGCAGAAACTGTCCTGATGCGCCTCATCCGGGGGACAGGTATGGCCGGAGCTGCGGGGATTCCCGCGGCCGATGGGCAAAAAATTCGTCCCTTTCTATGTGTGACCCGGGAAGAAATCGAAGCTTATTGTAAGGTTTATCGTTTAGACTATCGTCATGACTGTACGAATGATGACCTCACCATGACCCGGAATCGGCTGCGTCATGACATCATTCCCCAGTTAAAGGCCATCAATCCCCAGGTGGCTAAGCACCTGGCTGTCTTTGCCGAGGAGGCGTTAGATTATGAGGCTGTGGTGGAGGATCAGGTCGTACTATGGGGAAGGCAGCACTTTGTTATTGGCGCTGATGGCTGGCTGGACTACGATCTGGAATGTTTTTTACGGGAATCTCCCTTTATACAGAGGAAGATTTTGCGGGCGGCCATCCTGGAAGTAACTGGAACCCTTCTGGACATCGGGCGGGTCCATATCCAGAAGGCTTGTACCTTTTTGTCTGAAAAAATCGGAAATGGTGAGATTCAATTGCCTCGGGGCATCGTGGTACGTAAGGATTATCAACGCGTGCTGGTGGGGATTCCAGAAGCACAGGAAGATACCGTTTCCATAGAGGAAGTGAGGATTTCGACTGAAAGGCCCGGCATCTATGAATTGAATGGCTATCGCTTTACAGTGGATGTGATGCTTTTGCAAGACTTAAAAATGTTACAAAAAAAGAAAATTAGTAGTGAAATTTTCATTGACTATGGTAAAATTAAAGATAATCTTGTGCTAAGAACACGAAAAGCCGGGGATGTTATCGCATTGCCCGGAATGCAGGGAAGAAAAAAAATCAAATCCTTTTATATTGATCGAAAACTGCCCCGGGCAGAACGGGATCGGCTGCCGTTATTAGTCATGGGTGAGGAAATTCTCTGGATCCCTGGTTATGCGGTGAGTCGAAATCTAAGCCTGGATGGTGGGTTGCCAAAAATTTTATGGATGAAGATGGAGAAAGTGTAGTGAACAAAGATGTTGAACGAATACTGTTAACGGAAGAAACGTTAAGCAAGCGCGTTCGGGAGATGGGCCAGCAGATTTCCAGGGATTTCTGTGGTCGGTCCGTTTTGGCCATTTGTATTTTAAAGGGAAGTGTGGTTTTTTTCTCAGACCTGATCCGTCAGATTGAGGGAGATGTACAAATCGCCTTTATCAGTGCCGCCAGCTACGGTGCCGGGGCGGAGAGTTCCGGTGATGTGAAGGTAACAGAGATTATGGAGATCCCCATTGATGGCCGTGATGTCATCATCGTCGAGGATATCGTGGATTCTGGCCATACCCTGGCCCGCATCCGGGATGCCTTTGACAAAAAGGGCGCCTCCAGTGTGACAATCTGTACCTTGCTTGACAAACCGGAGCGGCGTGAGATACCGGTGGCGGTTGATTATTCCGGGTTTACCATTCCCAATGAATTTGTGGTGGGGTATGGCCTGGATTATAACCAATGCTATCGGAATTTGCCCTATGTGGGCATCCTAAAAAGAGAAGTGTATGAATAAGGGCTGAGTTCTTCCTGGTGCAACCAGGTGAGAAACAGCAAATTGAAAGGAGTGTGAATATTGAATAAATATCTGAAGATGATTGGATTTTATCTGATGATCCTGCTTATCATCATTTTGGCGGTTTCATTTTTGAACCCCATGAAATCCGAAGTGAAGGATTTAACCTATAGCCAACTGCTCAATGAGCTGGCGGGTAAACAGGTTGCTGAAATTAAGATTGATGGCTCAAAGGCCACTGGGAAGTTATCCTCAGGAGAGCAGTTCAGCGCAATCGTTCCAGAATACACCATCGATACCGAAGTTAGCCAGTATATTTTGGAAAACCCAAGCATGAAGGTGGAAATTGCGGAAGATCAGAGTTGGTGGGTATCCCTGATTCCCTCGGGAATCCTCATCATTATGCTGGTTGTGTTCCTGGTTATGATGTCCCAACAGACCGGAGGCGGCGGAAAGGTGATGAGTTTTGGGAAAAGTAAAGCCCGAATGCACACCGATGCTGACAAGAAGGTTACCTTTGCCAATGTGGCAGGGGCTGATGAGGAAAAGGAGGAATTGGCTGAAATTGTCGATTTCCTCAAGGCACCAGAGCGTTATAACCGTCTGGGTGCCCGTATTCCAAAGGGGGTATTACTCGTGGGCCCTCCGGGGACCGGTAAAACCCTCCTGGCCCGTGCTGTCGCAGGTGAAGCTGGGGTTCCCTTCTTCATCATTTCGGGCTCAGACTTTGTTGAAATGTTCGTTGGGGTTGGGGCATCCCGGGTCCGGGACTTGTTTGAGAATGCAAAGAAGAATGCACCCTGTATTATTTTCATCGATGAAATCGACGCCGTGGGCCGCCATCGTGGTGCCGGTCTGGGCGGCGGTCACGATGAACGGGAGCAAACCCTGAACCAGCTGCTGGTGGAAATGGATGGCTTCGGCGTGAACGAAGGGATCATTATCATCGCGGCGACCAACCGTCCGGACATCCTGGATCCTGCCCTGCTTCGGCCTGGTCGTTTTGACCGTCAGGTCATGGTAGGGGTTCCGGATGTCAAGGGCCGTAAGGAAATCCTGGACGTCCATAAGAAGGATAAGCCCCTGGATTCTACGGTGAATCTGGAAGTCATTGCCAAGGGGACCCCTGGGTTTACCGGGGCCGATCTGGAAAACCTGATGAATGAGGCCGCACTGCTGACTGCCCGGAAGAAAGGGCATACCATCACCATGACGGAACTGGAAGAGGCCATTAAACGGGTCATTGCCGGTCCGGAAAAGAAGAGCAAAGTTGTGGTGGAATCCGACCAAAAGATTACGGCTTACCATGAAGCGGGTCACGCCATCGTGATGGAGTATCTCCATAACGGCGAAGAGGTCCATGAAATTTCTATTATTCCCCGGGGAATGGCGGCTGGTTATACCATTTCTCTGCCAATGGATGATAGCCAGCATATGTCCAAGGGGATGCTCCTTGACCGTATTGCTGGACTTTTAGGCGGCCGTGCTGCTGAAAAGGTTGCCCTGGATGATATTTGCACCGGGGCCTCCAATGATATTGAGCGGGCCACAGGCATTGCACGGAAGATGGTCACCGAATGGGGCATGAGCGATCACTTAGGACCCATGACCTTCGGCCATGATGACGGCGGTGAGGTATTCTTGGGCAGAGACCTGGGACGCAGCCGTAATTACAGCGAAGAGGTTGCGGCAGTCATTGATAAAGAAATCCGAAACATTGTTGAAACGGCCTTTAATCGCGCCTGTGATATCCTGACTGAGAAAAAAGACAAACTCGTCCAGATTTCTGAGGAATTATTGAGAGTCAACACCATCACCGGAGATGAATTCCGGGCGATGTACCAAACTGAAGAGATATTAGAAGGGGTCGTTGACGGGGCGGCAGCATTTGCCACACCCAATCCCGAAGTTTAAAGAAAAGGGTATATAAATTTAATGGATAAGGCACATGATTTAGTGACGAGCCGGCTGAAGGTCGGTATGGAATTAAAAAAGGATTATACGGTAACCCGTTCTGAAACTGCAAAGACAGTGGGAAGCGGAGGGTTGGAGGTCTTAGCGACCCCCGTCCTGGTTTCCTGGGTTGAAAATGCAGCCTATGAAATGGCTTCCCTCTGCCTCCCCGATGAGGCCACCACTGTCGGCGTCAATGTCAATGTGGATCATATTGCAGCGACACCGGTGGGAATGAAGGTCCGGGTAAAGGTGTTTTTAAAGGAAATTGACAGCCGAAAGCTGACCTTCGAGGTCGAGGCCTGGGACACCACCCAAAAGGTCTGCCAGGGAAGTCACCAGCGCTTCGTGGTGGAGACGACCCGTTTTATGGGGAAGGTTCTTAAAAAACGTGAGCAGGCGGCAAAGGAATAATCAGCTAAGGAAAAGGAACTATGATTTTAGTCGTTGACGTTGGAAATACCAACACAGAAATCGGTGCCTTTCAGGGGGACAAGGTCCTCTGCTCCTGGCGCTTTATGACGAAGACACCACGGACCTCCGATGAATTTGCGGTGGTATTCCGTGGGTTCTTCCAAAATGATGGATTGGACTGCAAAAAGGTAAAAAGCGTCATTGTATCATCGGTGGTGCCGAATGTCATGTATTCCATGGTCAACGGCCTGAAAAAGGTCTTTGGCATTGATCCCATGATGGTGGGTCCCGGTATTAAGACAGGAATGTCCATCCTGACCAGTGATCCCTCAGAGGTGGGGGCTGACCGTATAGTGGATGCAGTAGCTGCTTACACCATCTACGGTGGCCCCTCCCTTGTACTGGACTTTGGAACCGCTACAACCTACGATTATGTGGATCGCAGCGGTGCCTTTGTGGCAGAAGTGACCTCACCGGGGATTCAGATTTCAGCTGAGGCTCTCTTTCGGAACGCCGCCCAATTGCCTAATATCGCCATTACTAAGCCTGGTAGTATTTTGGCCAAGGATACGGTGACCAGTATGCAGGCTGGACTCGTCTATGGCTACATCGGTCAGGTGGATTATATTATCAGTAAGATGATTCAGGAAACTGGAGAGCCGGATATGAAGGTCATTGCCACGGGCGGATATGGCCGGATGTTCTTGGAAGAGGTCAGCCGTATCGATGTGTTTGACCCCCAACTGGCTCTGAAGGGACTTAAAATTATTCACGATAAAAACATAAAGCACAGGAGAATGTCATGAAAATTGGAGACATCGTCCTTAAAAACCAAATATGTTTAGCACCCTTGGCAGGTTATACTAACCTGCCTTTTCGTTTGCTCGCCTGTGAATACGGGGCCGCTGGGGTATTTACTGAAATGATTAGCGCCAAGGGCCTGTACTACAAAGACCCCAAGACCGCCTCCTTAATGGCGACGGACCCCAAGGAGGCTCCGGCTGGTGTCCAGATTTTCGGATCAGACCCTGGAATCCTGGAGGAAGTGGTTGACCGGTATATTAACCCAAGTCCCTTTGCCTTTTTGGATTTCAATGCGGGATGTCCGGCACCTAAAATTGTGAAGAATGGGGATGGCTCTGCACTGATGAAGAACCCCAAGCTCCTGGGGGAAATTGTGGAGCGGATGAAGAGGGTCAGCACCAAGCCTGTTATCATCAAAACCCGGATTGGCTGGGATGATGATTCCATCAATATCCGAGAGGTGGCGGAGGTTATTGAAGCCGCGGGTGCCGATGCCCATACCATTCATGGACGGACCCGGGAAGCCTTCTATCAAGGGAAGGCCAATTGGGAAATCATCGCAGAAGTGAAACGCCATAGTCGGGATATCCCCATTATTTTAAATGGGGATATCAAAAGTGCAGAGGGAGCGAAGATCGCCCTGGAATCCACGGGCTGTGATGGTTTAATGATCGGACGGGGTGCGGTGGGAAACCCCTTTATTTTCAAAGGGATCAATCAGTATTTGGAAACCGGTATCCTGCCGGAGCCACCCACCCCCCGGGAAAAGATTGATGCCGCCCTGGCCCACACAAAATTGCTCTCTGTACTGGGCTTTGAACCCGCAGGGGTAAAGGAAATGCGCAAGCACTTGGTGGCCTATACCAAGGGATTACGCCACGCTACTGAGCTGCGAAATGCCGTCTTTAAAACAGAATCCCAGGCAGATATTATTCATTTGCTAGAGGACTATTGGCAGGAAAACTACCGCGATGAATGAAGCCATTAAAGCGTCACAACATATCGATGTTTACAACATCTTAGGAAAAAGCATATCGGTGATGGACGAGCATCAATATGCCATTCTTTTTTGGGGAGCAGCGGCTTTGGACCTGGGGAAACCCCTGACCTTGATCAGCATCGACTATCACCCCGACACCAACCCACCCTTCTGGATGATGGCCTATCAAAGAGCGGTGGCCATTGATCCAGAACGGGCTGATGCGTTGGTGGCTTCCATGGGAAATACCGTGTTGGCCCGGATTCAAAGGGAAAATCTTGAATCCCTGGAGGCAGTCATGACTCATATGAATAATGATGAGCAGATTAACACGGCCATGGCCCTTGGGTATTTGTCCGATTATCATATGTTAAATGCCATGGAGAAGCATGTTTATCCCACTGGCCATCATTATCTGGTCCCTTGGGATGTGGTGGGGGATCTTTCGGATGGAATGTTCAAGTCTGCCGGATTTGAAGTGGAGGCTGTCGGTCAGCCCTATATTCTGGATATCGATTTGGATTATTTTATGAGACCCGAGGATCTAAAGCTGGGAGGGGAGCATCACCTCTTTAAAACCCTGGTCCAGGGAGCAACGTGTATAACCGTTGCCCGGTCAAAAAAATACTTTCATTATCTGCGTCAGGATAAAACCTACGCTTTAGAGCAATGCGAGGAGGATTTGTTAAAAGTCCTTGAGTCTTTTTTATCCTCTCCCTGACCGCGCTAAGGCACTTTGTCTACGCTTTGACCATCTTCGGATGGTTTTTTTTTTTGAAAAAGGGATTGACAAGGGAGGAGAAAGGCTGTATTATTGTATTAAGTTATTAATACAATAATACAGAGGAGGTTCCCATGGAATGGCATATTGATTCTGATCGGCCGGTTTATCGCCAGCTGATTGATCAGATTAAAATTGGCATTATTGCCGGGGTATTTGCCCCAGGGGAAAAGCTGCCATCAGTGAGGGAGTTGGCCGGACAGGCTGCGGTTAATCCCAATACGATGCAGCGGGCTTTAGCAGAGATGGAGGGAACGGGACTGGTTTATGCCCAGCGCACCAGTGGACGATTCATTACGGAGGATATTGGAATGATTAAAGAAGTAAAATATGGGGTTGCGTTAAAGGAAATTGAGGAATTTTTAGAAAAGATGTCTCAGCTTGGCTTTACAAAGAAAGATGTTGTGCAGCTAATCGGGGAAATGGAAGGGGTACACTAATGAATGATCATCTACTCAGTTGTATCGGGCTGGCCAAGCGATTTGGCCATCAGACAGCACTAAATGATTTAACCTTGAATATCGGAAAGGGGCGAATCGTCGGCCTGTTGGGGCCCAATGGATCGGGGAAAACAACCTTAATCAAGTTGGCAACGGGGCTGCTGACGCCCACGGAAGGAACCATCCTCATCGGTGGTGAGGTTCCCTCCGTGGAGACAAAGGCCCAGGTATCCTATTTGCCCGAGCGCACCTACTTCCATGAATCCATGACAGTGCCTCAGATTATCACCTTCTTCTCCGATTTTTATAAAGATTTTGAAGCGGCCCGGGCCATGGAAATGGTCAAGGACCTTGACATCGATATGACAGCATCCCTTAAAAATATGTCCAAGGGAACCAAGGAAAAGGTACAGCTCATTATGGTGATGAGCCGCCGGGCGAAGCTGTATTTGCTGGATGAACCCATCGGTGGTGTGGATCCCGCAGCCCGGGATTATATCCTCAATACCATTATTGGGAATTATGATCCCGAGGCCACAGTGGTCATTTCAACGCACCTGATTGCAGATGTGGAAAAGGTGCTGGACGAAGTTATCTTCATTCGCAATGGAAAATTCGTTCTGCAGGAAAGTGTTGATGATATCCGTGAAAAACGCGGATGCTCGGTGGATACATTGTTTAGGGAGGAATTCAGATGCTAAAGAAGTTACTGAAATACGAAGTAAAGGATACGGCACGGTATATGCTGCCCCTTTATGGTCTGCTTGTTGTGCTGGCTGTACTTAATCGGATATTTATTGCCATTAATCTTGACCCCAATACCCTGGCAATGGGGTTGACCCAAGGCCTGGTGATGACTTTATACATCGTCGTGGCGGTCGCCGTGTTCGTCATTACCTTTGTTCTGATTATCTACCGTTTTTATAAAAATTTACTCACCGATGAAGGTTATCTGATGTTCACACTGCCAGTGTCAACCTGGCAGCATATTCTATCAAAGATGCTTGTCGCAATGATGTGGATTGTGGCTTCCACCATTGTGTTTACACTATCCATCTTTATTATGGTTTTAAATGGAAGTGCACTAATGGTTATGGCCAGTACTATAGGGGAAATATTCCAGGCAGTAGGCTCTGAATTCGGCATTGCTGGCTATTTCCTTGGCTTTGAACTTCTATTGGTCTTTGTAGTGAATATATTAGCAGAAGTTTTACACCTATATTTTGCCATTACCCTGGGCCAGCTGTTTAATAAAAATCGAATTTTAGCAGCCATTGGAGCTTATGTTCTGATTAATATTGTTCTGCAGATTCTTGGAACGATTGCAGTGTTTGTGATGTCCTTTAATATTGAAGGGTTAGCCTGGCAATTTTCCAACCCGGTGGACGCTATGCCGGCGATGATTGGTGTGTTGGGGTTGTTCTTTTTCATCGGAGCAGCATTGTCAGCAGGTTGCTTCTTTGGATCAAATTATATTTTAAAAAACCGTCTCAATCTGGAGTGAATTTGGCGTAAAAACTGCACAATTTTGCGAAGAAAATGCTTCACAAGGAAAAGGGAATATGTTAGAATACAAGTATTGATAAGATCTCACTTGATTCAAGTGATTCCATAAAAATTTTCATTTCTTTTCCTTATTTTATGAAAAACACCATCGGATTCCGATGGTGTTTTTCATATGTCAGCGTAGAAAAACCTTTAGATAAAAAACATAAAAGGACCGTCTAAGGAACGCTGTTCCAGGGATTTAACCAATTGAGCCAGGGTAACACTTTCAAGGGCACTGCGCAATTGGGCATCAAGAAAATCGAAAACACATTCCCGCATGGTGGCTTCCACCAGGGGGGCCGCTTCTGAAACGCTGTCCTCAGTGGGCTCAAAGAGAACCTGCTCCACCGCTGTTAAAATTTCATAGGCATTAATCTGGGGAGCAGGACGACTGAGACGGTATCCGCCCTGGGCACCCTTGATAGAGGTTACCAATTTTCCCCGTTTAAGGAGGGCAAAAACTTGTTCCAGATAGATTTTAGAGAGGCCCAGCTTTTCTGCAATGACAATAACCGGCGTACAAAGATCTTGGGTCGATTCCTGGGCGAGGGTGATCATGGCTGCAAGACCATAACGTCCCTTGGCAGAGATACGCATAATGATCCTCCATTTCATAGTAATATTATATGTTTTATTATGCCTTATTATATAGAAAGATTCCTTAAGGGTCAAGAGGGGATACCGGGGAGATTAGGAATATGGTATAATTAAAAAATATTAATGAAAAGGAACACTGTCATGAAAGCTCTATATAAAGATACCTATAAAGAGATTTGGAAATCTAAAAGCCGCTTTTTGTCCATCGCCATTATCATCGCACTAGGGGTTTGCTTCTTTTCTGGGATTAAGGCCACCAGTCCCAGTGAGTTGACCACGGCGAATACTTATTTTAAAAATCAGAACTTGATGGATATCCATTTGGTGTCCACCTGGGGGTTTACAGATGCAGATGTTAAGGCATTAGAGGATACTGCAGGGGTATCCCAGGTGACGGCGTCCTATTCCACGGATGTCATTGTGGATAAGGGAGAAAAACGTCCGGTGTTCAAGGTGATGGCAGTCCCTGGAGAGGGTCAGCAAAATCAGCCACTGCTCATTGAGGGACGGATGCCTGAGACGGATTCAGAATGTGTGGTGGAGAAGAGTAAACACAGTGAATATACAGGTTCCAATTATGCCATTGGGGACACCATTACCATGCCCGAGGATCAAGGGGAGGGGAAAAAACTATCCGATACCCTGTCTCACAACACCTATACCATTGTAGGCTTTGTTCAAAGCCCCCTCTACGTCTCCATTGAACGGGGGAGTACATCCATTGGCAGTGGGGATATTTCCATGTATATGATGGTGTTGCCCCAGGTGTTTAAAACCGAGCGGTTTACGGATGCCTATATTAAATCTCAACAAGCCTCCCAGGAGCTGGGATATTCTAAGGCCTACGACGATGCGGTGGAGGCACTGGAGGATTCTCTGAAAGAGGTGGGGGATCAACGTTTAAAGGATAATTACAACCAGATTAAAAACGATGGGACTCTGGAAATCAATAAAGGGAAGCGGGAGCTGGCTGAGGCCCGCCAGACCTTCGAGAACGAAATTGCCAAAGCCCAGGCAACCATTGCGGATTCAGAAGCCAAAATTGCGGACAGTGAGGCAGAGCTGGCAAAGGGATGGGAACAATATCGTACAAAAATGGCAGAGGGAGAGGCAGCTCTGACGGCCAGTAAAGCTGAGCTGGAGTCTGGAGAGACGAAGTACGGCCAGGGCCTGGCGGCCTTTGAAGCCGGTCGGGAGGCCTATGATGCGGGAATGGCCCAGTACGAGTCCCTTAAAGCCAATGAGAAGCAGCTGGCCGATGGTTTAACGGTCTTAGAGAATACCCTTGAGGGACTAAAAGCCCAGCTTCAAACCCTAACGCCGGGGACGCCGGAATATATCCAGCTGGAATCCCAGATTACGGCGCTGAACGAACAGCAGAAAACCCTGGCGGCCCAATTATCGGAGGTCCAAAAAGCCATTGAGACACTGGACGCAGGAACCGCAGCCTTGAAGCAATTGGCGGCGAGCCGTGCCCAGCTGGATGCCGGGTGGGCAGCCTATAATCAGGGGGTGACCCAGCTTGAGGAAGGCCGCCAAAGCGGTATGGCCACCCTGGAAGCGGGGGAAACTGCCCTGGCCCAGGGAAAGCAGCAATTAGCCCAGGGAAAGGCCGAGTTTGAAACCAAGCGGGCCGAAGGGGAGCAGCAGCTGGCCGATGCCCAGACAAAGATCGATGATGCCCAAAAACAGCTGGATGATTTAACCCTTGGGAAATGGTATATCTTTAATCGAAACGATAATCCGGGATACACCAGCTATGGGGACGATGCCCAGAGAATTGATAATCTGGCCAATGTTTTCCCCCTCTTCTTCCTGCTGGTTGCAGTGTTAGTTTCCTTTACCACCATGACCCGGATGGTTGAGGAGCAGCGCCTTGAAATTGGAACGTTAAAGGGACTGGGGTATTCCCGGAGTCAGATTGCCTTTAAATATGTGATTTATGCGGCCACAGCGGCAGGCATTGGGAGCGTCATCGGTGCAATCTTTGGGGTGAATGTACTGCCACGGCTTATTGTGTCGGCCTACAGCCTGTTGTATCAGGTGCCCAATCTGATAATCGACATTCCCTGGGGGATGGTTATTGCCAGCATATTAGGGGCCATTGCCTTTACCGTTGGGGCGGCGGAACTGGTTACCAATATGGAGCTGCGTCATGCCCCGGCCCAGCTGATGCGCCCAAAGGCCCCCCGGGTGGGGAAACGGATATTATTGGAGCGAATCAAGTTCCTTTGGAATTCGATGGGCTTTATTTCCAAGGTGACCGCCCGGAATATCTTTCGCTATAAGGCCCGGTTCCTCATGACGGTGATTGGTATTGCCGGATGTACCGCCTTGATTTTAGCGGGCTTTGGTCTCCAGGATTCCATCTTTTCCATTGTGCCCCGGCAATTTGAGGAGATTTCCATTTTTGATGGGACCCTTGGGCTGAAGGAGGAGGGGACGGTTGCAGATAAGGCTGCCTTTATGGATCGTCTCAAAAAAGATGACAATATGCAAGATGCCATGCTGGTTAAGGTTTCGAAAATGAATGTGGAACCCGTTGGCGGAAAATACGCCAAGGGAGCCTACGTGAGTGTACCCTCCAATCCCAAGGCCCTTGGTGACTTTGTGGTACTTCGCCATCGCCAGGGGCAGGCCCCGGTATCCCTGCCAGAGACAGGGGCCGTCATTACAGAAAAAATGGCTGGGGACCTTGGAATAAAGACCGGGGACGAAATCCGGATTTATGCCGATGATACGGAATATACGACGACTGTGTCGGATATTGTGGAAAATTATATTGAAAACTATGTGTATCTTTCACCAGAGGCCTATGAAAAAGCCACTGGGAAGGCACCGGACTATAATGCGGTGTACTTTAATTTAAAATCCACTGAGACGGCAGATGAGGAAGCCTTTGCATCCCGCTGGCTGTCAGGGGAGGATGTGGCGACGATTTCCAATACGACGAATATTGTGAAAAATTCCAACGATACCATGAGCAGTCTGAATGTGGTGGTTATTGTTATGCTGGTATCCGCAGGGGCCCTGGCTTTTGTGGTGCTGTATAATCTGACCAATATTAACGTATCTGAACGGGTACGGGAAATTGCGACGATTCGTGTTTTGGGTTTTTATGATCGGGAGGTGGATAATTATATCTTTCGGGAGAATATTGTGCTTTCCCTCATTGGAATGGTCTTTGGGCTGGGCCTGGGGGTGGTGCTCAATGGCTATATTCTCAATACGGTGGAAACCGATGTGGTGATGTTCCCCCGGGGCATCGACCCCACCTCCTATCTCTATGCCTGTCTCTTTACCATGGGCTTTACCCTCATTGTTAACTTTGTCATGCGACCGGTAATTCGCCGGGTGGATATGGTTGAATCCTTGAAGAGTATTGAGTAGATGGAAAAGGAAAAGGACCGGCATGTGCCGGCCCTCTGATTTCTTAAGGCAGAACATTGACGTAATTGTCGGGGAGCTCGGTAAAGAACATGATGCCCAGGCAGTCCTTACCGATGTGGACGGTCAGGGCGGATCCCGCTCCGGCCTCGGGGATCATAAAGTTTTTAACCCCCATTTCCTTGGAGAGGATTTTCTGGGCCTTTTCCTGGAGCTCTGGTGCGGTGCTGTTAATCAGTCCGATGATCTGATCCCCATCTGCACGTTGATCGTAGACTAATTCAAAGAGCCGCTTGAAGGCTTTTTTCTTTCCCCGGACTTTTTCATAGGCCAGAATTCGCCCATCTTCAAAATAGAGGATCGGGACGATTTTGAGCATATCGCCAATGAGGGCGACGCTCTTACTAATCCGGCCACCTTTGGCCAGCCATTTAATGTCCCCAACCATAAAGAAAATCTGGATATGATCGGCCAAAAAGGTCATCGAGGAGACAATCTCATCAAAGGGCTTGCCCAAACGGTTTAGCTTCAGGCCCTGGTGGAGGATGAGCATGGCGCCGGTGGTGGCACATTTGGAGTCCACCACGGCAATGCGGCGGTCGGGATAATTGGACAAAAGATGGGAAGCTATTAGGTTTGCCGTTTGGAAGGTACCTGATAAGCCAGAGGATAAGGCTAAATAGATGATATCATCACCATTTTTCAGATGGGCTTCAAAGCATTGCTGATAGGTAATGGCTTGGACCTGGGCAGTTTTGGGAAAGGTTTCACCATTATTGCCATCCACGTACTTTATGACCATTTCCGGCGTAATATCAACGCCGTCTAAATAAGTTTTATCTCCCATGGTAATGGGAATCGGTAAAATTTCAAAGGGATAACGGGTAAGGATTTCCGCGCTGACATCGCACATAGAGTCCACAACGAATCGGATGGCCATAGCGTCTCCTCCTTTTTCTAAATTTAGGTATTAAAATATTCTATCATGCCCGTTCTCTTTTGACAAGAATCTTGCTGAATTAGAATTTACAGATTTCGAGAGGAATGATAGAATGAAAGAGGAAATTTTACTAAAAGGAGCAAAAATGGAAGCATTGATCACACGACTCGCAGAAGAATTTAATATAAAGCCGAAACAAGTAGAGGATACCATCGGCCTCATTGATGGGGGAAATACCATTCCTTTTATTGCCAGATATCGGAAGGAAGTAACTGGCAATCTGGACGATGTGCTGCTCCGGGATCTGAACAACCGATTAGAATATCTAAGGAAGCTGGATAAGCGTAAGGAAGAGGTCTCAGCCAGCATTGTAGAGCAGGAAAAAATGACCCCAGAGCTTTCATCTGCCATTGCTAAGGCGGTCACGCTCCAAGAGGTGGAGGATATCTATCTGCCCTATAAAAAGAAAAAAAAGACCCGGGCATCCCTGGCGAGGGAGCGGGGACTGACACCCCTGGCCGATATTATTTTAGAGCAGAAGCATACAGAGTCCCAAATTAAGGGGATAGCCCAGGATTATGCTGGTCCAGGGGGAGAAGTGCCCGATGTTGACACAGCATTGCAGGGGGCCATGGACATCATCGCGGAGACTCTTTCCGATACGGCCCAATATCGTCAGGCCATTCGACGTCAGATTCATGAAGGCGGGAAGCTGACCTCGACGGTAACCAGGGATTTTGCCAAAGAAAAAACAGAGTTTCAGGATTATTATGATCATAGCGAGGCGATTAAAAGTATTGCCGATCATCGGGTGTTGGCCATAAACCGGGGGGAAAAGAAAAAGGTTCTTTCCGTTCATATTGATGATGGGGGGGACGGGGTACTTGCCAGCTTTAAAAAGGCCGTTCTTCGGCCATCTGCCAGCTCTTATCTCGTTGAGGCGGTGGAGGACAGCTATAAGCGTCTGATTTTTCCATCGGTGGAACGGGAGATTCGCAGTGAACTAAAGGATAAGGCCGAGGAAGCGGCTATTCATAATTTTGGCCTTAACCTTAAGAAACTGCTCCTCCAACCTCCCTTTAAGGATAAAGTGACTATGGGGTACGACCCTGGGTACCGGACGGGCTGTAAGATTGCCGTGCTGGACGCCCTGGGAACGGTGAAGGCCACGGCCACCATCTATCCCACGAAACCCCATAATAAAACCATTCAGTCGGAAAAGGTCATTCTGGATCTGATTGATCGCTTTGGGGTGGATATCATCGCCATTGGCAACGGAACGGCTTCCCGGGAATCGGAACAATTTATTGCAGCGTGTTTAAAAAAATGTAATCGGCGGGTTCAGTATATTGTGGTTAACGAGGCTGGGGCCTCGGTGTATTCCGCCTCAGAGCTGGGGGCTGAGGAATACCCGGATTTGGATGTTTCCATTCGCGGGGCCATCTCCATTGGCGGGCGGCTCCAGGATCCCTTGGCTGAGCTCGTGAAAATCGACCCCAAGCACATCGGTGTGGGGCAGTATCAGCACGATGTCAACCAAAAGGCCCTGGAAAAGGTGGTGGATGAAACCATTGAGGATGCGGTGAATAATGTGGGGGTGGATATTAACCGGGCCTCCATCGCCTTATTAAAACACGTCTCCGGGGTTAATAAAACCATCGCTCGAAACATCATTGATTATCGGGAGGCCAACGGGCGTTTTGAAAGCCGGAAGGAAATTAAGAAGGTGAAGGGGCTGGGGGCCAAGGCTTTTGAGCAATGTGCTGGGTTTTTGCGTATTGTGGATGGGGCCAATCTTTTGGATAATACCGGGGTTCATCCCGAGTCCTATAAAGCCGCAGAGCAGCTTCTTAAGTCCCTCTCGGTGACCCCTGCGGATTTGGCTCCCCAAAACCTGCCGGAAACGGTGAAGGTGCTGAGTCGGGTGGATGTTTCGGCCATGGCAGATGAACTGGAAATCGGTGTGCCGACGTTAAAGGATATTATTAAAGAATTAAAGAAGCCTGGGCGGGATCCCCGGGACTCAGCACCGAAGCCCCATTTAAAGTCCGATGTCCTCACCATGGATGATTTAGAGGAGGACATGGAACTGGTGGGCACGGTGCGCAACGTCATCGATTTTGGGGCCTTTGTGGATATTGGAGTCCATCAGGATGGATTGGTGCATATCTCCCAGATCAGCGATCGCTATATTAAGCATCCTTCGGAGGTGCTGTCCATTGGGGATGTGGTCACGGTTCGGGTGATTGCCATTGATAAGGCCCGAAAACGTATTGGCCTAACCATGATTATTTAAAATAATTTCAATAAATTAGACAAAAAAGGGCTTTAGCCATTGACAAAAAAAGATTATTTTTATATAATTTAAAATTCATCTTTTTTATGCTATAATATAAGAGTGTAAAGGGGTGAGGTTATAAATGTATGATATTGGGGATAAAATCGTGTATCCCATGCACGGAGCTGGCGTCGTAAAGGCTATTGAAGAAAAAGAGCTTTTTGATGAGTGCCAATGGTATTATTTAATGGAAATCGTATCGGAGGGGATGGAAATCCTGATTCCGGTGGATAAAGCGGACGAAATCGGGGTGCGGCCCATCGTTTCCCTGGAGAGAATTAACATCATGCTGTCTGCCTTAGAAGGCCCCATGGATGAGATGCTCTCCAATTGGACCAAGCGTTATCAGAACAACTTGGAACTACTCAAAAAAGGTGATTTGATCGATGTTGCCCATGTGGTCAGGAACCTGACCTTGATGGATCGGAAAAAGGGCCTGTCCAGCGGTGAAAAGAAGATGCTGGTGACGGCTAAGAACTTCCTGGTCAGTGAAATGGTTGTTGTTTGTGGAAAAACAAAAAAAGAAGCCGACAGCGTCATCGAAGATCGGATAAATGCGTAAAAGGACTGTCACCTGCGGGTGGCAGTTTTTTGAATCTGAAATTAATAAAAAATTAGGTATAGCATGGCTATAAATGATATAATATTATGAATTATATTTTGAAAGGAGGTGAGATGATGTTAAAGAAGGTAATTCGTTGGTTTGTAACACTGCTGGGTTTCATCGCAGGATTAGCCACAGCCAATATATTGGTCAATAGCTCTTTGCTGACGAATCTATTGGGAATTGGCATGACCCAGAAAATCGAGCTGGGGTTGTATATCTTCCTGATTCTTTTATTTGGTATTATTTTTTATTTTTTATTTCCCTTGATTTTAAGCGGTGTCCAACGGTTGTCCACATTGGTTGAAAAAAGCATGGAGGATGTCCGTCTGGCCGACGTGGCTTTAGGATGTCTGGGGCTTATTATCGGACTGGTCATCGCCATGCTCATTAGCTTTGCTTTTTCCCAGATCCCCATTCCCTGGGTGAGCAGCCTGCTCTCTGCCATTATTTACATTGCTTTAGGCTATATTGGATTTACCATTCCCATTAAAAAGCGGGATGAGATTTTAAATGCCATCCAGGCTGGAAAACGCGATCGGGAGATGGTGGCTTCTAATAAAAAGATGTCAAAGAAAAAAGTGCAGACCGGTTTAAAAATATTGGATACCAGTGTCATCATCGATGGTCGGATTTACGATATCTGCAAAACCGGATTTTTAGAGGGAACCCTTATCGTTCCGGTGTTCGTCCTCAATGAGCTTCAGCTGATTGCGGATTCCGGGGACGATTTAAAACGGACTCGGGGCCGTCGGGGCTTGGATATCATCAAAAAAATGCAAACGGATTTGGATGGGATTATCGCTATTTCCGAAGAAGATTATGAGGATTTGGCGGAGGTCGATGCCAAGCTGGTGCGTATGGCCAAGGAGAAAAAGCAGAAAATCGTCACCAATGACTATAACCTTAACAAGGTTGCCAGCGTCCAGGGCATTGAGGTGCTGAACATCAATGAATTAGCCGGCGCGGTTAAGCCCGTGGTGCTCCCTGGGGAAGAAATGAAGGTCCTTCCGGTGAAAAATGGAAAGGAAAACGGTCAGGCGGTGGCCTATTTGGATGATGGGACCATGATCGTCGTTGAAAATGGCCGTCGTTACATCGGGGAGAACATTACCGTTATGGTGACGAGTATTTTACAGACGGCTGCGGGCCGAATGATCTTTGCCAAGCCACGGCGATAGAAGGAGAGACATGGAAGAGACACAGCTGCCAGAGGGCTTTTTAACCCGGATGTCCGGGCTGATGACATCAGAGGAATACGAGGCATTGCTTCAGTCCTATACGAAGCCGAAGTATAAAGGAATCCGGACCAATACCCTTAAGTGTACCCCGGCGGAAATGGCCGTCCGGGTGCCCTTTGACCTGGAGCCGGTTCCCTGGTGCCCCACCGGGCATTATATTGAAGAAGGGATACGACCAGGGAAGAATCCGGCTTATTACGCGGGCCTGTACTATGTTCAGGAGCCCACCGCCATGACACCGGCAGAGGCCCTAAGCCCGGAGCCCGGGGATTGGGTACTGGATTTGTGTGCGGCACCTGGGGGCAAGACCACCCAGCTGGCCTGTAAGCTTTCCGGGGAGGGGCTGCTGGTGGCCAATGAAATTGTCGTGGGGCGGGCGGGGATTCTCGCCAGTAATGCCGAGCGCATGGGAATCACCAATTTAATGATCCTCAATGAATTTCCCGAGCGTCTGGTCGAAAATTTTTATGAAGCCTTTGATAAAATTTTAGTGGACGCCCCCTGCTCTGGAGAAGGCATGTTTCGAAAGGAGCCTGAAGCCCTTTCGGGATGGAGTTCTGAGCGGGTTGAGCATTGTGCCAGACGTCAGGAAAAAATATTGGAATCCGTGGACAAGCTGCTAAAGCCTGGGGGTGTGTTGGTCTATTCAACCTGTACCTTTGCACCCGAGGAAAATGAGTGCATCGTGGAGAAGCTGCTGGCCACGGGGAACTACCGAACGGAACCTCTGGCTATGGAAGGTTTGAGCGACCGGGGGCGCCCGGCTTGGACCGAAAAGCAAACGGCCGCAGTGGCCGATACCCTGCGCATTATGCCCTATCATGTTAAGGGAGAGGGGCATTATGTCGCCCGTCTGCGCAAAGTGGGACAGACATCGGAGGCTTCGGGCTCTGGCCGGCGAAGGGCCAAAGGGAAGCTAAAAAAAATGGGGAAGCGGGACTTAGTGGATTATGAGGCCTTTGCCAGGGAATATTTAGTCGGGCGAACCTTTGATCGCTTGTATGGTTTTGGTGAAAAGCTGTACAGCCTGCCCCAGGGGATGACAGATGAGCAGATCGCGGGTCTGCGGGTTTTACGGCCCGGCCTCCACTTAGGGGATTTTAAAAAGAACCGCTTTGAGCCCTCCCACACCCTGGCCATGGCTCTGAAGCCAGAGCAGTATGCCCAGGTCCATGAGGTGGCTAGTGATGATGAAGCTTACGCCTACTTAAAGGGCGAACCCCTGATGAGTAAGGGCACTAAGGGATGGACCCTGGTGTGCTGGCGGGGGTATCCCCTGGGATTTGGAAAGGCTAGTCAGGGAATCATAAAAAACCACTACCCCAAAGGGCTGCGGATTAAAAAGAAATAAAATACATGACGAGTCGCCCCATGGGTCGGCTCGTTTTTGTGATGTGTGTCGGCGTAAAATGTGCTATAATATTTTAAATTAGGAGAGTATTACAAGGATACAAAAGGGAGTGATTGGGAATGTGGGGTATCGTTCTGCTAGGAAATATCTTTGCTTATGGGATGTGTGCGGGGTATATGAATGCAGGAATGACACCGCGTCTGGGCAAGAAGGCAACGGGTATTATGTGGCTGTTTTGGGCAATAGGGACCTTTTTGATTGGCCAGAGTGAGGAATTGACAGTATACCGAGGCGCGGCGAATCTTTTGTCCATTCTTTTAATGGGTCTGATCTTTTATAAGGGCCGATCATTTTTAGGACGGATTATCTTTGTCGTCAAAATATTCTTAGTGCTTCTTTCTTTTGATGCCATCGTTTTTGGGGCCTTTTGGCTAACGGGCTGGGAAGCACCGGCAGGTGCTGCGCGTAATATTCGATACTATTTTTATAGTGTATCACTTATTTTGCTAGTCCTTTGTACCTACCGGTTCTTTAAACCCTTTGTTGTGGGAACCAATCGGGAGAAGGGTCCTTTGTTCGATTTGATTTTAATATTGGCCTGTGTCGTTGAAGGGATGCCCATTCTTTGGATGGATGACTACGTTCATTCGATTAATCCCAATGGGGACGGTTATATTATAGTCTATTTAATACTTATTTTAATCTTTGATGGGGCACTGATCTATGTGTTTCGGCGGATCAAACGGCAATATCGGCAAGAACAAGATTTAATGCTCCTTAAGCAGCATCAAGACTATCAACAGAATTATTACAAAGCCGTAGAGGCCCAATACCAACGTTCCAGGGAATTCGTACACGATATGCAAAATCATGTGATGATTCTATCCAGGCTTTATGCCCAGGACGAGGTTGAGCGAGCCCGGCGTTATGGGGAGTCAGTGCTTCAAAAAATTCCAGAAGCACCCAATGAGCGTCATTAATTGAGAATAAATACAATACTTTGGAAAAGAAAGCATAAGGAAAAGCATAAGGAGAAATGATATGTTGACCATTGGTATTTGTGATGACCAGGTGGAAATCATCGATGATCTTGTGGAGCGATTAGAAAATTGGGCAGCGATCCAGGGCATCCCCCTACAAGTGAGGACCTACACCCGGGGATTGGATTTGTTAGAGGATTATCAAGGGATTGATCTGCTGTTCCTTGATATGAAAATGCCCGGAGGGGATGGAGGACCCATTGCCCGGGAAATTAAAAGGGAGGACCCCCTTCTGCCCATTGTGTTTATTACGGCTTTTACCCAATACATGCGAATGGCCTTAGATATCCATGCCTTTGGTTTTCTGGATAAGCCCATTGCCCAAAAGGCCATTGATGACATGATGTCGGACTTTTTACACTATCAGGGGGCTCAAGGGGGGGAAGCATTGCCTTTTAAAACCAAGGATGGCCTGAGGATGATTTATCCAAAAGACATCCTTTATTTTGAACGTCAGCACCGGGCCATCTATCTGGTTATGTCAGCAGAACGGTTTTGGATTAATATCCCCACATTATCGGCTGTCATGGATCAGATGGCGGACCATGGCTTCTATCAGATCCACCGAAGCTATATTATATCCTTAAAGCATATTGTCCGCATTCAGCGGGAGACCGTTCTTCTGGAGAACGGGACGTCTCTCCCTCTGGCAAAGGGCCGGGCCGCTGAATTCAGACAGGTCTATATGGGACAGATGGAGAAGGGATGGTAAGCATTAGAAGGCTTCCAGAAATATGCGCAATCCGTGGTAGCATCCATGGAGATCATTGTAGGAGGGAGAAGTGAATAAAAGAAAGATCAACTGGCTCATTCAGGGAATCTTTATGACCGTGTTGATTATCCTCGAAGTGGTCCCCATGACCTATTTAAATTACTACTATGTCAAGAATATCCCGGATCGGCAGATTTATATCATGGTATACAGTATGCTGCTTGTTATCTTTGATTTTACCTTGATTTACACCTTCCGGCGTATTAATTTAAGCTATCAGAAAGAAAATGAGCTTGAGCTCAAGCGACGGGCCGCTGAACTCGAGGCGCATTATTATGAGGATATTGAAAAGCAGCAGGAGGATTACGGCCACCTTTTTGATGCGATGCGCCGTCAGATCTCCCTGATGGAAGCCCTTAGTGCCAGAGGAGATACCCAGGCGTTACAGCAATGTATGACAACGACCCAGGATCTTTTGAAGGCAACGAAGCCACCCTTTACGTGCAGTAACCATACCCTCATGATTGTACTAAGCGATAAATATAAGCGGTGTGTTGCCCTGGGAATTGATTTTCAGGTTGACGATGGAACAAGGGGAACCGGTCACTTGTCCGATTTTGATATAACGACGATTTTTGCCAACTTACTGGATAATGCCATTGAGGCATCTGCAATGGTCGCAGAAGCAAAAATTAGGATAGTATTACGAGAAAAAGGGCAGATGCTGGCTATTACCATTGAGAATCCTTATGATAAAGCACCAGAAGGAAACAAGGATGGTTTATTTAAAAGCAGCAAAGAAGATGCCGGCCATGGTTTGGGGTTAAAGAATGTCCAAATGGCGGTAAAGCGGTACGGGGGGAGCATTGATTTTGATGCCCGGGATGGATGGTTTATGGTGCGGGTGTTGTTGCCAGTGCTGTAGTTTACAGTTTTCATTCCGGCATCCCCACCACAATCAAAAACCACCCATCCTCAATCTGACAGTTTACTGTCCCTCCATAACCTTTGGCGATCTGGCGGATGGTGGACAGGCCAAAACCGTGGTTCCTTTGGTCGGCCTTGGTGGTTTTGGTTAGACTTTCATTAATTGTCGGGTTTTGACAAGTAATGTACAGTGTTTTGAGTTTAGCATCAAAGGATATTTTGAAAGTGATGGCTGGATCCGTGATGGCGCAATGCTCGGTGGCTTCGATGGCATTATCTAAAATATTGGCGCAAATAAAGGACAAATCCAGCTCATCAATCTGATTATTTTCTTGTTCGGGAAGCGTAATGAGTGTGTTGATCAGGATACCTTTGTTTTTAGCGTTTCGGATTTTAGTGGACAGGACGGCATCCAGCCCTGGATAGCCGGTAAGGGCTAAATAATCCTGTTCTGTAACAGTATGGGTGAGAGTGCTGATTAAATCGTTACATTCAGCTAATTTTCCAGCTTTTATCAGTCCGGACAAATGGGAGAGACTGGCGTTTAAATCATGGCGAATGCGTCGGATTTCATTTTGAGATTGGAGCATATCCGCCTGGTGAAGGCGCTGTGTTTCAATGGTTTTTTCTAAAAATTGGTTACGTTGTTTGTCCAGCTCAGAGTCAATGGTATGATTGATGATGTTGATCAGAAGAAGGTTTGATATAAAGACCAGGATAATAATAATAAAACAGAGAGCATAGGAAACGGTCTCTGAGCCATTTCGGAATATTGCCCACATTAAAAGTGTTAAGATACACAAAGAACAAATCGGATAAAAGACAAGGAGAATATTCTTAGAGAGGAGTCCCTTCCGTTCTTTGGTCACACGAATAAAGGAAATGAGCATAAAAAAGATGACACTGGTCAGCAGAACCTGAATGACCGTATAAGTGTTTTCCACGTTGGTGAAAAAATAAGTCATAGAGATATTGAGTACATTGAGGACAAGGGCTGAAAGAAATTCTGCAACTGAAGTAATAATAATGATTGCCAATGAAAAGAGGAGCCTTTGCGTTAATGAACATCGATAAAACAGAGTGATTAATAGTATATCACCAATACTGACGATGAGGGATAATACAGCGTGAGCCTGTAAATAAAACAAAGATTGGGCTAACCCAATGGAGACCAGGAGCATGAAGAGATAGGGAAAAATACTATTACGAATACTCTTCGGCTGACAGAGTACATCAAATCCCAAAAAGGTGACATAGGTTTTTAGACAAAGGGCAATGGTCAAAAATAGCATTAGAAACTCCAAACTTTTCTTTTTCTTAAATTATAACCAGGAAATCTAAAAAATTCAATTCATTATGACGAAAAACTTTACGATTAGGCAAGGGGGTTGGCTTTTTAGAAAAAGGTGATAAAATAGATTTAAAATATTGACCATCGGGAGGTTATTATGAAATTGAAAAGTTTAAAAGCAGCCGTTTTGAAACATGCCTGTTGGCTCTCTGCTTTAGTCGTTCTGTTGGCCCAGAATTCAGATACGTGTTTTTTTATTTCCCACCAACCTAAGTTACCGGAAGGTGCAAAAGATTTTTTCATTGATGAATTATGATTAAACAATGGGGCCAGCAGATGGCGGCGGTGTGTTGCCGGGAAGGGGTACTTAAGGAAAAAAACCGTGAAGCCATTGCCTTTGGCTTTGAGGAGTTAATCTTCGTACTCATCAATCTTGTGGTCATTGCCACGATTGCAGCGTTCACCCAGGCGTTACTAAATGCCCTCATTTTCTGCGTTATCTACTTGTCCCTTGTTCGGCTTGTTGGGATTTATCATGCAAAAACCCGGAAG
The DNA here is from genome assembly GCF_900107125.1 of Eubacterium barkeri. Taxonomy (GTDB): domain Bacteria; phylum Bacillota; class Clostridia; order Eubacteriales; family Eubacteriaceae; genus Eubacterium_O; species Eubacterium_O barkeri. The sequence continues at coordinate 63,963 of NZ_FNOU01000016.1, forward strand.
GGATGCTTCATCAAGACCATGATTGTCTTTGTAGCCTATCTTCTGATTATGAGAGGGGTACCCTCGGATTATTATGTCATTGGCAGCCTGGGAAGCTTTTTATTCTATCTGATAACAGCCTGGTCCCTGACTCCTGTCATGCATATCGATAAGCCCCTGACGGAGGAGCAAAAGGCCCTTAATCGAAAAAAGGCTCTGATCTATTCCATGGTTTTTGTCGCAATTGGAGGGGTGTTTTTCATGGTGGGGTGGTGGCAGCCGTTATTTGCCATGGCGGTCACTCTGGATATGGTGGCATTGATGGCGATTTTGGGCTATCTGTTCAATGAACGGGCACCCATTGAAGTCTAGTGGATGCCGCTAAATTTGTCGTTTACTTAAAAATAAGGGATTGTCCCGGGGGTAAGTACTCCCAGGGCAGTCCCTTTATGCGTTGGCTTAGTATTCCCGTTTACGCCTATTGGTATGGCGTTTTGTCAAGACTTCAAAGAGCTCATCGTAGGTGACGCCTTGGTTGTTGAGCAAAACCGCTAAATGGTAGAGGAGGTCCGAGGCTTCGTAACGCAGCTCCTCGGGATCGTTATTCTTGGCGGCGATGATGGTTTCCGCGGACTCTTCACCAATTTTTTTACAAATTTTATCTACTCCTTCCCGGAAAAGGTAGTTGGTATAGGAGCCCTCCACGGGATTCTCCCGACGCTCTTTAATTTGTGCGGCCAGGTCGTGGAGAATAGTGATATTTCCCTTGTTTGCAGCATCGTCGATCATCAGGTTGCGGTAAAAGCAGCTGGTATGGCCGGTATGGCAGGCGGGACCAGCGGGGAGGACCTGGAGGAGCAGGGTATCGCCATCGCAGTCATAATCGATGGAGACGACCTGCTGGATATTGCCGGAGGTTTCACCCTTTATCCACAATTCCCCTCGGCTGCGGCTCCAGAAGGTGGCTTTCTTTGTTGCCAGGGTGCGTTTTAAGGCGTCTTCATTCATCCAGGCCATCATGAGCACCTCCCGGGTGCGATAATCCTGGACAATGGCGGGAATCAGCCCCGCATCGTTGTATTTCAGTTCAATGTCTTCAAGTTTCAATTTCATTCTTCTTTCTTTTGTAAAATCGTACATTACCGTTGGACCGGACGCATGGCCAGGCCCTGGGTTCCTAAATAATCCTTTAAATCAGGGATGGGGATTTCCTTATAATGGAATACCGAGGCAGCCAGGGCAGCATCGGCACCGACCTTGAGGACATCTGCAAAATCCTTGGGCTTTCCGGCACCGCCGGAGGCGATGACGGGAATGGTGAGGGTTTCAGACAAAAGGCGGTTGAGCTCCAGGTCATAGCCCTGTTTCACCCCGTCGGTATCGATGGAGTTAATACAGATTTCCCCAGCGCCTAAAGCCTGGCCCTGCACAGCCCAGGCAATGGCGTCAATACCGGTGTTTTCCCGGCCCCCCTTAACATAGACATCCCAGGAGCCGGCGGCATTTCGTTTGGCATCGATGGAAAGGACGACGCATTGGTTGCCGAATTTCAGGGCTGCATCCCGAATGAGCTGGGGATTCCGGACGGCTGAGGAATTGACGGAAACCTTGTCGGCACCAGCCATGAGGACCTTACGAAAGTCCTCGACCTTGCTGATGCCGCCGCCAATGGTAAAGGGAATCCGAATGGCCTCGGCCACCCCTTCGACGATATTGAGGAAGATGTCCCGCTCTTCGTAGGAGGCGGTGATATCATAGAAAACCAGTTCATCGGCCCCCTGTTCAGAATAGTACCGTCCCAGCTCAATGGGATCGGCAACATCCTGGATGTCTTTGAATTTTTTTCCCTTGACCACCCGGCCGTGGTCCACGTCCAGGCAAGGGATCAGGCGTTTGGTCAGCATGAAGGGGCCCCCTTAAGGTAGGCGGCTAAATCGATGGTGCCTTCATAAATGGCCTTTCCGGTGATAGCACCATAGAGATCCATGGCGGCCAGGCGGTCGAGATGGGCGGTGGAGGCAATGCCCCCAGAGGCGATGATATCCATCTGGAGATGGGCGTTCAACACCCTTAGCATCTCAAAATTAGGGCCGGTCATCATACCGTCCTTGGAAATATCGGTGTATACCAAGGTGGAGAGGCCGATTTTTTCGAGCTTGGTGGCCAGCTCCAGGGCTTCCATATCACTGCTTTCCACCCATCCCTCGGTGCAGACCATGCCGTCCTTGGCATCGATGGAGACGCAGATTGCGTCGTCATAGAGATTAATGAGCTTTTCGATGAAGGCGAAGTCCTTAATGGCCTGGGTACCAATGATAATTCGGGACACCCCGATATCCATGTACATTTCGGCGATTTCCAGATTGCGGATGCCGCCACCCAGCTCGATGGGAATATTCAAAGCCTCCACAATGCTTTGAATGGTCTTTAGATTTTTAGGCTTCCCCTCAAAGGCACCATCTAAATCCACCAGGTGCAGGTATTCGGCTCCCTGGTCCTGGAAGCGCATTGCCACTTCGACAGGGTCCTTAAAATAGACGGTTTCGGCATCTTTAACACCTTGCTGCAAACGGACGCATTGTCCGTTTTTAATATCGATAGCGGGTAATACGATCATTTGATACACTCCTTAAAATTTTGCAATAGCTTCCTTCCCACTCCGGCACTTTTTTCAGGGTGGAACTGCATTCCGATGACATTATCCCGTCTGACGATACCGGGGACCTTAGCGGAATAGTCGGCATAGGCCACCACATCCTCAAAATTTTGGGGGATGGCGTAGTAGGAATGGACGAAATAGACATAATCCTCTGGGGTGAGGCCCCAGGCGATGGGGTCTTCCCGATTAATGGTCAGGTTATTCCAACCCATATGGGGGATTTTAAGCCCCGGGGCATCAAAGCGGACCACCTCACCGGGAATATACCCTAAGCCCCCATTTTCACCATCCTCATAGCTTTTATCGAAGAGGACCTGCATCCCCAGGCAAATCCCCATGAGGATTTTGCCCGAGGCCACATTTCGGTTCAGTGGGGAGAGCAGGTTGTAGGCATCCAGGTTTTTCATGGCATCGGCAAAGGCCCCAACACCGGGGAGGATGATGGCATCGGCATCGTCCATCACCTGGGGGTTCCGGGTGATGACGCTGCTAAGTCCCACATCCTTTAGGGCGGTATGAACATTTTTCAAGTTTCCAACATCGTAGTCAATAATGGCAATCATAATCTGCTCCTGTCTGCTTTATTCGATGATTCCCTTGGTGCTGGGAATTCCTGGGTTTTCAGGGTCCAGGGTGACGGCCTCCTTGAGGGTTCGGCCAAAGCCTTTAAAGATACCCTCAACGATATGATGGTTGTTCCGGCCATAGAGGGAGGTGACATGGATGGTCATCCTGGCATTGTGGGTGAAGGCGATGAAAAATTCTTCCAGCATCTCCGTTTCAAAATCACCGATGTATTCCCGGGTAAGGGGGACATCCCAAACCAAGGTGGCACGACCGCTGATGTCGATACAGATGCGGCACAGGGCCTCATCCATGGGGGTGAACTGAAAGGCATAGCGATTGATGCCAGCCTTATCGCCCAGTGCTTTGGCGAAGGCCTGACCCAGCAGGATACCGATATCCTCCAAAGCATGGTGGTTATCCACCCCATCACCGGTGGCAGAAAGGTTTAAGTCAAAATGACCGTGCTTGGTAAAAAGGACCATCATGTGGTCAAAAAAGGGAACGCCGGTTTCCACGGTACATTGGCCCGTTCCATCCAGATCCAGGGTCAGGGCAATTTGGGTTTCGGCGGTTTCCCGGCTTAGGCTGATTTTACGCGTCATGACTATATACCTCCCTTAGAATATCTAAAACCCCTTTGTTTTCTTCCGGGGAGCCAATGGTTAAGCGGATGGCTTCTGGCTGGCCCTTCTTTGAACGAAAATGCTTAATGAGGATGTTGGCTTCCTTCATGGCTTTGTAGATTGCCGGAGCCTTGGCAGTTTCAAAATAGATGAAATTGGCAGCGGTGGGATAAACCTTCTCGATGGGGAGGGCCAGGAGGGCCTTATACATCTTCCGGCGTTCGACCCCCAGGGTTTTTAGGCGACCCAGCAGCTTGTCCCGGTGCCGAAGGGCACTAATGGCCGTTTGCTGGGTGAGGGTGTTGAGATTATAGGGGGATTTTACCTTGTACATGACATCGATGAGGGCTTTGCTCCCAGCACAGTAGCCGCAGCGGATCCCGGCCAGACCAAAGGCCTTGGAGAGGGTGCGCATGACCAATAGGTTGGGATAATAATCGACTAAATCAATATGGCTTTCGCCCTCCTTAAATTCGATATAGGCTTCATCCAGGACCACCAGGGCTCCGGTTTCTTCCAGAATCTGGATGATATCGTGCCGTGGGAAGAGGTAGCCCGTGGGATTATTGGGATTGCACAGATAGATGACCTTGGCATTTTTTTCGATCGCTGTGGCGATGATGGCAGAAACATCTGGGAAGTGGTCTTCTTTATCCGGCACCCATAAGAAGGGGGCGTCTCCAATGGTGCTCCAGATTTCGTACATGGAAAAGGAAGGGGCGTGGGAGACGATGGTGTCGCCGGTGTTCACAAAGGACTGGCAAATCATATTGATGATTTCATCAGAGCCACAGCCGGCAATGAGCTGGTCCGGGGCAATACCGGTGTAATCTGAGAGTAATTCCCTAAGCTCCGTAAAGCAGGCATCGGGATAGCGGTTAAGATGCGTCGCCATAATGGTCTCACAAAGTTCTTTTTTCAAGTCGTCGGGAAAATCCCAGGGATTTTCATTGGCATTGAGGATAATGTCGTATTGGGGAGGCTCCACTTGGTAGGCTTCCAGTTTTTGGACACAGGGGCGGGTATAATCCTTTTTCATTTTACTCAAACCGCCTTTCTACAGATTTGGCGTGGGCGTCCAGCCCTTCGGAGCGGGCAAAGGCTGCAATTTTTTGATAATCCTTTTTAAGGGCAGCTTCGGAATAGCTTAGAATACTGGAACGTTTGGTAAAATCATAAACCCCCAGGGGAGAGGAGAACTTAGCGGTCCCAGAGGTGGGCAGGGTGTGGTTGGGGCCGGCAAAGTAATCGCCCAAGGGTTCAGGGGTGTAGGACCCCAGGAAGATTGCACCGGCATTGCGCACTCGATTAAGATAATCCATGGCATCCGGAAGGAGAATTTCCATATGCTCCGGAGCGATGGCGTTGGACAGCTCAAAGGCCTGGTCCAAATTCTCACAGACAAAGATAAAACCGTAGCCCGAAACGGACTTCCGGGCGATGGCCTTCCGGCTAAGGTCTGCATCAATCTGTCGTGTGATTTCGGCTTCTACGGCTTCACCAAAGGCCCGGGAGGTAGTCACCAGGATGGGCATGGCCATTTCATCATGCTCCGCCTGGGAGAGGAGGTCTGCCGCTGCAAAAACCGGATTGGCATTGCCATCGGCCAGGATAAGAACTTCGCTGGGACCGGCAATCATATCGATATCCACCACCCCAAAGACTTCCTTCTTGGCGGTGGCTACGAAGATATTGCCCGGGCCCACAATTTTATTAACGGGCTTCACCGATTCGGTGCCAAAGGCCAGGGCAGCGATGGCCTGGGCGCCACCGACCTTTAAAATTTCCGTCACACCCGCAATTTTAGCCGCAGCCAGAATATGGGGGTTGATTTTACCGTCGGCTCCCGGTGGGGTTACCATCACTAGGGAATCCACCCCAGCGACAATGGCGGGAATGCTGTCCATAAGGACGGTGGAGGGGTAAGCCGCCTTTCCTCCGGGGACATAAAGGCCCACCCGTTCCAGGGCAGTGATGTGCTGACCCAGGGTGATGCCCGGGCCCGGGCTGTAGGTCCAGGTGGTTTCCAGCTGCTTTTCGTGGAAGGACCGGATATTTTGGGCGGCCTCCTCCATAATGGCAATCATTTCCGGGCCCACGGCGGTGAAGGCTTCTTCAATTTCCTCTGGGGTGACGGCCAGAGAATCCAGGCGGCACCCGTCAAATTTTTCGGTATAGTCCAATAATGCAACGTCCCCCCGGGCCTTAACTTCGTCGATGATGGCGAGGACAGTATCCCGGATTTCCGTGTTTTCCCCTTCATCCCGCTTCAGCAGGCGGTTGAGGGAGGGGGCGGCTTCGGTGTATGTGTATGTTTTCATTCAAACCTCCTATTGGGCGATGGCTGAAAACCGATCGATAATGGGCTCGATTTCCCGCCGCTTAATCTTTAAACTGACTTGGTTGACAATGAGCCTTGAGCTGATATCGCAAATCTCCTGAAGCACCACCAGGCCATTTTCCTTCAGGGTGCTGCCGCTTTCCACAATATCTACAATACAGTCGGAAAGTCCAAGAATGGGGGCCAGCTCCACCGAACCGTTGATCATGATCAGATCGATGGGCTGGTCTATGGAATTAAAATATTGTTTGGCAATACCCGGATATTTTGTCCCCACCACCAGCTTTTTGTCGAATTGGATATGGGTATCGGCATAACCGGCCACGCACATCTTGCATTGTCCGATATTCAGGTTTAACAGCTCGTAGACATTGGCGGGGTGTTCCATCAAGACATCCCGGCCAACGATGCCGATATCTGCGGCACCCTTTTCAACATAGGTGCCCACATCCGGAGATTTTACCAAAAAGAATTCAATGGCACCGGAGGTATCCTGAAAGATTAATTTCCGGCTTTCCGGGGTATAATCCTCAAAGCAATAGCCGATCTCGGTAAGGAGTGCAATGGCTTTTTTAGCGACTCGGCCCTTGGCCAGGGCAAAACGTATGGTCATCAGTCCACCATCCCTTCTGTAATACATGCAATGGGCTTAAAGGCATCGTCCTTAAACTGAAAGGTTTTGCCGCCGCTGATATAATAAAAGCTGGCGCCTTCATACATTTGATTGTGCTGGAGCTGTGCCTTCGTTGTCAGGGAGGTGTCAGAGACCTGGAAAACCTCGGTGGAACAGCCCTGGGAACGGAGGGTATCGGCGGTGTCGAAGGCCTGGCATTTATCTCCGGGATCGTATAAAATGACAGTACGGCTGGTGGTGTCCGCCGGCAGAAGATCATTTTGTTCCATATAATCCATGAGTTGGAGGATATCGATGGCAAAGCCACAGGCCGGCCGGTCAATACCAAACCGGGCAGAAAGATTATCATAGCGTCCACCGCCAATGACGGGCTCTCCCCAGCCGTTGACGTAGACCTTGAAAATCAGGTCAGTGTAATAATTCATCCGGCTGGTGAAGCCTAAATCGAAGGTGATGTATTGGGCGAGGCCAATGATTTCCAAATGCTTGTAAATGGCACGGAGCTGGGAGACGACAGAGCGCATACCATCGGTCAGACAGAGGCCGTCCATTTCTGAGAAAACCTCCTGGGGGTCCCCGTAGAGCAGGGGCATTTTCAGGATGGTTTCCACGGTGGCGTCGTCATAGGGCTCGTCGGATAGAAAATCCCGGATATCACCGAGGTTTTTCGTTTCGATGAGATTTAAAAGCCGGGTGCGTTTGTCCCCGGTAAGTCCAATGGCATCAAAAAGCTGGCCAATAAAGCCGACGTGCCCCATATCGATGTGGATATCTTCAATGCCGTTTACCAGCAGGGAGGAGATGGCCAGAGCGATGATTTCACCATCACATTCCGGCATGGCATTGCCGAAATATTCCACCCCCATCTGGGTAATTTCCTTTTTCACAATATCCGGAGAAGCGAAATTCCGATAGATATTGGTGCGGTAGCAAAATTTAATGATTTCCTGGGAATCGTGATGGTTGATGGCGGCCATGCGGGCAATGGGCAGAGTGGCATCCGGCTTAAGGGCCAGAACCTTTCCCTGATGATTGACCAGCTTGAAGAGCTCGTCACTGGGAATGGCGTCCTCTGGGGCCAGTAGGTCATAGGCCTCAAAGGTGGGCGTGGAGACCTGGTGGTAGCCGTACAGACTGAACAAATGGCTCAGCTTATTTTCGATTTTTTGAAGGGCCAGAAAGCCTTGATATTGGATATTCTCAAACCCTTCAATAGTATAATTTGTTAACATAGTATCCTCCTCTTTGTTACGTTACCGTAATAAAGTGCGTGATGATAGTCTAACATTCATTTTGGTCCAGGTCAATGCTTTCAGAGAAAAAACCTAATTTTCATGCAACTTTAATCTAGAAATATGATAATATTATTCTACCATAAAAAGGTTGAAAAATGAATGTGTCCATTGGACAATAGAAAAAGAGGAAAGTGAACTTTGAAATTTTGGAGAGAATATGGCTTATAAATGTATTATCTTTGACTTTGATGGGACCTTGGCAGATACAGAACAGCAGGTCTTTCAATTGTACAATGATATGGCGGAAAAATATAAATATCGGAAGGTTACCCATGAGGAGCTCCAGCACATCAAGGAGCTCAATATTGCGGACATTATGGAAATTGTGGATATTCCCTTCTACCGTTTGCCCCGGGTCCTTCGGGAAGGGCAGCGGCGCCTCCGGGAGGAGAAGGATTCCATTAAGGCCTTTAAGCCCCATCTCCGGGACTTCATGACAGCCCTGGAGTCAGAAACGGAAATCCGGGGAATTTTAACGTCGAATGTCAAGAAGACTGTCAATGCTTTTTTGAAGAATTATGCCATCACCGATTGCTTTGATTTTGTGGTATGTTCCTCCCTTTTATCCAAGGAGAAAAAAATAAAAAAGGTTGCCAAGAAATACAAGCTGGAGCTATCCGAGATTCTGTATATCGGCGATGAAACCCGGGATATTGAAGCCTGTCACCGGGCTGGGGTGGATGTAGTCGCTGTGGACTGGGGGTATAATACCCTGGCGGCCTTAGAGCGCTGTAATCCCACCTACACGGCCTCCTCTCTGGAGGAAATCTTGGAAATCGTGAGGAGTAAAGATGATAAAGGATGCTCTGAAACAGCTGTTTGAGGTTTTCTATGCCCGGGGCAGGCAGCTTTACATCGTCGGTGGAGCGGTGCGTGACTGCTTGTTGGGGATTCCCCCTGGAGATATCGATTTGACCACTGATGCTTTGCCCGAGGAAATGGAGGTGTGGTTTCCCCATACCATCAATAAAGGAAAGCGCTTCGGAACCATTGGGGTGGTGCTGGAGGGAGAAGTTTACGAAATTACCACCTTTAGGAGGGATACGGCCTATCAGGATGGACGCCACCCGGTGGCTGTGGCCTTTACTGATGATATCCGGGAGGATGTTATCCGCCGGGATTTTACCATCAATGCCCTGGTTGTGGATGGGCAGGGCGTCCTTTACGATTATGTTGGTGGCCTTGAGGATTTAGAAAAGGGCATATTGCGGTGCATCGGAAATCCGGATGATCGCTTCCAGGAGGATCAGCTGCGCAAATGGCGTGCCATCCGCCTGGCTGCGGAGAAAGCCATGGAAATTGCAGCCCCTACCCGGGAGGCGATCCATGCGAATCCTGCCATTGATGGCGTTAGCATGGAACGCCTGCGGGAGGAATTTGATCGGATACTTCTGGCAGAGAAGGTCACTTGGGGGGGATACCTGCTGGTGCGAACGGATTTGATGACGACTCTGTTGCGCCGGACCATTCCGGCCTTTACCAAACGTCAACGGGATTACCATTTAATTGAGAGTTTTGAGATTATGGCCTATGTCCCCAGGGATTTGGTCATGCGCCTGACCATTCTGGCGGTTCCCATGACTCCAGTGGAACGTCTGGAATTTTTTTCCTGTATGCGTTATCCCAAGGCGATCATGGCCCGGGTAATTGCTTTGAGCCGCCATTTTTTTGTAAAGTCTGGGGATATGGTGGCTTTTAAAGGCGCTATTGCAGATATTGGGGTGGCAGATTTCGACCGGCTTCTTTGTCTCCAGCAGGGTCAGGCCCAGTGGGAGAACAACCCCAAATGGATGGGGGAGGCCGCTGAGAACCGTGCCGCCTTTGAGGTGATTAAAGCCCGGGGGGATGCCCTGGTGCGGGCAGACCTTGCGGTAAAGGGCGAGGATATCAAGGCCCTTGGCTATGAGGGCAGCGCCATTGCCAGGGCCCTGGATACTGCCTTAAAATGGGTATATCGGCATCCAGAAAAAAATACGAAAGCGGACCTGATGGTCTATTTAGAGGAGGACAAAAGTGGAAAAGCTCACATCACCCAGGACCATCGAGGGTTTACTGAAGAAATATGATTTGCATTTTAACAAACGGTTTGGGCAAAACTTTCTAATCGACGCCAACATGGTTGAAAAGATTGTGGCGGCGGGACAACTGACCAAGGAGGATATTGTGCTGGAGGTGGGGCCGGGTATCGGCACCATGACCCAGGTCCTTGCCCGGGAGGCGGGAAAGGTCTACGCTGTAGAAATTGATAAAAAACTGATTCCGGTATTGGAAGAAACCCTGGCAGATTGCCCCAATGTTTCAGTGATTTGTGGGGATATTTTAAAGACCGATGTGGCCGCCTTGGTGGCCCAGGAGTTGGCCCGGGGAATGTCTTTAAAAATCGTGGCGAATCTCCCCTACTACGTGACGACACCCATTATCATGGGATTTTTAGAGTCGGACCTTCCGGTGGAGCGGATGTCTTTTTTAATTCAGAAGGAGGTTGGAGAGCGGATCTGCGCCCAGCCAGGAACTAAGGCCTACGGATCCCTAACCATCGCCTGCCAGTATTATGTCAAGCCCCAGGTGGCATTTTATGTGCCTGCTGGTGTTTTCATGCCTCGACCTAAGGTAGACTCTGTGGTCATCACCCTGGAAAAACGCCAGGCACCTTCGGTGACCCCCGAGGATAAGGAACTGTTTTTCCGCATTGTTAAAGCCGCTTTTTTAAATCGACGGAAGACACTGATCAATAGCCTGTGCGCCAATACCGGTTACGATAAGGAAAGACTCACGAAGGCTTTAGAGGCTGCGAATATTGATCCTGGGGTTCGGGCCGAGCGCCTTACCGGAGAAGATTTCGCCCGGCTTTCGGATTGTCTGCAGAAAGAATAATTTTGTTTCTTGATATTTCACGAAAATGCTGGTATGATAATGTTAATTATTATGACTATAAACTAGAATTTGAATTATAAGGAGGACTCCCCAATGATTGGTGATAAAGTTTCAGGAAAGGTATTGGTCAGCCGATTGCTCACCGCCGTTAATGATTTTATGATCGATGATTATGAATTACCTGAAGGCTATGTGGATATGGGCCTTTTCACCACTGCGTGTGATGGTGTGGGTTATGTGGCCGCTGACGATGCCACCAAGATGGCCAACATCGAAGTGGCGAAGATTTATTCCACCTATGGTGGCAGCGGTAAGATGAATGATGGCCAGACCTTCGGTATGATTACAGGCCCGACGGTATCGGATGTCCAGCGGGGGCTGCGCTATGTTCGGGAGTTTGTGGAAGAGCAGGCTTCTTTATATAGTATCAGTGAGGATGACAGCGTGGTGCTTTATTCCGAGTGTGTGTCTAAAATCGGCCGTTATTTTGCCAAGGCCTACAATCTGCCCCAGGGTTCGTCCATTGTTTACCTTTTGGCTCCGGCGATTTATGGTGTTGCAGGGATTGATGAAATGACGGATTATGCCGACGTGGAATTGGTTCAGTATTTAGGCAGCCCAACCCATTCCAACCTGTGTGGCGGGATCTTTACCGGCTCCCAGTCCCAATGCCGTTCCGCAGCGGAAAGCTTTAAAAATGCGATTTTCGATTATGTGGATGACCCGGTTGAATATTAAGATTAAAAGTTGAATAACAAGAGATATGGCACTGCAGAATCAACTGCGGCTCCATATCTTTTTTTAGTTGAGATGGTATAATAATGGGGAATCAGATCACTTGGATTCGTATGGAAAGGAACTATTATGCTGACAATTGAAAACTTATCAAAGACCTATGGTAATAAATCTCAAAAAGCCGTGGACGATTTGTGTTTTACTGTTCGGGATGGAGAAATTTTTGGATTTGTAGGGCCCAATGGGGCCGGAAAGACCACCACCATTAAGATGATTGCCTCCCTGCTTTCCCCGGATACCGGACGCATTATCATTGATGGTGTGGATAATCAGCAGGATCCCATGGGGGCAAAGGAAAAATTCAGCTATGTGCCGGATAATCCGGAGCTTTTTGAAAAAATCCGTGGGAACGAGTATCTGCGATTCATGGCCGATGTTTACAGGGTGCCGGATGGGGAGTTTAAGGAGCGGGCAGCCCGTTACCTGGATATTTTTGATTTAAAGGGGGATGTGGCGGCGCCTATTGCGGCCTACTCCCATGGAATGAAGCAGAAAATTGCCCTCATTGGAGCGCTGATTCATAATCCCAGGCTGTTCATTCTGGATGAACCCATGGTGGGCCTGGACCCTAAATCCTCCTTTGAGCTGAAGAAGATCATGGCTGAGCTGTGTGCCCAGGGGCATTCGGTGTTCTTTTCCACCCATGTGCTGGACGTCGCTGAAAAAATATGTGATCGTATTGCCATTATTCACCATGGGCGCCTCATCGCCCTGGGGACCATGGATGAAATCCGGGGAGGCGCTGGCAAGGATGAATCCCTGGAAGAAATTTTCCTGGAGCTAACCGAATGAAACGAATGATACTGCTCACCGGTCTACTGCTGCGCAACCAGCTGGGGATTTCTATGCTGGAGTATAACAGGCAGAATGATAAACGGGCTTTTACAAAACAGATTTTTTTAATGGTTGGTGTCCCCCTGCTGTGTCTGCCGGCTCTAATCGTCTATTTTGCTTTTGCAGGGGCCCTTTATGTCAGTATGGCTGCCATTGGACAAACCCTGGGGTATATTGGTCTTTTTTATGCCATGGCTTCAATCCTGGTGCTTGTTTTCGGTATTGCCTGGGTCTTGTCAGAGTTTTATTTTTCTAAAGGCGTTACCCAGCTGCTTTCCCTCCCAATCCGTCCCAGGGAGATCATTCTGGCGAAGCTTTGCTGTGTACTGCTTTGGGAATATGTTTTTAGCATTCTCATCATGGTGCCGCCACTCATTATTTGGGGGGCCGCCCAGGGCGTCTTTTGGCTTTGGTATCTGCCCGCTGCTTTTTTGTTGGTTATGGCATTACCAATATTGCCCATCGCCCTGGAGGCAGCACTGATGATGGTGATCCTTGGTGCAGGGAATCTAAAAGGGAAGAAGGATGTCATCTCAGTTGTGATGATGTTTGCCTTTTTAGCCCTTATTCTGGGGGTTCAATTTACCCTGGGGAGTGCCGCATCCAGTATGGATGAGCGTCAGCTCACCGAAATGCTGGCACAGGTTCTTGAAAATAACAGGGTGCTTCTTGACAGTATTATTCGAATTTTTCCACCGGCTTACCTGGCCGCCCGGGCGTTAATGGGAGAGGGGCTCATATCCCTGGCCTGCCTGGTAGGAGTCCTTGGTCTGTCGGTGGGAAGTATTGTCCTGCTCATATGGATTGGTGAGCGCTTTTATATTAAAGGACTGTTGGAAGGGGGGATGTCGGCTGTACCCAAGGGGCAAAAGAACCAGAAAGGGTTCGCCGGGCTTTTAGGAAGGCGTCGGGGGTCTGCCCTCCGGATCTTCCAGATGGATTTTCGCCTGCTGCTGCGAACCCCGATTTTTTTCTTTAATAATGTGAGTATTGCAATTGTCATTCCTTTATGCTTAATTTTTGTGATTTTTATGGCTAAAGGGGGGAGAGGAGGCGAGATTGAACAGGCCATCCAATTCCTTTCCCAGCACCCGGAATTTTTGGTTTTAGCCTTAAGCCTTGTATTTTTATTCTTTGGAGCGACCTCCGCTACAACGGCGACTTCTTTTTCCCGGGAGGGGAAGGGGATCTGGATTACTCGGATCATTCCCGTTGCTCCCCGGGCTCAGGTCATGGGGCGGTGTGCATCCGCCCTTTGTATTCAGGCTTTGGGGATTGTGATGACCTTTATCATGCTGCGCTTTATGATGGGCCTCAGCCCACAGGTCATTCTCCTATCAACCCTTTGTGGTATTGGCGGTGCCCTGCCCATCCAGCTTACTGGGCTGCTGATAGATATGCACCGCCCCCTGCTGCATTGGGATAACCCACAACGGGCGGTGAAAAATAATCTGAATGTTATTTTTACCATGCTTTTTGGACTGTGTTACACCGTGATCCTAATGGTGCTTGACGGTAGCATGGGTTACTTTCTGAGTCCCTGGGCTGGCTGTGGCGCTGTTCTTGGCCTGTCCGCGGTGCTGTCCATTATTCTGTACAGGGTCTGTGTTCGACAATTGCCCAGGTGCCTGCTAAAATGCGATGAATAGGGAAGAAAGCCCAGCCCAGGCTTTTCAGACTGTCGACAAACCCAGGGAAGGGTGATGATAAAAATACGAGAACCCTGGCTGCCCCTGCGGGATGGCGGTTTCGATTTTCATCAAATCAAGAAAGCTAACCGGCCTTAAACCCTATCAAAACCGAAGGTTTTGCGCACTGACGAATGAGAACTTTCCCTTTGTTCGTCAGCGCCTGGGGTCCGGGGTGAATCTTTTTTATCCTCACCCT
>NZ_FNOU01000010.1 GCF_900107125.1 Eubacterium barkeri
GGATCAACAGCACCATCGCCTGATGACGGATTGCGCCGTCTAACACCTTTTGCGTCCGATAATCATGGATACAGGTGGTCTGGGTATGACAGGACGGACAGATATGGGGTTTCCTCTCCATTTGTAGATGGATGTGAATGGCCGCCTCTTTTCTATCGATTTTCGTTACTTCTACCCCTTCCAATCCGAGTAATTCATTGGTATAATCTTTATTGAGCATGATGGTTCCTCCTTGAATATGGTCTGGTCGCTTTATTCTAACGGATATGAACCACTCATGCTCATTTTTTTTAAAAATAATAAATGCTGAGGTGGTTCTCACCCCAACATTTATTATAGAACCTTTTTATTGCATCCAATATGCCGTTATTCAAGGGATGAGGTAATATCCCCATCATTGTAGTTGATATAAGCGTAATCCGAAGAAACCGTCTTCCCGGTGGTGTCTTTGACGTTAAAGGTATAGGCATAATCTCCATTGGTCAGCTCCACCTCTTCAAATTGAGTATCCCCCTTGTATTTGATGGGCTTAGATTCATATTCATACAGCTCATCATTGCCGTCATCCATGCTCATGGCATAGGACAGCAGGATGATTTCATCGCCTTTTTTCAACTCTTTCAGACTTCGTTCCGCCATCCCGGTATTTTCATCAATCCCGTCGCTGACACCTAAAATCTTGAATTTTTCATCTTTAAAGCTATAGGAAACCGTCATGTTGGTTTCTTCCCCATTGAGCTTGATGGGCACGGTGTACAGATTATAGTCATCTCCCTCGTAGGTGATTTCCATATAGGCGTACTGACCATCCATGGCCCCCCAGACGCCCCGAAAATTGTCTTTGAATACGCCGGTGTCCCAGTTGGCATCAATGTCGTTATCCGTCCCCATAAACACCATTTCATTGGCCCCTTCATCCATGTAGATGAGGTCAAAGGTCACACTGGATACAGAATCTAATCCTGCAGGATCCAGCTTCAGGTTGATATAGCCATCACCATCGATACTCAGATTCAGCTGCTGATTAAAGCCCTGGACCGTCTGAACATCTGCTACCCCCGTGGACTGGGAAACCTCTGCTGAGACATCCTCACCCAGGGAGTACTGGATAAACCGAGTGTAATTGGGGCTGGCTGCCACCTGGGCATACTCCGCCAGGCTGTCGGTATCCCCATCGTAGGAGTAGTAGGTGGACAAACCCGAGGCCTGGCTCCGGTAGGGGCCGTTCACCTTGTACACCACTGCGGATTCCAGGGCAGAAAGCACGTTTTTATCCGTGGCAGCAATGAGATCATCGGCGTTCTTCATTAAATCCCCTAAATCCACCATATTGGTGTAACCGTCCTCGTCGTTATTGCCGCCGTAATTTTCAGCCGCCCGGGCGCTCCGGCCAAACTGGCCCACGACCTTGCTGTTCCCTGCCGCTTTGGTGAGAACCTCCGTACCCATGCTGTCCACAGCGGATACCAGGGCATCTACCTTGCTTAAATCCGTGACAGACAGCGTGATTTCGTCGCTGGTTCCGGCATCCTCACAGCCCTCTACAAAAGCATCACAGATGGCCTTTCCTAAATCCACTGCACTGATATCCGGGTTTTCACCCAGGGCGGAGAGCCACTTGGTATATTCCCAACCATTGCCAGGCTCCAGCTCCTCAGAGGCCACCAGATAATTGGCATATTTCTTCATGATATTGGCATTGTCCAGGGTGGCCATCAAACAGGTGTCCATTCCAATGACGCTGAGCTTCTGCCCAGAGCCATAGACGCTGCCAATGGCGGTATCCAGCTCCTTTAAGGTTAAGCTGTCATAATCGTAGTTTTCATCAAAGCTGACCCCAGAGACGCTGCCGCCGCCGTGGTTCCAGAATAACAGCATGGTGTTATCTGCCGGATAATTTTTCTGGCAGAAGGATAAAAAGGACTGGAGGGTCCCGGCTTCACCCATATCCGCCTGGGGCTGCTGATCCACTAAATTCAGGCCATCGCTTCCAAATTCGTAACGCTCAATTTTAGACGCATCCACGACATCGTTCTGCCACTGGGCGGCCCCTCCGGTTTGGATCACTACCTTGACCTCTTGACCAATGCTGGCACCCAGCATTTCTTCAATGTCTGCCGTTGCAGCGCCGTACTCACTTTCCAGGTCGCTGCCGCAGCAATACCAATACACCGCCCACTTACTCTTCTCACCCGTCGGTTTTTTCGTCCCCACATCCTCGGTGGAAAGAGTTCCACTTCCGCCACTCCCACAGCCTGCCAGCAAAACGGCCAGCAAGAGAAGGATACCTAAGATTCCCAGTCTTTTTTTCATGGAATACCCCTTTTCGTATTTACTAGAATTTTCTACATTATACCGACCCCCCTGCAAAAAGAAAACCCTTTCACCGTAAAATACGATGAAAGGGTGCAAAAGACCTAAGATAAAGTGTGAATAAATAATCCACTGCGCAGTTTCGGTTCAAACCAGGTGGATTTTGGGGGCATGAGCAGCCCGGCATCGGCAATGGCCATGAGCTCTGAAATCGCCGTGGGATACATGGAAAAGGCCAGGGCCATATCCGTTTGTACCCGGCGTTCAAGCTCGCCCAGGCCGCGAATCCCTCCGACAAAGTCGATGCGCTTATCCGTCCGGATATCTTCAATCCCCAAAATGGGAATGAGCAGATTATCCTGTAAAATGGCCACATCCAGGCTCTTCACCGGATCTTCGACATCGTAGCTGCCTTCCTTAGCCGTCAGCTTGTACCAGGTGTCTCCCAAAAACATTCCAAAGGTTCCCTTGGCACTGGGGTGGACCGGGGTGGTTCCCACCTTTTCCACCTCGAATTGATTTGAAATGGCCGCCAAAAATTCCTCTGGCGTCATGCCATTCAAGTCTGCTACCACACGGTTATAATCCATGATTTTCAGCTGTTCGTCGGGAAAGAGGACGGATAAGAAATAGTTAAACGCCTCATCCCCTGTATAGCCAGGATTTTCCTCCCGACGCTTCAGTCCAACCTTTACCGCAGAGGCACTGCGATGATGGCCATCGGCAATATACAGACTGTCTACCCCGCCAAAGGCGTCCACCAAGGTGGTGATGGCATCTGCGTCATCGATGACCCATACCCGATGGGTTACCCCATCCTCTGCGGTAAAGTCGTACACCGGTGCCTCTGCCTTCACCCCATCAATAATGGTGTTAATGGCCGCTTGGCTGCGATAGGTTAAGAAAATCGGACCCGTATTGGCATCCAGGGCATCTACGTGGCGAATTCGGTCCGCCTCCTTATCTGCCCGGGTGAGCTCATGCTTTTTGATGGTATCATTTAAATATTCATCAATGCTGGTACAGGCCACTAAGCCGGTTTGGCTGCGCCCATCCATGATCAGCTCATACACGTACAAATAAGGGGCAGTATCCTTAAAAATCGCCTTGCGCTCAAAGAGCTTCTGAAGGTTCTTCTTTGCCTGAATGTACACCGCCGGATCGTATAGATCCATTCTGGGGTCCATAGTGGTTTCCGGACGGTCCACCCGTAGGAAGGAGTCGTACCTTCCCCGGGCTGCCGCTGCCGCTTCTTCACGGTTATACACATCGTAGGGTAAGGCTGCGACATCTGCAGCCTTATCCGGGTAAGGCCGGACAGCCTTAAAGGGTTTAATGGTTGCCATAATGGGCCTACTTCAGAACCCGAACCCGGGTCACGCCTTCGATCGCTTTCAGCTCCTGCTTCACCACATCGGTCACTTCACTGTCCACGTCGATCATGGTATAGGCATATTCGCCCTTATTCTTATTGGTCATATCCGAAATATTGATATTTTCCTTGGCCAGCACGGTGGTAATCTGGCCAATCATATTAGGGATATTTTTATGGGCCACGGTGATGCGGTGTACGCTGCTGCATTCACCCATGGTACAATCCGGATAGTTCACCGAATTAACAATGTTCCCATTTTCTAAGAAATCCCGCATTTCTTCCACCGCCATGGTGGCACAGTTTTCTTCACTTTCTGGCGTCGACGCTCCTAAATGGGGGACATTGATGACATTCTTCATCGCCAGGGTTTCCGCACTGGGAAAATCCGTGACGTAGGCAGCCAGGCGGCCTTCTTCCAAAGCCTTCGCCAAAGCCTTGTTATCCACCAAGCCGCCACGGGCAAAGTTGAGCAGACGCAGGTTCTTATTGCAATTGGCCAGTAAATCGGCATTGACAAAGCCCTTCGTCTGTTCCATATATGGGATATGGATGGAAATATAGTCACAATTTTTAAATACGGCTTCAATGCTGGAGGACCGTTTTACTTTTCTGCTTAACCCCCAGGCATGTTTAATGGAGATAAAAGGGTCATACCCATACACCTTCATGCCAAAGTCAACCGCCATATTGGCCACCAATACACCGATGGCACCCAGGCCGATGACTCCCATTTTTTTGCCGTACAGTTCTGGCCCTGCAAATGCTTTTTTCCCGGATTCAACGTCAGCGCCGACATCCTCGCTGTCCGTCAGGCCCTTGGCCCATTCGATACCATCCACCACCTTACGGGAGGACATCAGCATCCCACAGGCCACCAACTCCTTCACGGCGTTGGCATTGGCCCCAGGTGAGTTACAGACCACAATGCCCTGTTCTGAGCATTTTTCCAGGGGAATGTTGTTGACACCCGCCCCGGCACGTCCAATAAACTTCACCGTTTCCGGGATCTCCATGTCGTGCATTTTGGCACTGCGCACCAAAATCGCATCGGGATTCTCAATGTCATCCCCCACCTGGTAGTTTTCCGTTAAAAGCTTCAAACCTCGTTTAGAGATATTGTTCAGGGTCTTAATATTGTAATTCATTTTAATAGTTATCCTTTCATAACGCCGCAGCAGATCTGGCCAACTTCGATACAACCCAGTCTCTCCTACGCGCGAATTATGTGGACCGGCCATCCGGTCCTGGTGTTCAGCCTGATGTTATTATTTGTTTTCTGTTTCGAACTTCTTCATAAAGTCGATGAGGGTGTCCACTCCTGCCATGGGCATGGCATTGTAAATGGAAGCCCGCATCCCACCAACCGAGCGGTGACCCTTTAAGTTTTCTAAGCCCGCGGCCTTGGATTCTTTCACAAACTTCGCATCCAAATCCGCATTCCCCGTAATGAAGGGCACATTCATCAGAGAGCGGTCCTCTGCCACCACGGTCCCGGTGAAGAGAGCGCTGTTATCCAGGTAATTGTAGAGCTTTGCTGCCTTTTCACGGTTAATGGCTTCCATGCCGGCCACGCCGCCATTCTTCTTCACCCATTCGTATACCAGCTTACAGATATAGATGCTGTAGCAAGGGGGTGTATTGAAGCAGGAATCATTTTCCACATGGGTAGCGTAGTTCAGCATGGTCGGTGTGAAATCCATGGCATCCCCCACCAGATCCTTGCGGATGATGACGGCACAGACACCGGCTGGCCCCATATTCTTCTGAGCTCCAGCGTAAATGACACCAAACTTACTGACATCGTACACTTCTGACAGAATGTTGGAAGACATGTCCCCAATCAGTGGAATCTCTCCAGTTTCCGGCAGATTGTCCGGACGGAAACGTGTGCCGTAGATGGTGTTATTCACACAAATATGCAGATAATCCGCATCCTTACGCAGCATTTCCGGGGTGTACTTCGGAATGTAGCTAAAGGTTTTGTCCGCAGACGATGCAATGGCCTGGGCATCCCCATAGCGGCTGCCTTCCTGAAATGCCTTCTTGGCCCAGTTCCCCGTTAAGATATAGTCTGCTTTATGATTCTTGTTCATCAGGTTCAGCGGCACCATGGCGAATTGAGTGGATGCCCCCCCCTGTAAGAACAGGATTTCATAATTGTCCGGAACGCCCATAAGTTCCTTGTACAGTGCCTTGGCTTCCGCCAGGATGTCTGCAAAGGCCGCAGAACGATGGCTCATTTCCATGACGGACATGCCCGCACCAGGATAGTTGACCATTTCAGCCGCAGCTTGTTCGAGTACCTCTACCGGCAAAGCAGATGGGCCGGCAGAAAAATTGTAGACTCTTTCCACAGTTAATTCCTCCTTGGAAAAAAATTACACCCCTTTATGGGGTGTTTCCATTATAATTTACAGAATGAAACATTACAAGAACCCCCGGTGGTTTTTTGGTGAAAATCCTTTGCAGGATTTGGGAGATAGCAACCACCAGCATAAATACCCCACCCAAGTCCCACCGGTGTTCATCATCACATCAAAAATCTGACAGGCTCCCCGGTGGGTCACCAGCTGGATTAGCTCAATAGCCCCGCTGAACAAACAGCCCACTCCCACAATAAGCCAAGCCCTGCGCCACTTCCGGGGCAGGGCCATTGGCAGTAAACAGCCCAGCGGAAAGAACAGCAAAACATTCTCTGCCATCTGAGCCACGGAATAAACGGATCGGGACACCGTGATAAACAAATAGGATAAATCATAATAATCTAAATCCTGGGCCCGGCGGGAAAGGAGGGTGATATACAGCACCCCCACCACGTAAACCGTCAATATAAAGAGAACCACTAACGCCTTAAGCTGCACCTTGTCATGACCCAGCCGTGTCACCACAATGGCATAGGCAACACAAACCGCCACGGCAATAACCACCCCTGTGGGAAAGTAAAGCAAAAAATCCCGGAGCACATCCTGCCATACAAGAACCAGCACATTCAGCAAACGCGTCATTCCATATCTCTTCCCTTATATAAACTTTACGCCTGGTTTAAAAAGGCCATAATCTCGTCTGTGGACTTCCCACTGGATAGCATGGCCTCCGCCAGCTTTTCCACTTCCGCCACACGGGCCGCCTCTGCCTCTTGCTCTGCCAGGGCTTCCTTTTCTTTGGTCAGCTTCGCCACTGTCCGCCCTGCAATCCGGTAAGCAGCCTTTTTCTCCTTCAATGATGCAGCCAGTTTATCCACATCCGCTCCCAGAGCCGCCATCAGCGCCTCTTGCTTTTCCAGTTCCACACCAACCTGTGCCAATTGCTCGGCAATGGATGCCCCTGCCTTCACTTTTACCGTTACCCGAGTTCCTCTATTTCTGCTTCCTTTTGGTCTTGGCATTATCCTTCGCTCCTTTATATGTATTGATCTTAATCATTCTATTATAAGCGGAAAAGCTTAGGTTTTCAAGAATAGTATCTGCAAAAACAGTGGCTCATAAACACAAAAAATAAAACCCCAGTCCCAAAAGGAACCGAGGCTCAATGATTTGTACGTTATCTTTTAATTTAAGGTAACCGAGGTTTTATCCGGTGATACGCTTTCCAAGGTGCCAGTCGGAATTTTAATCTGGATGGGGATATCGTATTTACCGGCAGCTTTGCCGGAGAGGTCAATCCAGGCTAAAATATCCGTCCCCTTAATCTTTGACAACTCCGAGGCAGTCCCTTTGATCTTGACGACGACGGAGGAGTCCTGTATTTTAGCCACAGCCAGGCCTTGACCAACGTTTCGGGTTTCAATGGAATCGACAGTGTAGCTTTTTTCCACCTCTTCTTCGACGTTGACACTGACGGTAACAGAGTCCTGGCCATCCATGAAATAGACGCCATCGGGGAGCTTAAGCTTGACTTCTTTGGTGACGTTGGTGGTGGCTCCGGTGACACCGACGTTCTCCACGGACAGCTCAGAGAGGGCATCCAGGGCGGATTGCTTGCCGCCAATGAGCTTATTATCCGGAGTGACCGTGACGCCCGTCACTTTATACCCGGTGGCCACATCCCCGGTGATTGAGGGGGCTTTGATCTTGACGGTTTTCGTTTTGCCAATGATGATATTGACCCGAACAGCCCGGGGCTCGATATCCAATCCGGTAATTTTGTTACCATTTTCATCGTAGGCATTCACTGTGGCGTATTGAATAGAGTCCTCGGTGAGGCCCTGTACATTGACCACGGCCACCACGGATTTAACCTTTGCAAAATCCTCATTGGTGCCGTCGATGGTCACCTGCTCATCGGTGGTAGCGGAAACCACGGCGTTATCATCTGCAGGCTTTCCGTCGGTGTTCACGGTGACGGAAAAATCTTTATCATTAAAGCGATCCACTTGAAGGCTTAGGGTGGCGGGTTTGACCTCCTCTAAAATAACGGAGTTGGATAAGCCCTGAATCACGATTTCGGGATTATAATTTCCGGCCTCGTCAATGTCTTTTAAATCGACCTGGGCTGAGATTTCTGTGGGGTCCAGCTTATCCAGGTTTTTCTCTGTCCCCCGCACCCGCAGGTTGACGTAGTAGCTGCGGCTATCATTCAGGGTCAGCCCTTTGCTTTCCAGCACATTCAGGTTGGTAAAGGTCACCGGGATGCTGCTAAGGTCCTGGGTCACCAGGTCGATGGAGCTGCCGTTAATGTATAGCCAAAGCACGATAGCCGCACAGATAGCCAGCACCATCCGAATTATTTTTTCATTCGCCTTATGCTTTTTCTTTTGATTCGTCATGCTTCCTCCCGAAGATGCTCCCTTTTTTGTCATCCTCCTCGTCGTCTTCATTCTTGGTGAAGCGATCCTGCAACAATATTTCCAAATCCTCACTGGTGAGCATCCGGGTAATCCCACCCCGCTCAGTGTAAGAAATGATGCCGGTTTCCTCTGAGACGATGATGGTAAGGGCATCGGATTTTTCTGAAATACCAATTCCGGCACGATGCCTCGTTCCCAATTCACTATCCAGCTTTCGGTTATCCGTCAGTGGCAGAAGACACCCCGCTGCCCGGATTTTTCCATTTTTTAAATCAATGATAACTGCCCCGTCGTGGAGGGGGCGGTTGGGGGTAAAGATATTTTCCAACAACTCGGTGCTGATGTCCGAATTCAGAACGATGCCTGTCCCAACGATGTCGTTTAAACCGGTGTTCATTTCACAGACGATGAGGGCACCAATCCGGCTGCCGGAAAGGTGTTCTACAGCCTCAGTAATCTCCCGGATGTCCTTTTCGATTTTTACTTTCTCCTTGGTCTTGGTGAAGCGATCGAAGAACCCCCGATTTCCAATTTGCTCCAGTGCCGACCGAAGCTCCGGCTGAAAAACAACGACAAAGATGATAAAGGCCCAGGTAAAGAGATTGTTCAGCAAATAGGACAGGGTAGTAAAGCCCAGCCATGAACTGAGAGGTGCTAAGATTAACAGGACGAAGATACCCTTCGCCACTTGTTCAGCCTGGGTTCCCCGAATCCACATCAAAACTTCATATATAAAAAACGCGATGATGGCAACCTCGATGATATTGACGAAGGTCACCCGCGACTGAATATAAACCAGTAATTCTTCCATATGTCATTTTTCCTAACTTCGTAATACTTTAATTATACACTAAGGACACATAAAATCCATCAAACATTTTCTAAAACTTCATCCCAAATCTTTACAATTTTGATACACTCCTTTACAGGATAGCCGTTTACATTTATTCAAATCGTGCTATACTGTAGGTACTTAATTGAATAGGGATAATGGTAAAACTTTAGATGATCGAATTCGTGACCATAACCGAATCGGCAGCGGGGGATACTTCGGACAGCATTTCTAATTTCGGAAATCGTAAGAAGGTTGAAACCACTGGCCTGGCCGGTCCATTGGACAATTCAGTAGAATCATCTCCTTGATATCATGACCTTCCCTGTACCATTCAATTAAATCATCTTATAGAAGGGACTGAGACCACCAAACATGCAAACTCAGACCGAAAAATAAGACCAGCCTTCAATCGGAAATCCCAGGTGGGACTACCGAGAGGCTGGTCTTATTTTTTAGGTTTTAATCCAGGGTCACCATCAATTCTCCGGATTCAACTTTTTGTCCTTCAGTTACCGTAATCTTCTTGATGACACCATCCTGGGAGGCGACGATTTCGGTTTCCATTTTCATCGCTTCAACAATGACTAGGGCTTGATTTTCAGTCACAACATCCCCTTCGTTCACCAGAACCTTTAACACAGTCCCAGGGATGGGTGAGCCAATTTCTTTTTTATTCTTAGGATCAGCCTTAAGCATGGTGCTCTTCTGCTTGGAGGAGAGGCTGCGCACGTCTTCAATGTAAATTTGGCGACGGAAGCCATCAATTTCGAAGGTCACCGGGCGGAAGCCTTCATCATCAGGCATACCGACCTTAACCAGTTTGATGATATGACGGCGCCCCTTGGCGACTTCCACCTCAGAGGTTTCACCTTCTTTAAGACCGTGGAAGAAGACATGACTGTCCATCCGCATGAAATCACCATAATCCTGGAAGAAGGTAACGTAATCCTTAAAGACCTTGGGGTACAGCGCTGCTGACAGCACTTCCCGATCCGTCAGGTCAATGCCGAATTCTTCCTTAAAGGTTTCCCGGATGCCATCGAAGTCTTCATCCGGCAGCAGGGAACCTGGACGTACGGTGATGGGTTCCACACCCTTTAATACAATCCGCTGGAGATCGGGATCGAAGCCACCCACAGGCTGGCCGATCATTCCCTTAAAGAAATCCACAACGGAATTGGGGAAAGCCAAATCCTTACCCTTTTGAAGGATATTTTCCGGGGTTAAATCATTCTGGACCATGAAGATGGCTAAATCACCCACCACCTTGGATGATGGGGTTACCTTGACAATATCCCCAAGCAAGAGATTAGCCTTCCGGTACATTTCCTTGACATCCTTAAACTTATGACCCAGACCAAAGCTTTCAACCTGACTCTTAAGGTTAGAGTACTGACCTCCAGGGATTTCCAGCTTGTAGATTTCGGTGCTGCTGGAGGTCATCCCGGATTCAAACTTACTATAGACGGGACGGATGCCTGCCCAGTAGTCGGAGAGCTGCTGGAGGTCGTCCTCGTTAAGCCCGGTATCGTGGGAGGTATGGGCCAGGGCTGCCACCAGGGAGTTCAGGGAAGGCTGGGCCGTCAGTCCACTCATTCCGGAGAAGGCGGCATCAACGATGTCTGCACCACCCACCGCTGCCATAATATTGGCTGCCACGCCGTTACCGGCGGTGTCGTGGGTGTGGAAGCGGACGGGCATATTGACTTCTTCCTTCAAGGCTCGGATTAAGTTCCGGGCTGCCACTGGCTTACAAAGCGCAGACATATCCTTAATCGCCAGGATATGAGCCCCGGTCTTTTCAATTTCATGGGCCATTTTGATGTAATAGTCCATGTTGTACTTAGTTTTGCTGGTGTCCAGGACATCCCCGGTATAGCACATGGCCACCTCGGCCACCTTACCCGTCTTCAGGACTTCTTCAATGGAGACTTTCATGCCCTCCATCCAGTTAAGGGAGTCGAAAATCCGGAAAACATCGATGCCGCTGGCGGCGGATTCCCGGATAAATTGCCGTACCACGTTGTCGGGATAATTTTTATAGCCCACAGCGTTGGCCCCGCGAAGAAGCATTTGGAACATGATATTAGGAATGCGCTTTCTCAGCTCATCCAGACGACGCCAGGGGGATTCCTTGAGGAAGTTATAGGCCACATCAAAGGTCGCTCCCCCCCACATTTCCAGGGCGAAGAGGTCCCGACCCAGGTAGGCGGTTTCTTTGGCAATCTTAATCATATCCCGGCTGCGCACCCGGGTGGCCACCAGAGACTGATGGGCATCCCGCATGGTGGTATCCCCCACCAGCAGTCGTTTTTGACTGTGAATCCACTCCACCAGACCTTCTGGTCCGTTTTCATCCAGGATCTGTTTAGTCCCTGTTAAGGACACGTCTTCAGGAATCACTGGGATATCCGGTTCTTCAAAATCTGGTTTTTCACCTAGGGTTTCATTAACCACCATGTTCCCAATATAGCGAATGGCATTGTATTCCGGACTGGTGGTTTCCTGGATGTTGAACAGCTCCGGATGATCGTCGATAAATTTGGTGTCACAATTTCCTTTTTTAAATT
Source organism: Eubacterium barkeri (assembly GCF_900107125.1). Taxonomy (GTDB): domain Bacteria; phylum Bacillota; class Clostridia; order Eubacteriales; family Eubacteriaceae; genus Eubacterium_O; species Eubacterium_O barkeri. Next base: position 11,880 of record NZ_FNOU01000010.1, read on the forward strand.
CTTCATGCTCCAGAACATTAATCAGGAAATCCTTATTGGTTTCCACCCCTTCCACCTGCATTTCCTTTAAGGCACGCAGGGCTTTTCTCCGGGTATCGTTAAAGGTCCGGGAGTAAGCGGTGGATTTCACCAGGAGGCTGTCGTAGTAGGGGGTGATTTCTGCCCCTGTAAAACCATTACCGCCATCTAATCGAATCCCTGCCCCACTGGCTGTCCGATAGACATCGATGGTTCCGGTATCGGGCATAAAATGCATTTTCGGATTTTCTGTAGTAATCCGGCACTGGATGGCATATCCCCGGGTGCTGATTTGATCCTGGCTTTTAACACCAACTTCATCGGAATCCAGGGGATAACCCTGGGCCACCAGAATCTGGGATTGGACCAGGTCGATGCCAGTGACCAGCTCCGTAACGGTATGCTCCACCTGAATCCGGGGATTCATTTCAATGAAATAGTGGTTCCCGTGCTTGTCCACCAGGAATTCAATGGTTCCCGCACTGCGGTAGTTTACTGCCTTGGCCAGACGCAGGGCATCATTACAAATGGCCTGGCGCTGCTCTTCAGTGATGGCTAAGGATGGGGTAAATTCAATGATCTTCTGATGACGACGCTGAATGGAGCAATCCCGCTCGAAGAGATGGACCACGTTGCCGTAGCTATCCCCTAGGATCTGCACTTCGATATGCTTAGGCTCTTCCAGATATTTTTCCACAAAAATGGTGCCGTCCCCAAAGGCCTTGGTGGCCTCACTGACTGCCGAATGGTATTCCTTGAGGAGGTGCTTTTCCTCCCGGACGATTCGCATCCCCCGGCCACCGCCGCCAGCAGCTGCCTTTAAGATAATGGGGAAGCCTGCCACCTTGGCAAATTCCACAGCTTCTTCATCGGAGTTAATGGGCTTTTCCACCCCTGGAATGGTGGGAACATGACATGATTTTGCCATAATTTTGGACTGAATCTTATCCCCCATCTGTTCCATCATGGTGTGGGAGGGTCCGATAAAGGTGATGCCGGCTTCTTCACACTTCCGGACGAAGACTGGGTTTTCAGACAGGAAGCCGTAGCCTGGATGGATGGCGTCCACATCCTTTTTTAGCGCCAGGGCAATGATTTTATCCATATCCAGATAGGCTTCCACAGGGCCGCCAGTCCCAGCGATCATATAGGATTCATCCGCCTTTGTCCGAAATAATGACATTTTATCTTCGGGCGCATAGATGGCCACGGTTTGGATTCCCAATTCCTGGCAGGCCCGGATGATTCGGATGGCAATCTCACCGCGATTGGCGATGAGTACCTTTTTAAATTTCTTCATCTTCGTTTCTCCTGACTTGGTTATAGTTTGCTTGAATAAATATTTAACATCCATTATAAACAAAACCCCTTCAAAAAGAAAGGGGTAAATGCCACTCTACGGAATGAAAGCGATTGTAATTTTCAAAGGGTTCTTCTTGAATCCTGTTATCTTTTATACAAACTGGTCACTCATGACCCCGCCTTATTCCGCACCATGGCTTTCATTGTTCTTTTTTTGGTTTTCAATCCATTGGGATTGAACCTCCTTGCTCTGGTCCATGATAAAGTGAAGAAACGCGATGTAATAATTTTCAAACCCGGAATCTTTAAGAAACTTAAGATTCTTCTCCACCACGGCCGCTTCCCGTTCAGAATCGAATATATTTTCATCATTACTGTATTTATATTCAGCAATATCCATTGCTAAGGCCATGCGTTGTTCGTACAAAGCGGCCATCTGTCGGTCTATTGCGTCTATTTTGCTTCGAATGGCATCCATTTTTCTGCTCCCATTAATGAATCTAAAATGCATAAAGCCGTGACTGACTCCACCACCGGACAGGCTCTTATGACGATACAGGGGTCATGACGTCCTTCTATACTGCTCACGACCTCTTCCCCCGCTGCGATATCTACGGTGTGCTGGGTGGCGGCAATGGAGGGGGTTGGCTTAAAGGCCACCTGGAAGACCAGGGGCATTCCATTGGTAATGCCGCCATTAATTCCCCCGTTGTGGTTGGTATGGGTAACTACCTCACCATCCTCCAGATAAAACGCATCGTTCATCTCTGAGGCCCGGGCCGAGGCCATAGCAAAGCCGGTTCCAAACTCCACCCCCTTCACCGCCGGTACCCCAAATAAAATGGAAGCCAGCCGACTTTCCATGGTATCAAAAATGGGATCGCCCACCCCGGCGGGTAAGCCAGTGACAAAGCCCTCGACAATACCGCCAACGGAATCCTCTTCGGCCATGGCGTCCAGAATTTCATCCCGCATGGCGGCTTCCAGGGCCCCATCGTAGACCGGAATCTCCGGATTATCAAAGGTCATCTGACCATAGGCCGCCACAGGAAGTGTCGCCACATCCGATACGCCGCCAATGGCCACGATGCGGCTGCCAATACCTACCCCTGGCTTCCACTGGGCCAGGGCCTGCTTACACACCGCCCCGGCGAAGACCATTGGGGCAGTGAGCCGCCCGGAAAAATGCCCTCCTCCCCGGTGATCCTGAAATCCCTTATAGCGGCTGAAGGCGGTATAATCCGCATGGCCGGGGCGCAGAACATTGCGGTTGTAGTCCTTGGACTTGGTGTTGGTATTTGTGATGATGCCCGTCAGGGGCGTCCCCGTGGTGTAGCCATTAAAGGTGCCACTGATGATTTCCACGACGTCGGCTTCCTTCCTTGGTGTAGCCAGATTTTTTCCACTGGCGGAGCGCCGGGCCATTTCCTTGGCAATAGCCCCCTCATCCAGGGCAATCCCCGGGGGCAGCCCGTCAATGACGACCCCAACAGCCACACCGTGGGATTCTCCGAAAACGGATATTTTAATATTATTCCCCCAGGTCGATCCCACTGGCTACACCTCCTTTTTCATTCCATACCTCCCAGAATTCCGGGTAGGATTTTTTCACGCAGTCCGGGCGGGTCAGTATAATATCCCCATCACAGGCCACGCTGGCCACCGCCGTGGCCATGGCGATGCGATGGTCGTTAAAACTGTCCACCTGACCGCCGTGGAGACGGGATACCCCCTTAATAATCAAGCCATCCGGGGTTTCCCTCACCGCTGCCCCCAGCGTACTCAGGACCGCTCTGACAGCCGACAGCCGATCTGATTCTTTGTAGCGCAGACGCTCGCCTCCCAGGATTCGGGTTTCTCCCTCAGATAATGCTGCCAACACCGCCAGCACAGGCACCAGATCCGGGCACTGGGCCACATCGATGGTGGTTCCCCGGGTAGCCCCGGGTGTGACAATCACGCCCCCATCCTTCCATGTAATTTGACCGCCCATTTGGGTGATAATCTCCAGAATCGCCCGATCCCCCTGACAGGAGTCCTGGGGTAAATCCAGGGCTGTTAAACCCTTTCCTAGAATACCCGCCACCAGCCAGAAGGCCGCCTGGGAGTAATCCCCCTCCACCCGGAAATCCCCGGCCCGGAAATGTTGATTCCCGGAAATGGTGAAGCGCTGATAATCCTCATGGTGGATAGTAATACCAAAGCGCTTAAGCACCTCCAGGGTAATATCCACATAAGGGATGGACTCCAGGGGTGTGGTCACCTCAATGGTCGATTCCCCAGGCAGCAAGGGCAGGGCGTAAAGCAGGCCTGTAATAAACTGGGATGAAATATCGCCCCGGACCTTAAAGACTCCGGGGCAGAGCTGTCCACTAAAACGTAGGGGCAGGGTTTTGCCCTCCTCCTCTAAGGTATAGGGAATTCCCTGGATTTTAAACATCTCAAAATAGGGCTCCAGGGGACGCTCAGCCAAGCGTCCCTTACCCACTACCCGGGTATCCTGGGCATTTAAAGCCAAAAGGGGAATTAAAAAACGCAGGGTAGAGCCGGATTCGTTACAGTCGAAGGTTTTACCGGCGGCATTGGGCTCAAAGGCCCCGGTGATGGTAAGGGTAACCCGATGGGGACCCTCTTCCTCTATGGTTATGATGGCACCCAAAGACTCCATAGCCTGGCAGGTTGCCTGAATATCTTCGGACAGCTGAACATTGCGGAGAACACTGGTGCCCTCTGCCAAAGCCGCTCCCATGACCATCCGATGGCTAACACTTTTAGAAGGGGGGATGACAATGCATCCCCCCGGTTTTTGTGATATGATTTTTTGTGCTTTCACGTTTAATCCTGTCTTTATGCTGTAAAAAGCTGGATGGCTTTACTTTTATGGATTTTTACAATCTCGGCCTTGCCGATTTTCGGCATGACGCAGAGATTTAAAACATCCCCCTCCATCTTTTTATCCGTATCTAAAATTTGGCGTACCCGGTCCAAATCCATTTCCGGCATTTCGTAGGGCAGGCCGTAGGTGTCGAAAATAACGGCTAGATTTTCCAGGGCCTCAGGGTCGGTAATCCCTTCCCGAACGGTCATTCTTGTAATATTGTACATTCCAATGGCCACCGCTTCCCCGTGGGAGTAGCTGCCGTAGCCAAAATAAGTTTCAATGACATGGCCGATGGTATGCCCAAAGTTAAGAATGCGCCGCAGGCCGCTTTCCTTTTCGTCATGCTCCACCACATTGCGCTTGATTTGGACGCATTTTGCCACGATATCTTCCATATCCTCCAAAAGATCCTCCTGGTACTGATAGCCCAGCAGACGCACAAAGAGCTTTCCGGAGCTGATACAGCCGTACTTAATGACCTCTGCCATCCCATCCATAAGGAAGTGGTCATCTAAGGTTTCTAGAAACAGAGGGTCGATGATGACACATTGGGGCTGCTTAAAAGCCCCCACCAGGTTTTTTCCGCTGGGAAGATCCACACCGGTTTTTCCACCCACGCTGCTGTCCACCTGGGCCAATAATGAGGTGGGCATCTGAACGTAGTCAATCCCCCTTAGGTAGGTGGCCGCTGCAAAGCCGGCAATATCCCCAACGACACCGCCCCCCAGGGCAACAATAAGGTCTGACCGGGTGACACTGTAGGCGACCAGCTCATTGTAAATGCCTTCAACGGCCGTCAGGTTCTTATTACCTTCCCCAGGCTCCATCACAATATTGTAAACATTGCCTCCAAAGCTCTTCATTTGCTTTTTTATGAGTCCCAGATAGTGTTTACCCACATTTTTATCGGTAATGATGACGATATTGCGGTATTTGCCAAACAAGCCATCCATTTCATGGAGGCGGTCCTTAATGCCCCGTTCGATGAAAATATCGTATTGATGCTCTTCTCCGGTGGTACAGGTTAATTTCTTCATCTAACTATACAACCTCTTTTCTTGATTAATTCACAAATGTGTAACTGATGTATACATCGCCTATTTTACTAGTATTCTACTATTAACAGTGGGCTTTTGCAAGGCTTCCGGGACAGCTCAATTAAAATAATCTGTAAAAATTTCTTTCTTAACAATTTCCCCATTCCCTTGTTATCCCCATGTAAAACATTTGCAATTTCCAGCTGAATCCAGTATGATTAAGGTAAATACATATAGAAAGGAGATCGTTACAATGAATATAAACAACGGTCCAATTGGAGAACTAGAAGAAGAAGTGTTATCAACCATTAAGCACTGGTGGGTGATCTTAATCGTCGGTCTTCTCGCCATTGGCGTCGGTATCTGGATGTTATTCCGCCCCGGTTTGGCCTATGAAGCCCTTAGCATCGTCTTTGCCGTATCCTTCCTCGTCGGTGGGATTGGCACCTGCTATTTTGCCATTGCCAACCGGAAGAACACCCCAGCCTGGGGATGGAACCTGGTCTGTGGACTCCTTATCCTGATCCTTGGCATTATCCTGGTGGCTTCCCCTGGGATGTCAGCTGGCACGCTGATTTATTACGTCGGTTTTGCCATTGTCTTTGGTGGTTTTAATACCATCGGTTTGGCCTTTGCCCTCAAAAACGCTGGCAGCAGTAGTGGCTGGGGATGGAACCTCGCCCTTGGCATCATTATTATTATTTTAGGCTTTATCCTGATGTTCTCACCACTTCTGGCCATTTTAACCATCGTCATCTGGAGTGGGATTGGCTTCATTACCTTTGGAATTTCCTGCTGCGGTGCGGCTTACCACCTGTCAAAGGTCAAAGGAATCATGAAAAAAAGCTGAGGCCTGAGGGATCATGAAAAAAGAGAAGAAAAAGAGTAAAAGTAAAAAAAGCAAAGAAAAACCAGTCGTTATTGTTCCGGAAACCGTAGTCCTTCGGAATAATTTTACGGATTGCGCCCTTAAACTGGCAACGCTGATGGAAATGCCCCTGCGGTTTGATGGAGATATTTATCTCTATCCCACAGAGGCCAAAACCCTGGAGGCTTTAGCTGATGCCGGCAGCCTCAACCTTACGGATCTCTCGAAAAAGATGGGTGTCTCCAAAAGTGCGGTTTCTAAAACCGTTGCCAAACTCCTGGACAAGCACCTGGTGGATAAGTCCACCCTGGGCCGGGCCATCCAGCTGAAAGTGACAGACCGGGGACAGACTTTTCTGAACCAGCTGGACAGTCTCTGGGCCGAACGTTTCATCGCCTTTGATACCAAGCTTGCCGATCTCTCTGAAAAAGAAAAGCAGGTCTTTAACAAGGTCGTGCTGGAACTCTATGAATATTTGCAATAAAACTCACAAAACATCCCAAAAGCCCTTTTCTTTTGGGATGTTTTGCGGTTTATCATTCTTTATATTACAGGCGCTTCCGTAATGGTCTCCTTGGAGTACAGCACCCGCTCATACACCTTGGTTCCCGGGGCTTCCAATTCATGCATCAGGAATTCATAATAAGCACCGGGAGTGACAATACCGGGAATGGCCGGTTTGTCGAAGCCTGTTCCCTCAAAAATAGAATCGGCCACCTTCACACAATTGGTATCCACTGCAAAATAGGTTCGCAGGGTTCCCTTGGTAAATTTATAGAAGGTGGCCTGGTTTCCCTTGTAAATGACATCCGCCACATCTTCATAATCCCCTTCCGGAAGGAGGCCCTGCTCTGCCAGCTGGGTATCGCAATACCAGGGCACCATGTTTTTCTTCATTCGTTCAAAATTTTCCGCAATCTGCTTCAGCTCCTCATCACTAAAAGCCACCTTGAAGGCATAAAGCACCTTCTCATCATGATGGGTAGACTGGTAGAGATACCGCTCCCGATTGCAGCGGAACAGAACCCCATCGCTAATGGCCCCCCCTAAGCGATAGCTATGACCATCAAAGTTGCCATAGGAGATGGCCTCATCCCCTAAAATCAGGTCGACATGTCCAAAGGATTCCATGAATTTCTTGGACAGATGAATAAGGATCTCCACGTTGAAGGGGTTGAGGGTTTTCTTCTCTGCCACCGTGATATTCTGGCTTTGCAGAAAGGCATTGGCATCCTCCGAAGCAATTTTATCATCATAGTCCTTGAGCAGCTTTCGGGGCAGCAGAGCCCCCACAATGCTGGGTATGGCAATACGCAGCTTACGCTGCATCTTCTTGGCTGCGGCAGACATGGCTAGTTGGGTGCGCTCTTCATTAAAGGTATCGAACAAGATGGTAACGCCATACCAAATAATATAAATCCCAGCGACAATGCCAAAGGCCAGTATATTGGCATAGTGGTTCGCCAAAAGAAAGAGCCCCAGAACTAAGGTGATGATCCCTATGACAAAGTAAGCTCCATAATTGGGTGCCCCATCCTTAAAATAGTTAAAGGCTGAGACCAATATTGCCACCGCATTAAAGAGTGTCCACACCGCAAAGACCAGGGGAATCCATCCCCCCAAATCCCAGCGAAAATAAAACAGGATCGCCGCGGCAGCCAGCTCCGCCACCGTCTCCAGGACCTGGCCCGTGTTGCTTTTGTGGCGATTGATAAAGGCTCCAACCCCATTTTTAACCGCCATGACCAGGATCCCAACACTGATGATTACCGCCAGGGTGTCTAGGGATTGGCGGGGTTTAATCACTAATAGTATCCCCACGGTAATCACCACTAAGCCCGCAGCCAGTCCCATGGCTTTTTGTTGCCAGCTTTTCTCCATTTCGCTCTCCTCCTATTTAATTCCTGTTTAACTTCTATTTAACCCGCTTGGCAATAACAGCCAGACGCCCATCACTTAAGCCTGTATTGAAAATACAGGTGGACAGGGTAATGATTTCATCCCCAGGTGCCACTGTCACATCAGTTTTGACAATGCTGGCATCCTTCAGTCCCTGATAGTAGGATTGGAATTGCTCCTGATCCGGAAAATCAATCTGCCGATAATCGGTTTCCGCTTCCACCGTTAGCACAGCAAAAATGGCCCAGGTGCCGTCTCCACCCAGCTCCGGGGGACGGTTGTAGGTAATGGCCCCATTTTTTTGGATAAAGGTGGGGTCTTTTACATAATTGAGAAGGTCATCGAACATAACCGGTACCCCGCTGCGCATGGTGCTGTGCCCATAAACTACGCTGTTTTGACTTTTAGGGTCCCACTTGTAATCCATATCCAGAAATGGCGTCCCCCGCTCATCGTTACTGCCATCAAAAGCGGTATACAGGTATTTGTTATTATCCTTAGTTTGAACCACCGGGGTATCGATATTGGTGCCATCAATGGTGAGCCATCCGATGGTTTCTGGATTTTTTGCCCTCAGCGCATCCCAATCAATGGTTTTATCCGCCTTGGTGACCTGCATTTTTAAAATGGGTGTGTTATTGGGGAAAAACTCTTTATATAACAACCAGGCCGCTGTTCCTAAAAGGGCGAGAACCACCAGTGCCACCACAATATCCATGATGACCCGTCCCGCTTTTCCCTTCTTTTTAGGGGCCTTATCTATTTTTGCCATATTAATCTCCTTTAATCCACTTAAGCAAAGCGCTGTAGGAATCCACCACGGCGGTGGCTCCGGCTGCCACAAATTCTTCTGTCGTTCCATTGCCCCAAAGAACGCCGACACTGTCAATGCCCACATCCTTGGCCCCTTCAATATCCGTATACCGATCCCCCACCATGAGGGCAGTGCTCCAATCGCCGGGTTCCGTCAAGCCCTTATCCAACAGGAAGGACTTAATAATATCCGACTTCACACTTCGCCCCTTTTCCGGGGCATATCCATACACATCCTCAGCTGTCAGGCCAATTCCACCATTTGCCACAATGGCCCGGGCACTTTTTTCCCCTTTGTTGGTGCAGACCCCCACCGTGCAGCCCCAGTTAACCAGCCGGGCAATGGCTTCCTCTGTCCCATGAAAAAAGGGATCACCATACATCAGGCCCTTTTCCACATAGGCCTCCTGATAATAGGCATACCCACGCACCACATCTTCTGGGCCAAATCCAAAATGATCCCCCAACACTTCCTCAATGGGTGGACCGATAATGGGCGCTGGATCGGCGATAATGGGTTCCGGGTGCCCCAACTGCTCCAGGGCATATTCAAAGGAACGCCAAACTCCCTCCCGGGAATCCAGCAGGGTTCCGTCCAAATCAAATAGGATATAATCGTAGCGCATGGCTGCCTCCTTTTCTTGCATAAACTGTCTTCTTTTCCTTCATTATAATATAGTCTGCTTCCGCTGACAAATCTTAATACAGAAATTCTTCATCAATTTCGGTAAACCGTTGTTTTTATGCGGGGCTTTATACTATAATAAGAAAGTAAGAATATTAATATTTGAAAGGATTTTGACTTTGAACCCACGTGTTTATAACCATATTTTAGAGACGATTGGTTCGACCCCCATGGTCCGAATCAACCATTTATGCCCAAACCCCCATGTTGAAATTTTGGCCAAGGTGGAGGGCTTTAACCCCACGGGCAGCATCAAGGACCGTATTGCCCTGAAAATGATTGAACAGGCCGAAGAAGAAGGCGTTCTCACTCCGGATAAGACCATCATTGAGCCCACCAGCGGCAACACCGGTATCGGTCTCGCCATGATTGGCGCCGTTAAGGGCTACCAAGTAGAAATCGTCATGAGTGAGGCCGTCTCCATTGAAAGACGGAAGATGATCCAGGCCTTTGGGGCCACCGTCACACTTACCTCACCGAATGAAGGAACTGACGGTGCCATCCGTAAGGTCCGGGAGCTGGTTGCCCGTTACCCGGATCAATATTTCAATCCCGACCAATTCAGCAATCAATACAACAAGCTGGCCCATTACACCACCACTGCTGAAGAAATCTGGGAACAGACCCAGGGGAAGGTAACCCATTTGGTATCCTCCCTGGGGACCTCCGGTACCATTATGGGCATTGGCATGGGCCTGCGCCACCATAACCCCGGGGTAAAAATCGTCGAGGCCCAGCCGGTGGTGGGCCATTATATCCAGGGGCTTAAGAATATGGAGGAAGCCATTGTCCCGGCCCTTTATCAGCCCGAGGCCATCGACGAGCACATCATGGTGGAATCTGAAATTGCCTTTGATTATGCCCGACAGATCGTGAAAAAAGAGGGGATTTTTGTCGGCATGAGTAGTGGCGCTGCCATGTACGCCGCCGCAGAGGTTGCCAAGACCATTGATTCTGGTCTCATTGTCGTGATTTTCCCTGACCGGGGAGAAAAGTATCTCAGTACAGACTTATTCAAGCTATAAGGTTTTTCTGGATATTTTAACGTAATCGTGATATTATCATCTCAAAATCAACCTTTTGGTTGATTAAAGCTGTGGTTCACTATAGTATACTAAGAGCCATAGGAACTTCCGAGACAGAGTGGCTGTTTCGGATATTTCAAACCAATTGGAGGTTTTATAATGAACGCCATTGCTATTGTCGTCATCGTCCTTGTGGCGTTGATCGTTCTCATCGGCCTGTGGTTCATGGGGACCCACAACACCCTCGTGAAGCTTAAAAACCAAGTGGAAGAAGCCTTTTCTACCATGGATGTTTATCTCAAAAAACGTTATGACCTGATTCCCAACCTGGTGGAAACAGTGAAGGCCTATGCCAAGCACGAGGGAGACACCCTGGAGAAGGTGGTTGCCGCCCGAAATGCTGCCATGGGTGCATCTAGCGGTAATCTCGATGATAAACTCGCCAAGGAAAATGCTCTTTCCGGCACCCTGAAAAGCCTTTTTGCCGTGGCCGAAGCCTATCCGGATTTAAAATCCAACACCAACTTCATCGATCTCCAGGAACAATTAAAGGCTGTGGAAGAAGATATTGCCAATGCCCGTAAATACTACAACGGCTCGGTGAAGAACCTGAATAATAAAGTGGAGATGTTCCCATCCAGCATCGTCGCAGGAATGTTTGGCTTTACCAAAAAACCTTATTTCGAAGTTGATTCCACAGAAGAACGTCAGAATGTTAAAGTCAGCTTCAGTTAAATCGAATTTCCGCTAACTCAAGCCGGTGCAGTCTGTGCCGGCTTTTTCAAAATATAATGTAAAAAGGAGTATCCCGTGAAAAAGAAATGTCTGACCCTCATGGGCATCCTCTTTACCTTATGCCTGGTGTTACCCGGTGCCGCTTTTGCCGAGGAGTATTATACCACCCCAGACTATAAGGTGGAGATGATTGTCAATGAAGATCAAAGCTATGCCATCACCGAAACCATTACCGTTTCCTTCACTGAGCCCCGCCATGGGATTTACCGCTATATTCCCAAGCAGGGTAGCCTGTATCGGGAGATTGATGGCAAAGCCATCCAAACCCCATTTACCGCCACGATCAGCAGGGTTTCGGTCGAAGGCTATGATTATGAAACCAGCACAGAGGATGGCAATCTGGTCATCAAGATTGGAAATGCCGATGAGTTCGTGGATGGCAGGAAGACCTACATCATCCACTATACCTGGGCGCCTAAGGCCGATGGTATCACCACCTTTGACGATGTCTATTACAACATCCTGCCCCACAATTGGCCCACCCCCATCGACCAGGCCTCCTTCAGCATCCAGATGCCCAAGGCCTTTGATGCCAGCCAGCTCAATGTCTACGCTGGTGAATATGGTGCCATTGATGCAGGGAAGGTGACCACCAGCGTCAATGGGAATACCATCACCGGCCAAAGCACAAAAGCCCTGGCCACGGGCGAAGGCATCACCGTCAATCTCAGACTGCCAGAGGGCTATTTCGTCGGGGTATGGACCGGCACCGAAGGACTCCCCTTCCTTTACGGGACCTGCGCCATCTGCCTCATCGCCGGGATTCTCCTCTTCTTCATTCTCGGACGGAATCCAAAGCCTGTGGAAGTCGTTAATTTCTACCCACCCCACGATTTTACCCCGCCCCATATTGGCACCATCATCGATGGAAAGACGGACCGCAAGGACCTCATCGCCGTCATCATGTATTTAGCGGATAAGGGCTATCTCACCATCGAAGCTACCGGGAAAAAAGACTTTACCTTCCACCAGATCAAGCATCCAAAATTTAAGGATGAGCCGGATTTCATCCGGGAAATCTTCACCGGTATCTTCCCCAGTACCAAGACCGAATCAGTCACATTGGATTCCTTAAAGGGCGTCTTTTACACCTCCATTGATGCCGCAACCGCCATGGTGGAAGGCTATTTCGAAGATCCCGAACACCAGCTTTTCACTAAGACTGCTAAGCTCGTCCGTTTGGGACTGCTGGCCTTGATGGCTATTGTGGGAATCGCCTTCGGAAATGCCGGGAGCATTGCCAGCACAGGTCAGTTTGATATCTTTGAGGCGCTCTTTTATGTTGTCTTCAGCATCGGTCTCCCCATCATCGGTTTTTATTACATCTACCAAACAGCCGTGGTCAATAAAAAAGGGGCAAATCCTGGCCGCCGTGGTTTTAAAGCCTTAGTTGGCGCTTTCTTCACCTTCATTGCCCTGAGCCTCTCTCTGGCGCTGAATGAACTGCCAGATACCGCTCTCCTTACCGTTTATGGTACGATCCTCCTCCTGGGCTTCCTGTGGGTCTTGCCCAAGCGACGCACCGAAATTGGTAATCAATGGCTAGGGGAAACACTGGGTTTTAAAAACTTCATTGTCAGTGCCGAGGCCGACCGTATTAAGATGCTGGTAGATGAAAACCCCCAGTATTTCTATAACATTCTGCCCTATGCCTACGTCTTAGGCATCACGGACAAATGGGCTAAAAACTTTGAAGGCCTGGCAATCGAACCCCCAAATTGGTACTATGGCTACAGTACCTTCGACACCTTTGACTGCCTGCTCTTTGCCAGTATGATGAACCACAATATGCGCAGCATGACCAGCGATATGATCCATGTCCCTTCGGATTCCGGAAGCGGCGGCTTTAGCGACTCCGGCTTCGGTGGCGGCGGTGGTTTCTCCGGCGGCGGCGGCGGTGGCGGCGGCGGTGGCAGCTGGTAAATTTGATTTTTCCATCTACAACACACACAGTTGTAACCCCGGTTAATCACCGGGGTTACTTTCTTGAATGGATTGGAGAAGGATAAAAATTCCTCAAGCTTACAACTTGGAAAATAAACCCGTGAGCAGATTACCCCCTACCAAATCTTCATTTTTTACAAAAATCACATATTTTTATACTTTCTTCGTCTTTTCCCTCCAATTCACCCCTCTCTTCCCCATCATCCTGTCAACTCCATCAGAATTTACCAAAAATATTTTTCTTTTTTCCAGACCTTTGTCATCATTTCCGGTATCCTAGGGTTAACGAAGATTTTCACTTTCTTTTTGAAAAGAAAGCAGAACAAGGAGGAATATTATGAATTCAATGGAACGTGTCACTTTGACATTACAGCATAAAGAGGCTGACCGTATCCCGGTTTATCCACTCATTAACAGTGTTTCCCGGAAGGCCCTGGGGATTTCCTACGAGGAATGGACCAAGGATGTGCCCAAGTGTGCAGAGGCCATCCTCAAGGCCACTGATGAGGTAGGCTGTGACTGCATTAGTACCCTGGTGGATCTCTCGGTGGAGGCCGCGGACTGGGGACAGGAGCTGGAATACAGCGAGGATGCTGCCGCCCACCCCAATTACGATAATTGTCTGATTAAATCTGAGGAGGATTATGCTAAAATCGGTGTTCTCAATCCCAGGGAAACCCCACGGATGAAGGAGCACATTGAGCTGGCCCGGCTGCTCTATGAAGCAAAGGGAAACGAGAAGCCCATTGTTGGCTTTGTCTTTGGACCCCTGGGGATCCTGGGGATGATGCGGGGGCAGGACAATCTGTATATGGATTTGATGATGTGCCCGGATAAACTAAAGGTTGCCCTTAAAAATATTGCCGATACCATCACAGAGTTAGCCATCGCCCTATTGGAGGTGGGCTGCCACGCCATTATGTTTGACACGCTCTTTGCCTCGAAATCCATTATGAGTCCCGAGATGTGGGATGAATTTGAAGGGGTTTATATGGTGGATATTTGTAACGCCGTCCGGGACCACGGCGGTATGGTCATGCTGCACAACTGTGGCAACGGTATTTACATTCGGGAGCAAATTGAACGGATGCACCCCGTCCTTATTTCCCTCCAGCACCTTCCCCCGGATTGTGCATCCATGGCGGAGCTGAAGGAAAAGTACGGTAAAGAGATTACCATCATGGGCCATGTGGAGCCCGGATTTATCTATGCGGCTACCGAGGAAGAGGTCCGTACTGTTTGCCGGGAGCAGATCGATGCCTATAAGAAAGATGGTGGCTTTATGCTGGCCACGGGGTGCGAATACCCCGCCGCCCTGGATTTCCATATGGCCAAGGTTATGGTAGAGGAAGCCAAAACCTACGGGAAGTATTCAAATTAGCGGCCCATCCCCCACTTAAAAACGCCGTTACCCCGGATTGACTCCATGGGTAACGGCGTTTTTAACACCCTATCGGCCGCAGCATTTTTTATATTTTTTTCCACTCCCACAGGGGCAGGGATCATTTCGTCCAATCTTGGGGCCATCATTGACCACAGTGTTGCGCTTTCTAAAGTCTTTGAAAATCTCGTCTCTTTTTTCCTGGGACAGGATGCCATCCCATTGGGGAAGGGTAAAGAGCCATTCTGCCGGAACAGCCAGCATATTCCAGAATAATTTTTCAAAATCGATGGTAAAGCTAAATTCTGACTCTGAAGTCATGTCCTCCAGTACCGGGGCTTCAGTGGACAGGCTTGTACTAATCCCGTCCAAAAATCCCATGATTTCAGCTTCGGTCATGCCGTACTGCTCTGCAAATCCGCCAACCGTTCCGGTGATGGCGGCTTCTTTCTTTCCTAAAAGATCCTCATAAATGCCCTGTTCCTTCTGGCAAAATGCCTTCCAGAATGCTTCCTGGTCCTGTTGATCCTCAGAATGTGCTTCTATTTCCTGTTTCCATTGTTCAAATAAACTCATGTCACTCTCCTATCTCTTTTGTAATCACTTGATTTTCATAGGGATTCCCGAAACGGTAAAATAAACGGCATCCGCTTTAGCCGCAACCATTTGGTTCACCCGCCCGGCAATATCCCGAAAAAAATTGCCCATTCGGTAGGCTGGCACCAAGCCAAGGCCCACCTCATTGGCCACGATAATGGTTTCCTTATCGCTGGCCACACAAATATCCACCACGGTCATGACCTGATCCTGGATGGCCTTTTCAATGGCAGAAAATTCATCCATGGAAATCGTGTCATAATCCACCTTGAAGTCCATCATGTTATTGGTAATGAGCACCGTCAGACAATCCAAAAGGATGACCTTTGCCGATTGAAAGGCTTCCACATCCCCCAGATTTTCAAAATCCCGGTACTGCTCAATGGTGGGCCACTCTGCTGGGCGCTGCTCCCTGTGATGGGCGATCCGGTCTTTCATTCCATCGTCAAAGGGAACGGCGGTGGCAATGTAGGTCACTGCTCCACCGTGCTCCTTGGCTAACTTTTCTCCGAAGGTGCTTTTTCCGCTCCGGGCTCCCCCAGTGATAAAGGTTAATTTTCCCATATTTACCCCACAATTTCAGTTAGCGCTGCCATGAGCGCATCGTTATCCTCTACTTTTTTTACTGCAATCCGGAAGTAGTCCGGTCCCAGGCCTGTGAAATCTTCACAGGTTCTTATATTAATATTCCGGGTGTTCAACCCCTCATTGAGGGCTGCTGCTGTCCCACATTTCAGCCGACACAAATGGAAATCCGCCGCACTTTGATACACCTTCAGGTTGTTCAGCTTGGAAAGGGCCACGTACATCCGGTGGCGTTCCTTTCGGATGTAGTTCTTGGTGGTTTCCATGTAGCGTGTGTCCCGAAATACGGTATCCACGGCTTCTAAAGCCAGGGAATTGATGCTCCAGGGCTCCTTGTAGCGTTCCATGGCGTGGATAATGGCCTCATGACCAACAGCATAACCGATGCGCAGGCCCGGAATCCCAAAAAATTTGGTCATGGATCGAAGGAGAATCACTGGACGACCTTCATCAGCCACCAAGGTCATACTGGATTCTTTGGTGGAAAAATCGATGAAGGATTCATCGATGAACCACAAAATCCCAGGGTCACACTCATCCATCAAATCCCTGAGATAATCACAGGAGTAAGCCATCCCCGTTGGATTGTTGGGGTTGCAGATAAAAACGGCGTTGGGCTGCTCCTCAGCAATAGCTCTGGGCAAAGTACCGGGATCAATGCGAAAATCTAAATCGGCACCAGCCACCCATTCCGTTACCCCTTCCCAGCCATTCATGGTCAGTGCCCGGCGATATTCATTGAAGGTGGGGGATACAATCAGGGCCTTACTGTCTGAACGGCACAGGCTGCGGGCAAAAAGGTAAATCAGCTCAATGGCACCATTACCAAGGATGACCTGACCGGGATAAACCCCCAGATGTGCCGCCAAACGATCCCGCTGACTGGCACCGGCGATTTCCGGATATCGTCCTAAATCATCCATTGCTGCAATTAAATCGTATTTCAAGCGCGGCGGCATCCCCAAGGGATTAATGTTAACGCTGAAATCCAACATTTTTGCATTACCGCCGTGATACCCACCATGAACATTCATACTCCATCTCCTATCCCGATCACCCTAAAGAATAAATTACCAAGAACGCCAAGCAAATAACCACCATCATGACGATTTCTGAGCCCTTAGCAATGGCGGTTGTCTCTATAATATCGTCGGCAGTCAGGGCGTTATTACCCCTTCCGATGGTCGGCTTTTTAAGGACTTGACCAAAATAAACATTGTCTCCACCCAGCTGGATGCCCAATAGTCCAGCAATCACCGATTCCGGATGGGCAGAATTTGGACTCTTGTGGTTTTTTCGGTCCCCACAGAACACATTCCACCCCTCTCGGGCATTATACCCCAAAAACCCTCCGGCAAAAAGCATAAATATACTTCCAACCCGGGCAATAATGAAATTAAACCCATCATCCAGTTTAGCTGGAAAGAATCCAAACTGGGTGTAGGGCTCCTGAATATACCCCACCATGGAGTCCATGGTGTTGACCGCCTTGTAAACCATGGCCCACACCAAGGGATTCATCTCAGGGATATAACGCCAAGTCACACAGCCCAGGGTCATATAAAAGAGAGGAGCCAAAATTCCATCCACAGTATTTTCTGCCGTGGTTTCCACCACGGCCCGGATAATTTCATGCTCAGAGAGCCCAGCGGTATCCCGCCCCACCAGGTAGCCGGTCTGTATCCGGGCCTGCTCCAAATCTCCTTTTTTTAAAGCATCGTAAACCTTGTGTACCTCATCCTTTAGACAGCGCTCTGCCAGGGTAGTGGTCAAAAGCCACAGATTCACCAGGTAGAAGAGGATAATATTGATTTTACTGGCTGCCCATTGCACCAGAAGCACGCAGGCCACGGTGATGACGATGACCATCACCCACATCAGAAGCCCCTTGGCCCGCCGGGCCCTTCCTTTATTAAGGTGCTTTTCAAAAAAACTGATGAGTTTCCCAATGAAGACGATGGGATGGGGAATCCACCGGGGATCCCCAATTATCCAGTCGATGACCATCGCCAACACCATGAGACAGACCCATATTCCTGTACTCATCCCTAATAGCATAATTTATCCTTCAATGATTTTTTCCAGCAAGTCCATATCCAGGCTATCTGCCACGATGGCGGCCAGCTTATCGTATTGCTCTTCCTTAAACCGGGCAAAATCCAGGGCTTCACCAGCTTCCAGATTCTTTTTCTCCTTAAGGGTGGCCAAAAGCCCCTCCCTAAAGACATCGTTATCGAAAATACCGTGGAGGTAGGTTCCCATGACCTGACCATCCTCTGACACCGCGCCGTCCAGCCGTCCGTCGGACAGCTTACAAAAGGCTTCGGTACCCTCTAAGGTCTTAGAGATCCCCATGTGGATTTCATAGCCACGGACCCCTTGACCGGTTATCCCCATTCCCAGGAAATCCTGGGTGATGGTGCCTTCCCGCTGGGTCGTGGTTTTTTCCGCCTCGATCACTGTATCGATATTTAGTAGGCCCAGGCCCTCTACCACACCGAGGCTGGATTCTACACCACCTGGATCAGAGATGGTTTTCCCGAGGATCTGGTATCCTCCGCAGATGCCAATAACCGGCACCCCGGCCTTTTTCAGGCGGCAGATTTCCTCTGCCATTCGGCTTTCCTTCAGTTTCACCACATCGTCAATGGTATTCTTGCTCCCAGGAATGACGAGTAGATCCGGATTGGCCCGGCTGAGCTGACGCTGGTTCTCATAATATTCTACCCTAACATCCGGGTACATGTCAAAAACCGTACAATCCGTAAAATTGGAAATGTGTCGCAGGCGCACCACCCCAATGGTGATTACCCCATCCTTTTGCTCCTGCCAACGCTCGGTAACGCTGTCTTCGTCATCAATAACCAATCGGGCGTAGGGCACCACCCCCAGGCAGGGAATCCCCACCTTTTCTTCAATGGTCTTAATCCCTGGCTCTAGCAGCGAGACATCTCCCCGGAATTTGTTGATGATGAAGCCCTTAATCCGGGCCTGTTCCTCAGGTTCCAGGAGCTTAATGGTCCCGTAGATGGAGGCAAAGACGCCCCCCCGGTCAATATCCCCAATGAGGACCACCGGTGCATCCACCATTTCCGCTAAGCCCATGTTAACCAGGTCGTTTTCCCGTAAGTTAATTTCCGCAGGACTGCCAGCCCCTTCAATGACGATAACATCGGCATTCTCTGCCAGCGTGTTATAAGCATCCATAACCACCTGGCCTAAATGGGCCTTATGGGCGTGGTATTCCCGGGCATCCATATTAAACTCTGCCACCCCGTTTAAAATAACCTGGCATCCCACATCGGAATTGGGTTTTAAAAGGATGGGATTCATAGACACATCCGGCTCCACCCGGGCACATTCGGCCTGGGTGACCTGGGCCCGTCCCATTTCCTTACCGTCAGCGGTAATATAGGAATTAAGGGCCATATTCTGGGACTTGTAGGGCATAATCTTAAGCCCTTTGTTATTTAAAATCCGACACACCGCCGCCGTCAGCAGACTTTTCCCCACTGATGAGCCCGTGCCCTGAAACATGATATTCTTTGCCATCAGACTGTTTCCTCTCCATTGATAATATAGTCCAGCACCTGCTCTGGGGTTTCGCACACCCGGGGATAGTGAAGCCCGGGCCTGGCCACACAGAGGACCTCTGCCCCACACTCCAGGGCCGCATCCACCTTTTGGGCCACCCCCCCGAGGCTTCCGCTGTCCTTGGTGGTCAGATACCTTATGTCAAACTGGCGGAGCATCGCCACATTCATTTCCAGGGTGAAGGGCCCTTGCATGGCGATGATTTGGGATGCGGTGTAGCCCAATTCCTCACATTTAGCCAAAACTCCGCTGGTAGGCAGCACCCGAAGGCGCAGGCGCTCCTTGGGAAGGGGAGCATAATGCCCAAGCTCCCGGCTTCCGGTGGTGGTCAGTATATTCCCGGGGTGATCCTTTAGATACGCCACCATCTCGTCGTAATCTTTAAAAAAGTGAACATCCTCCCGACGTTTGCACAGTCCCGGGCGCTCCAGGCGAAGGTACGCCACCCCCTGTTCCCCACAGGCTGCCATGGCCGTCTGGGAAACCGCCTTAGCGTAGGGGTGGGTGGCATCCACACACAGCCTGACCGTACGTCCCGCCAGGAGTGTGGCCATCTCTTCCCCATCCATGGCCCCCACCTGGTTGGTGAGCTGGGGCCAGTCCCTGGTATCCGGTGCATTCATACCGCTGACCGAGGAGTAAATGACCGCCTCCCCCCTGGCCAGCAGTGCATCCGTTACCGCCCGGCCATCGGATGTTCCGCCGAGGACCAGAATGGGGCTGCTCAAAGCTGATACCCCCGGGGTGTAATCATGTGAAGGTTGTCCTTTGTCACCATGGTTTTGGAATTCCCGATGATGACCATGGAGAACATATCAATTTCTGCATCGCACATCTCCTCCAGGGTGGTAATGGTGGCCTGTTCATCGGCTCGCTTAGCATTGCGGACGATGCCCACTGGGGTGCTGCCCGCCTTGTACTCCAAAAGGATTTCCTGGGCTTCCACGATATTGTTGGGACGCCCCTTGCTCTTCGGATTGTACAGGGCGACAATGAAATCCCCTTCTCCTGCACAGCGAATCCGTTTTTTAATGACCTCCCAGTCCGTCATTAAGTCACTCAGGCTGATGACGCAGTAGTCGTGCATCAGTGGTGCCCCCAGGGTGGAGGCAGCGGCGTTGGCAGCTGAAATCCCCGGGACTACGATGACGTCCACATCGCTGCCCTGCTTTTCCACCATTTCCATCATAATACCAGCCATGCCGTAGACACCCGCATCCCCGGAGCTTACCAGGGTGACGGTGTTGCCGGCCTCTGCCAGATCCAAACATTCCTGGCAGCGGTCCACTTCCTTGCGCATCCCCGAGGAGCGGACATCCTTACCCGCCACCAAATCCGCGATAATATCGATGTAGGTCTTGTACCCGACGATGATATCTGCCACTTCCAGAGAGGCCTTAGCCGCCTCGGTCATATGTTCATACAGTCCCGGTCCTAAGCCCGTAACATAGATTTTTTTGCTCATCTTATCTCTCTTTCACTTTTTCTTTTTCCAAAGGGAGAGGGTAATTCCCCCACCTTTTACCACAGGTGCCACACAGTGACCAAAGCCCGATGCCACATAGCCGCAGGGCTCAGATACGCTTCGAAGACCCGTGGTTTTTTCCACGAAATCCGAACCATCGAAGCGGCTCTGAACCATCTTGACAAAGTCATCAGAAATGATTTTGACATCTGCACCAAAGCGCTCAGATGTCTCCCGGATTCCCGGCTCGTCGGCCTTTAATGGGATGGTCGCCAGGGTCTTGACCGCCCCCGGGTGATAGCCCACCTCATCCAAAAGCTGCGTCAGTGCCTTCATAATCCGCTCTCCGGGGGTATCCCGCCGACAGCCAACGCCTACGGTGATGCTCTTTGGCACCAGCTGGACGCTGTGCCCCGGCAACATATTTTCCGGATCCTGGGCATCGTCGATGACGATACGCCACTGAGTCCCAGGGTATCCCTCGTCTTCAGGGAGAAAGATATTGGCCGGGAGAACGATTCCGGTGAAGTCCACCCCCGTCCGATCCTCAATGGCGACTTTTTCATCATCCAGGATAGCAGCGGTGACGTCCTTGGCATCGGCGAAGTCTGCAATGGTACAGCCCAGCTTTTCGGCCAGGACATCCACCGCCAGGCTCCCCTTGACATCTGTCCCAGTGGTAATCACCGGGGCGGCGTCCAATCGACCGGCCAGCATCACAGCGGCATCATTGGCACCACCCAAATGCCCGGATACCAGGCTTATAACGTATTTTCCCGCTGCGTCCATAACCAGAATTCCCGGATCCGTAGATTTATGCCCCAAATGGGGGGCGATACTGCGTACCACGATTCCCGTGGCCATAATGCACAAAATGGTGTCGTACTGTGCCATAATGGAACCCAAAAAATCCGCCATGGGCCCAGCAATGGCCTGGGTCTCATGGGTCTGGTATTTGGGAAGGGTGTACACTGTCACCGGCCACTCCTCCAGAACCCCCTTGACCCGAAGGCCAAGGGCGGTGGCATCCCGGCTGACAGCAACGATGGCCCAAGGGCCAAAATTCGTCTTCATCCCGATGCGCTTATTTCGTGGCGGTGCGGTATTCATGGGAAAAGCTGGGGTCGTAGAGCTTGGACAAGCTGTACTGATCCCCCAGAAAATCCCCCACTAAGATCTGAGCTGTTTTGGTGATCCCCGCTTCCGATACCTTATCTGCAATGGTGGAAAGGGTCCCCAGAACGACCTTCTGATCTGGCCAGGTCGCCCGCTGGACCACAGCAATGGGGGTGTCCGGACGATAGTGCTTCATGAGACGAGCCGCCACCTCATCGATCATCTGGACGGAAAGAAAAATAGCCATGGAAGCCTGGTGGGCCGCCAGGGATTCCAGTTGTTCCTTTTCCGGTACCGGGGTTCGGCCTTCCAACCGGGTACAAATCACGGTCTGGGAAACATCCGGCAGGGTAAATTCTTTTTTCAGCACGGAGGCAGAAGCGGTAAAGGAGCTCACCCCGGGTACGACCTCATAGGTGATGCCTTCCCCTTCCAGGCGATCCATCTGTTCCCGGATCGCGCCGTAGATGGAGGGATCTCCGGTGTGTACCCGAACCACCCGTTTACCCTGGGCCACGCCATCCTTAATGACGGTAATGACTTCATCCAGGGTCATGGAGGCTGAATTGTGGATTTGGGCATCGGCCTTATGGCCTTCTAACACCCCTGGGTTCACCAGGGAACCGGCATAAATAATGACATCTGCTTCATCCACCAGGCGTTTGCCCTTTAGGGTGATCAACTCCGGATCCCCTGGTCCGGCTCCAATTAAATAGACTGTATTTGTACTCATAATATCTCCTTTACGTCTTTGGCACCCCGGGCATGCTCAACGAACATTTCCTGGATCGCTTTATTTTCTCCAATTCCCTTGAGATGGCATACCACCTCATAGCCCTGGGCCATTAATTGGCTTTTCCAGGATTCATCATCCTCCCCGGCCATGTCATTTTGGGCATGGTCCCCGGCGACAATCATAAAGGGCATTAAATGGACTCGTTTATAGCCGCCGGCTTCTAATTTCGGCAGAATATCCGAAAGCTCTGGAAAGCCCTCAACGGTTCCCATAAACACCCCTGGATAACCGTGATGCTTAAAATAATAATCCATGGCGGGGTAGGCACTATTGGCGTGGTGATCTGTCCCATGACCCATAAAGACACAGGCTTCATCCGCCGACAACTCCGGGATATCCCCTGCGAGGATTCGGGCCACTGCCTCAAAATCCTCCTGGGTGGTTAGCAGCGGAACCCCCAGGGTCAATGTTTTAAAATCATGGGCGTATTGTCTGAGCTCCGAGAGGGTCAAATCGTACTCGTAACCGTTAATGACATGGGTGGTTTGGCAAACCACCTCCTCGTAGCCTTCGGCCTTTAGGCGTTCCATGGCTTCTAAGGGCGTATCCACAGCCTCACCATCCCGATTTTTAAGCTTTTTAATAATCATCCGGGCAGTAAAAGCCCGGTAGAAATCATAGTCAGGATAAGCTGCCTTTAGGACATCCTCAATGGCTCCAATGGTTTTCGCCCTGGTTTCGGGATAGGAGGTCCCGAAGCTGATGACAAGGAGTGCTTTCTTACCCATGGGCCAGTTCCTCCAGGGCCGCCCGATGGTCGGCAATGGTCTGGGCCACATCCTCTTCGGTATGGGCCGCGGAGAGGAAGATGGCTTCAAATTGGGAGGGTGCCAGTAAATTGCCGGCTTCCAGCATCGCCCGGAAATACCGGGCGTACTTTTCAGTATCGCTGGTCATCACCGAGGAAAAATCCACAATAGGAGTATCCGTGAAGAACTGGCACATCATCCCCTTAAAACGAGTAATTTGTGCAGCGATTCCCGTGGCTTCAATATTGGCTTTAAAACCCTTTTCCAACTGGATTGCCCGGGCTTCCATGGCATCGTACACCTCGGGATGAGCCTTTAAATACCCCAGGGTATTGAGCCCCATGGCCATGGCAATGGGGTTGCCGGAAAGGGTGCCGGCCTGGTACACCGGCCCGGTGGGGGCCAGCTTTTCCATAATATCCCGACGTCCGCCAAAAGCTCCCACAGGCATTCCGCCTCCGATGATCTTACCCAGGGTCGTTAAGTCCGGAGTAATGCCCATGACCTCCTGGGCACCACCGTAGGCCACCCGAAATCCGGTGATGACCTCATCAAAGATGAGGAGGGCACCGTTGTCCTCGGTTATTTTCTGAAGGCCTTCCATAAAGGCCTGGGTTGGAGGGACCACCCCCATATTTCCAGCCACAGGCTCCACGATAATGGCGGCAATCTCCCCGTCATTTTCGCTAAAGAGGGCTTTAACAGAATCCAAATCGTTATAGGTGGCCACCAGGGTATCCTGGGCTGCACCCTCGGTAACCCCGGCGCTGGTGGGAACCCCAAAGGTCAGGGTACCAGACCCGGATTTAACCAGGAGAGCATCGCTGTGGCCGTGGTAGCATCCCTCAAATTTAATGAATTTATTCCGGCCGGTGTAGCCCCGGGCCAGGCGAAGGGCTGACATGGTGGCCTCGGTGCCAGAGTTGACCATCCGCACCATGTCCATGGAGGGATAGGCGTCACAGATCAGCTCGGCCATTTCCACTTCAATTTCCGTGGGGGCACCGTAGGTGTTTCCTTTGGCCAGGGCTTCTTCGATCCCCTGATAGTAAATGGGAGAGCTGTGGCCTAAAATCAAGGGACCCCAGGAACAGATATAATCCCGATAGGTGTTGCCATCGGCATCGGTGATGTGGGACCCCTTGGCGTGGTCTACAAAGACCGGGGGCATTCCCACGGAGCCAAAGGCCCGGACCGGGCTGTTGACCCCCCCGGGGATGGTTTTACAGGCCCGGGTGAAGAGTTGTTCAGACTGACTGTGTTCCATTTATTGGTACGCTCCAATCAAAGCCTTGAGTTCCTTGGCAAAATAGGTGATGATGATGCCGGCACCAGCACGTTTGATACACAACAGGCTTTCGTAAATGGCCCGTTCATCCAGTAATCCGGCATCCACTGCATTACGGATCATGGCATATTCCCCGCTGACCTGGTAGGCGGCCATGGGCAGGAAGGAAAGCTCCTTGGCCTTGGCGATGATATCCAAATAGGGCATGGCAGGCTTCACCATGACGATATCCACCCCTTCCTCCACATCCAGGGCCACTTCCTTCATGGCTTCCTCCACGTTGGCAGGGTCCATCTGATAGCTCTTCCGATCCCCGAAAGCCGGCGCAGAATTGGCGGCATCCCGGAAGGGGCCGTAGAAGGTGGAGGCGTATTTCGCCGAATACCCCATAATGGGAATACTTTCAAAGCCAGCCTCATCCAGGGCATCCCGCAGGGCCTCTATATGGCCGTCCATCATATCCGAGGGGGCGACCATATCCGCCCCGGCCATTGCCTGGCTCACGGCGACCTTACACAGGGTTTTAAGGGATTTATCCCGCTTAATCTCCCCATTACCATGGAAGAAGCAGCAGTGACCGTCACTTTTGAATTCACACAAACACACATCGCAAATGACGTACATTTCCGGGTCCACGGCCTTAATGGTGCGGACTGCTTTCTGAACGATGCCATCCTCTACAAAGGCTGGGGTAGCTTCAGCATCCTTCTCATCCGGCACCCCGAAGAGGATGACATAGCGGATCCCCAGGTCCTTGAGCTGTACCACCTCAGCTTCCAGCATATCCAGGGACAGATGGTACTGGCCCTTCATGGAGGGGATCTCCCGGCGAATGCCTTCCCCATCCACCACAAACAGAGGATAAACCACATCCTCCATGGAGAGGGTAGTTTCCCGGATCAGGCTCCGGACGGCCGCATTCTTACGTAATCTAGTGGGTAACATGGTCTTTCTCCTTTTTCATTTCAAGCATTGCCTTTAACATTCCGTCAATGGTATATTCCGCGGCTTCAAGATCCACGGACAGTCCCAAATCCACCATTCGCCCTGAGGTCACCGGCCCGATGGAGACACAGACCGCAGATTTTGTCAGGGTAATGTTTTCAGGACCGATTTTCTCCACAAAGAACTGTGCCGTGGTGGAGCTGGTAAAGGTGATATAGTCAATGGCCCCTGATCTAAGCAGGGCCAGGGCATCCACATCATCCTGGGTTTCCCGGATGGTCTCATAAATGGGGATTTCCTCCACCGGGCAGATTTTAGCCAGCTCTTCGGCCACCAGGACCCGGGCATTTTTAGACCGGGGCAGCAGCACCCGGCTGTGGACGCTTAGCAGAGGCGCTAAGCCTGCCACCAGCTCCTCGCCCACATATTTTTGTGGCACGAAGTCCGGCACGATGCCATGGGCCTTTAACAGGTCTGCCGTAGCCTTCCCAATGGCGGTGACATGAAGCCCCCCAAAGGCACGGCTGTCCATCCCTGCGGAGGCCAGGGCCGAGAAGAACAGCTCCACCCCATTGACACTGGTGAAGATGATGTGGGTGTAATCCGATAAAGTCGGAAGCACCGCATCCAGATGTGCCATGGCCTCTGGTATCGGACTGATCTTAATCGTGGGATATTCGATGGTAGCTGCCCCCAAATCCTGGAGCTTTTTCACCATGGAGGATGCCTGGGTCCGGGAACGGGTGACTAAGACGGTCTTCCCAAAAAGGGGACGATTGTCGAAAAACCGCAGCTTTTCCCGCTTACTGACCACATCCCCCACCACAATAAGGCTGGGGGCGGTGATCTGGGCGGCGGTGGCAATCTCAGAAATGGTGGCTAAGGTCCCCGTGACCACCCGCTGTTCAGGGGTAGAGGCCCGATGGACCAGGGCCGCCGGACGGGTGGCCTCCATACCGTTTTCCATGAGCCTTTCGGTAATCTTCTGGAGGTTCTCCACGCCCATTAAAAAGACGATGGTCCCCTTTGATTTCCCTAAAACCGGCCAATCCAAATCGTTATTATCTGATTTCAGATGTCCGGTCACCACCTGGAAGGAGGAGGTGCAATCCCGATGGGTAATGGGAATGCCGGCATAGGCCAGTCCCCCAATGGCTGAGGTAATCCCTGGGATTACCTCGAAGGCTACCCCGGCATCGTAGAGGATTTCCCCTTCTTCACCGCCACGGCCAAAGACGTAGGGGTCTCCCCCTTTTAAGCGTACCACGGTTTTCCCAGCTTGTCCCAGCTCCACCAGAAGGGCATTGGTTTCATCCTGGGTGCGGTAATGGTTGGAGGACCGCTTGCCCACATAGTATTTTTCACAGTCAGGCCCCACATAGTTTAAGAACTCTGGATTCACCAGGGCATCGTAGACCACGGCATCACAGGTTTCCAGCTTTTCCCGGGCCTTGACCGTCAGCAGTCCCGGGTCCCCACAGCCGCCCCCGGTTAGATATATCATTCCGCTCATCCATCCACCTGACCTTTCATGGCAATTGCCAATTGATTTCCGATTTCTGCTGCCTGACGGGCATCCCCCCTGAGGGTATCCGCCACCAAACGGCTGCCGTCCTCGGTGCCGTACAGCCCGTGGAGGCAAATGCTGCCGTCCTCAGTCAGCTCACAATAGGCTCCGATGGGGATATGGCAATCCCCATTAAGTCCCACCAGGAATCCCCGTTCCGCTTCCATCTGGACCCGGGTCCGGTCATCACAAACCGTAGCCATGAGGGCCTTAACGTCCTCGTTATCCTCCCGGATTTCCACCGCCAGGATTCCCTGGGCCGGGGCACAGACAAAGGTGCTGGGATCCAGGGGGATCACATGGTACTCTGGCGCATCGTACACGCCGATGCGGCGCATCCCCGCCGTCGCCAGGATGATCCCGTCTAATCCCTGCTCCTGCATCTTTCGGATGCGGGTATCGATATTCCCCCGAATCCCCACAATTTCTAAATCCGGACGCAGGGCCTTAAGCTGATAAATCCGACGCTTACTCCCTGTGGCCACCACCGCCCCTTGGGGCAGGTCCAAAACACTGGTGATGGCATGGGGGGTAACCAGGACGTCCGAAGGGTCCTCCCGCTTCGGTGGTACTGACAGGGTCAGGCCCTCTGGCAGGGATGAAGGCATATCCTTCATACTATGGACCGCCATCTGGATTTCTCCGGATAGCAAGGCATCCTCCAACTCCTTGGTAAAGAGGCCCTTATCCCCAATGGCATCCAATGCCTTATGTTGGATGGTATCCCCCTTGGTGGTGATGATTTTAAGTTCAAAATCCACCTGGGGATTAGCTTTTCGGAGGATATCCAGCAGCCAGTTGGTTTGCACCACTGCCAGCTTACTCCCCCGGGAACCGACTATAATTTTCATTGCTCCTTCTCCCACTCTTTCTGTAATTCGTCCACACTCATTGCTGCCTGGGTCCTTAAACGGGCCTGCTTTTCATCCTTATCCAGGGATGATGCCAGGGTTCTTTGCCGCAGCTTTTTCAAATAGGTCAGCCGCAGGGCGTAGCTTTCATCGTAACGCATCCGAAGCTCAGACACAATGGCCTTAGTCAAGGTCGGGCTGGCCCCCTCGGTACATACTGACAAGGTCAGGTCCCCCCGGCGAACCACCGATGGAAAGATAAAATCCGAAGCCCCAGGATTATCCACGCAATTCACCAGGATTCCCCGGGCTTTACAATCCGACACAATTTGGGCATTGACTCCGGCATCGTCCGTTGCCGCAACCACCAGGGCCATTCCCTCTAAGCACTCCTGGCCATAGTTTGACAGGCATAGGGTTGCTCCGGCCACTGCCTCCACAGGAAGGTCCGCCGTAACCAGGGTGAGGGCACAGCCAGCTTCAGCCAAGGTCCTTGCCCGGCGGCATCCTACGCTCCCACCGCCAACCACCAGAGCCTTTCGTCCCTCTGTGGTGAAAAGCAGGGGTAGGCGCCCGGCCATTACTGCCCCTCCTGGGTCAGGAAGGCAATGGTTTTTTCAAAACGCAGGATGTCATCCTCATTATCCAGGGTTTTCAGCTGGCGAATGGAGGGCATCACCATTTCTCTGAATTTCGACCGGACAATTTTTGACAGGAATTCTTCCTCCTTCTCCGTCAGCTTCAAGCGGCCATTTAAAATCTCGATGGTTTCGTCCGCCAGCTCTCCGGCATGGCTATTAAAATGGGCCACCATATTGTCCACCTTGGATTTGGTGATCCACACCATGAGCCCATCAATTTCGCTGTCGATTTCTCCCTCAATCTTTGCAGCGATTTGTTCCCGGTAGTGCATCTTTTCATCGATGATATGCTTAAAATCATCCACGGTAATCAGATCCACGTCGGGCATCTCACTAATGGCTGGCTCCACATCCCGGGGAAGGGCCATATCGATGATCATCAGGGGCTTTTTCCGCTTGGTCATCAGCTCCTGTTTCAGGACCACGTGGGGGGAGGCCGTAGCGGAAATGACCACGTCCATTTCCTCAATGGCAGTGTACCGATCATCGTATTGGAGGACATTCACTCCTTTGTATATCCCCCGGTATTCGTCCCCGGGGTGGTAGGTCCGGTTGGTCATATACACCGAGTGGAATCCCTCGGCCGCCATGTAGCGCAGGGCCAAAATCCCCATTTTCCCGGAACCGATGATAAGGACCCGTTTATCCGCGTAATCCGCGTAGGTTCGTTTGATGTGCTTCACCGCCGTAGAGCTTAAAGATACCGGGGTTTCAGAAATTTTATACACTGTTTTAACTTTTTTGGCAAAGGTAACGGCCTCCCGAAAGATCTTGGTGAGATATTTTCCGGCCCCCCCCACGGACTGGGCTTTTTCCAGGGCATCTTTAGCCTGTCCCAGAATCTGGTCCTCTCCTAAAATCATAGAGTCCAGCCCTGTGACCACCCGGTAAAGATGGAGCATAGCCTCTCTTTCCCTGTAGCTAAACAGATAATCCTCAAGCTCTGGGGATTTCGCCTTTAGGTAGTAGTCCTTCAGAACAGCCAGGGCCGCCTCTGGGTTCCGGGTGGCGGCATAAATTTCACTGCGGTTACAGGTGGAAAGAATCAAAACCTCGGCAATGGCCGCCTCATGTTTCAGGGCCTCAATGCCTTCCTTCAGGGTTCTGGTCATAAAAGAGCCCTTCTCCCGGATGTTTAAGGGCGTATTCTTATGGTTGATCCCCACGACGACGATCTTCATCCTACTCTTCCTTCTTTCCTGCGGTAATAATGAAAATGGGGTTGGCCGCCTTCAGCATCGTCAGACCCCCTACCCGTTCTCCCCGGGTAATGCCCACCTGTATGATTTCCACATCCTCAAACCGGGCCTCCAGGGCTTCCTTTGCGGCACAGGCATTCTCCAGGGTTACAAAATTACAGACCAGCCGTCCACCGGGTCTTAGGTGGCACCGGCACCAATCCAGTATTTCCGTCAGACAACCGCCAGTCCCCCCGACAATGACCTTATCCACCTCATCCGGCACCAGGGAAAATCCCTCGGGGGCAAAGTGGGGAATCAGGGTGACGTTTTGGGCGTCGAATTCCTCGGCGTTGCGTTCCACCAATTCCTGGGCATCCTCCTTCCCTTCCAATGTCCAGACGTGTCCGGCATAGGCGGCATGGGCAGCCTCCATGGTGAGTCCCCCGGTCCCTGCTCCAATCTCCAGGACCACATCATCCTTATTAATGCCCAACAGGGCGATGGTGAGGACACGGATTTCCCGCTTCGTCATGGGGGCCTTCCCCCGGACGTACTCACTATCCTTATACGCTGCAATTTCACTCATCGGCAATCACCACCACAGACATCCCCTGCTCTTCAAAGGAGAGTGCCTCTTGAACACTGAGCCGGCAAATCCGCTCCTCGGGATAGGATAGGTTCTCGCCGACGTAAATCCATTTGCTATCGTATCCGGCATCCACCAGCATTTTTGCGATGGCCGCCGTGTTCTGCTCCGCATCCGTCAGAACCCCCAGGGTCCCTGTCAATGTCAGACGGGCAATGAGATCCTGCTTACGGCCGTGGAGGCTCATGAGCTGAGCATCCTGCCAGGGCATCCTGATCTTCGCAAAAAGATATTGAAGGGATGAAATCCCGGGAATCGCCTCGATATCCGTCACAGGAATGACCTTCTTGGTATAGGACAGCAAGCTGTAAAACCCACAGTCCCCGGAAACCACAATGGCCGTCCGCCGATTCTTATATAAATACTTCGCCTGGGCCATGAGCTCCGACAGGGGCTTTCCGCCGCCAATGAGCAGGATTTCCTTGCCCTCGGTATCAAAGCTTTCCAAATGGCGCTTGCCGCAGAGAATGACCTCAGCCTCTGCAATAGCGGCCTTTGCCACCGGCAATATGTAATCGGGATGGCCTGGTCCCAGGCCGATCACCTTGATTGGTTGCATATGCGTCCTTCCATTTCCTTTGCGCCTGAGCTGGCTCCTAAATATCCATGGGCTTTGGAGAAGAGAACCACCTCAATGTGGATATTACCATAGACCTTGCCTTCACAGCGCTTCTTAACGGCCTCAGCCAAATGGTCGAAATACCCGGTCAGCCCTGCCTCCAGCAAATAATCTGTGGCCTCATCAGTGGTGGTACTCCCCATGATCTTAGCCACACAGGTCTGATCTGCCCCCAGCAGCGCCCCATGGGCCGCCAGGATTTCCATCCGCCCGTCGCACACCCCGCTGTGGGTATTGAAGAGTCCTCCAGCCACCTTTACCAGCTTTCCCAAGTGGCCCACAAAAAGAATTTCTGAAATATCAAAGCCCTCGGCTTCTTCTAACATATAGCCCACGTAGTTACTGGTTTTCACCATACGGTTTTCCGGCAGTCCTTGTTCCAGAGCAAAGTCCTTGCCGTAATTACCGGGAATAAAAATGATGGGGTCCATTTCCTGGGCCTTGAGCATGGAAATCTCCAGTTTCATGGAGGCCTTCAGGGCGTCCTCACTCATGGGCTCTACGATTCCGGATGTCCCCACAATGGATAATCCCCCCTGGATACCGAGCTTGGGGTTAAAGGTGCGCTTGGCTAATTCCACCCCATCTGGAATGGAAATTTCTACCTCAAAGCCCCCTTCATACCTCTGCGCCTGCATGATTTTCATCATTTCCCGGGTAATCATCTGGCGGGGTACCGGGTTGATGGCCGGCTCTCCCACCGGAACGGATAGCCCCTTCAGGGTCACCACACCAACACCGACCCCAGCAGAAAAGCGGATGCCTGGCTCATCCTGGGAACGGACCGTGACGTAAACCTTCACCCCATTGGTGATATCCGGATCGTCACCAGCGTCTTTAATGACACTGCACCGGGCCCAGCCCTCCCCCACTTCTGGGTCATGGAGTGTTAAATCCAGGGGCCAGCCCTTGGGGGTATCGATAATCACGTGCTTCACCCGGACTCCGGTTAAGAGCATCCGTGTGGCCCCGGCAGCAGCTGCCGTGGCGCAGGAGCCGGTGGTATAGCCGTAGCGCAGGCGCTTTCCACCCTTCTCCACGTATTTTTCAAACACGGTCATTCCCCCAAATCGTAATCTTTTTTAATCAGCACCGTGGAAAGGTAGGGAATCTTCCCGGCGAGGACCTCGATATCCCGGACCACGCTCTGGGTATCCATGCCGATATTGGACACCAGGATAAATTGTTTTTCTAACCCCCGGGCTTTTAGCTCCTCGGCCAGCTTGGCATTATCTGCGGATACCTTCATGACGACGATATTTTTATGGGCATCCAGAATGGCCCGAATTTCTTCCATGGGCTGGGTCATGGCCACCACTCCCAGGGATTCTTCCCCCTGGGTCAGGGGGATACCCACCTGGGCAGCCAGGTTACAAAAGGAGGGAATCCCAGAAAGGGTAACCACCTCAATATCCCGTTCCACAAGGAATTCCATGATGTAGGAGTAGGTGGAAAATACCATGGGATCTCCCAGGGTCAGAAACACCACATCCTTGCCATCCTTTAACATCTCCTCAATGGCATCGGCATTTTCCGCCCATTGCTTCTTTAAGGTTTCCCGCTCAGCGGAAAGGGAGATCATGGGGAAATTCATTTCAATGACTTCCGTCCCCTGGGGGATATGGCTCTCGACAATGCGATAGGCAATGCTGGGCTTGCCCATCTTCTTGGTGGGGGTCACAATGACATCCGCCCCCTGAAGAATCTTCAGGGACTTGACCGTAATCAGATCCGGGTCCCCAGGGCCGACACCCAGGCCATAAAAAGTTCCTTTCATCTTACCACTCCCTTCCCAATTGATAGAGCATGGCATTAAGGATGGCTGCCACCACCGGGCTGCCACCCTTTCGTCCGTTGATGCGGATATAGGGGACCTCCAGGGCATCTAAGGCGTCCAGAGCTGCCTTGGATTCTGCCGCCCCCACAAAACCAATGGGTGCCCCAATGATCAAATCCGGCTTACCCTTCCCCTCCTGTATCGCCTCGATGAGGCGATACAGGGCTGTGGGGGCATTGCCGATGGCAAAGATACCCACCCCTTCATCCCCAAGGGCCTTTTCCATGGCTACCGTGGAGCGGGTGACCCCCCGGGCGGCAGCTTCTGCCCGAACGTCCTCATCGTGGACATAGTTGACAATTTCCACCCCCTGCATCTCAGCTGCCCGTTTATTAACCGCCACCTTAATCATGCTGGTGTCCGCATAGATTTTTTTCCCTTGGGATAAGGCTTTTATGCCCTTGGCCACCGCATCGTTTTTAAACTCCACTAAGTCCGCATACTCAAAGTCTGCAGTCGTGTGAATGATGCGCTTAACGATCTCCGCGACCTCTTTCGGTAATGGCCGTCCCAGCTCTTCGGTGATGATTTCAAAGCTGCGCTTTTCAATTTCCTGAGGATTGTTGATATATTCCATGTCTCGTCTCCTTTATAATTGGTTCCTGAATCCATATTTCCCTGTATTGCCATTACACCTGAACACGGGTCTGCAATCCCCCGGAAATAATATTCTTTAAAAACAGGGCATCGTAATCAGCCTTGGGAATCAGCCCTAAAAAATCTCCCATGAAGCCCTGATAATCAAACTGGTTGTCGGTGTACATCACGCCGATAACCGTTCCACTGTGGCCAGTGACCACGCCGTGTCCCCCATAGGCCTTGGATAAGGCGATAAGGGTCTCTAAATGGGGCTTGTGGATAATCTTTTGATTGAGCCTGGCGCTTTCAGTGCAGGCGGCCCCAATGCGGTCCAAATCCCCGGCGGCAATGCCCTGGTTAAAGGCCTGTACCACCTGGGTAAAGGCTTCGATATCCCCGGCATCGTACCCCTCCATCTGTCCGTGGAAGCCCACGGTATTCACCCGGCCGCTAAACTCCACAATGAGGATGGGCGTTTCCAAATGGGTGTGATAATCCGCCAGGATCTGGCCCCCCACATGGTTGAAAAGATTGAGCTCCGGGTACATGATATTGTCCGTGGGCTCAATGGCGATGCACAGCTGTGCGATGCGGTCGGCATCCAGTCCCAGGTCATAATAGACCCCCAGGCCCTGGGCCACCGCCGCCAAATCCGCAGTGGAGCTGGCCATCCCCCTCTCCATGGGGATTTCCGAATGAAGGGATATATTGATATTGTGCTTCTCACTCCTGGGGAGGCCGTACTCCCTGAAAATGAGATCCAACATATCCGCCGCCTTATCATTCATCATCCGGGTGGCCCGTCCCTCGGCAATGGTCACCGTGGAGTATAAATCCACAGGGCAGGACACCAGGCAAGGGTCTGGTCCCACCCGTCCCTGGATGAACTCCCCACAGCTTCCCGGGGCTTTAACCTCTACCTTTCGCATGCTTGACCTCCATAGCCCCATCCAGCAGAGCGATGAGGAATTGTGGATTACTGTAAAAATGGATGTGGGGATACCCGGCGATGGTATTCTTCTTCACATAACCGCACCGCCATTGTCGATTGCCCTTAGAAACTGTATAGGCTGTGGGCAAGGCCTCCTCTGCTTCCACCAGGCTGTGGTGAAATTCATGGGCCCGGGTACAAATACTCTCTCCCCGGATTTCAGCCAATACCTCAACATACCCAAAGCGCTGGAGCCTCTCGGTCATGACGGTACGGGCCGGCAGAAAACCAATGCCCTCTGTGGGATCTGTGGTTTTATCCGCCAACCATTGGGTTAGTACCATCAGTCCCCCACACTCCGCAAAGCAGGGCAGCCCCGCCTCCAAAGCCTGGCGGGCGTTTTCCCGAAAAACCCCGTTGTCTTCAAATTCCTTCCCAAATACCTCGGGGAAGCCCCCGCCGATATAGAGGCCATCCAGATTATCCGGCAAGGCCCCATGGGCCAGTGGACTAAAGAACACCAGCTCCACCCCCAGCACTTCCAAAGCGGATAAATTGTCCTGGTAATAAAAGTTAAAGGCCTGGTCCCTGGGGATTCCGATTCGCAGGCCCTTATACTGGCCGGCCCTGCTTTGAAAGGGATCCGCCATCAATCCCTGGGGGCCTATTGTCTCGGATAGGGATAACATTTGGTCCAAATCGATATGGGCCTCGGCCAGGGCTGCCGCCTGATCCACCTTCTTCTGAATATCCACCAGCTCATCCACCGGAATCAGTCCCAGATGCCGGCTGTTCACTGCAAGCTCCGGACATTCCGGCATCCACCCCACACAGGGGACCCCGGCATGGGTCTCGATCATTTCCTTTAACAAATGATAGTGGCTTTCTGAGGACAGTCGATTGACAATAACCCCTGCCACCCGGACCTCGGGATCGAAATCCACATAGCCCTTCACCATGGCCGCTGCAGATTTGGACATCCCCCGCCCATTGATGATGAGGAAAACCGGAATACCCAGCACCTTGGAAAGATAGGCACTGCTCCCCACATCATCCTTCACGCCATGGCCATCGTAGAGCCCCATTACACCTTCCACCACACCCACGGCATCTTCCGTCATTTTGCCATAATGCAGAAGCCGAACCGTTTCAGGGTCCAGCATCCAGGTATCCAGGTTAATGGATGACCGCCCGGTGACAAAGGTGTGGAACATGGGATCGATGTAATCCGGCCCGGTTTTAAAGGGGGTAACCGCCTCACCTCTGGCCCGCAGCGCCGCCATAATGCCCATGGTCACTGTGGTCTTCCCTACATTGCTGCTGACCCCGGCCAGCATGAAATCTTTCATGGTTTCCTCCCAATCACAAAAAAATCCGCCATCCCTATGTATTTTGGGAAGACAGACTAAAAAAAGCGCTCAATTAACCCACTTCTCCCACCGAGATGATTCCTTGACTTTATCATCCTGCCCAGGTCTCCTGACTTTTGCTTCATCCTGACCCTCCCCTTCCCATCCCATTTTGGAACAGTGGTCTCGGAGGTCTCGTCGGCAATCACAGTAGCGGGGGCTGTAGCGGTTTTTACCGCTTTTCCTGCACAGCATGAACCTTATTCTTATTGATTACGTTTATAGTACCACAATTACGACACACATTCAACGAAAAACATCAACGGTTCCAGAACCTTTACCCTAAAATAGATCCACTCACTTTTACTCTCCGATCTGTAAGAAAAGATTGGTTTTTTTTCATGAATTTGCTATGATTAAACAAAGGATGAATGGTATTGTGGAAGAGAGGGTTTTATCAATGCAAAAAACAGAATCAACCGAAAATTATTTAGAACGAATTTTAATGCTCCGACAGGAAAAGGGAAATGTACGGGCCATCGACGTGGCCAACGCCCTGAATTTTTCCAAGCCCAGCGTCAGCATTGCCGTGAAGCGGCTTCAGGAACAAGGTTATCTTGTGGTAGACCATGGACACTGCCTGAAGCTAACACCCTCGGGTGAAGCCATTGCCCAGAAGATCTACCAGCGCCATTGTAATCTGGCAGCGCTCTTTATGGCTGTTGGCGTCAGTGAAGAGCAGGCCACCACAGATGCCTGTATGATCGAGCACGACATCAGCGAAGAAACCTACCAATGTCTATTAGCCCACTACAAATCACATTTTAAGGGCTAAGGGCGGCTACTTCAAAAGGATTTTCCGAAAATCCCCTACCGTCTTTGGATAAGGGCCTTCCTGGGGCCAATTCCCGCTTTCAATCATCGCATCCCGGACATCCAATAAAATGGGCTTTTTCAAATTGGCCTTTATGCGAATGTCCTCATTAGAGAAGATGGCTTCGGGAGTTCCGTCGGCAATAATATCTCCCCCGGCAAAAACAATGACCCGCTTCGCCCAACGATAGGCAAAGTCCATATCGTGGGTAGAAATCAGCAGGGTCTTTCCCTGATCCACCAGCTTACTCAGGACTTCCTCCAGCATGACAGCATTCAGGGGGTCCAGGGATGCCGTGGGTTCATCAAAGATAATGACTTCGGGGTGCATGGCGATAATATCCGCAATGGTGATGCGTTTCTTTTCCCCACCGCTGCAATAATGGGGCGCCCGATCCCTGAATTCCATGAGATTCATATAATCCAGGGCTTCATCAACCCGGCGGACCACCTCATCCCGGCTGAGCTTTAGGTTCATGGGTCCAAAGGATACCTCCCCCATGACGGTGGAGGCGATAATCTGATTATCCGCATCCTGGAAAACGATGCCTACCCCCTTGCGCAGGGTATTCAAATCCTTCTTATTGCGAGTGATCGTCTGGCCCTTAAAGCGAATCGTCCCCTCATCGGGAATGAGTACTCCATTGATGTTTAAAAAGAAGGTGGATTTGCCGGCTCCATTGGAGCCCACCACAGCAATCCGCTCCCCTTGCCGGATATCAACGGTGATTCCGTTGAGTGCCGCATTTTCCCCAGAATAAGCATATTTCAAATCTGCGATTTCTAAAATCGATTCCTGCATTTCATTCACCTCATCGTTGCAATCCAAACCACCACTAAGTAGATGACCACCAAAGCTGCTAAAATAACCTGTTTGGCCACCAGAGGTTTTTTGTCCTCCAGAAACTTTAACTCCCCATCATAACACCGGGCCTCCATGGCATCGTAAAATTGCCCGCCACGCTTCATCGAGACAATAAGGAGATTTCCTGCAGTATTCCCAAAGGAATAGATGGCACGCTTATACGTCGTATAACCTAAACGGGATTCTGCAGAATTGCGCATTCGGGATTGGGTATCCATTAGGATAAAAATATAACGGTACATGATATTCATCAGTTCTACGATGAGCATGGGGACATGGAGACGTCGCAGCACACTGAAAATTTCCCCGGACATGGTCGAGAGTGACATCATGTACATGGCACTGACTGCACCAAAGGCCTTTCCCCATAAATTAATGGTGGTCCCCAGGCCTTCCCGCGTAACGAAAACGGTAAACCATCGGCAGTCCAGGTTCACCAAAGACTCAGGGGCTGGCCCCCAGGAGAAATTCACCAGAATCACGATGCTCCCAATAATCAGAAAAGCAATGGGAATGGCAAGGAGCTCCAAATATTTTCTGAAATGGATCCCCCCCAGGATCACCGTCACAAAGGTGGTAATCAGAATAACGCTGATGGAAACGTAAAGATTATCCGCCACCACGCACATCAGCAGCAGGATGATGGCAAAGCCCACCTTAAATCCAGGATTCACCCCGCCAAGCTTTGAGGTATAGGCATAAATATCAATGGAAAGGGTCGATTCCCCATGCTTATGTCCGAAGCCACGATGGTGATGGTGTCCATTACGGACACCATCCTTCATTTGGTATATGCATCCAACCAACAGCACCAGGAGAGGTGGAACCAGCCACAATAATTTTACATCCATAGTGCCTCCAATCTGACACAACTTCCCTAAAAACCGTCAAAGCCAATTAAAAGGGGCTATAAATCCTGATCTTCCTTACCCAGCTTCTTCCGCTCCACAAATCGGCCGAGAAAAAAGGCCAATATTCCAACGCCAATCCCAGTCTGAACACAGAAAATCATGGATTCTACCTCTCCAGGCAGCTCCCCATTCAGAGCCTGCTCCAGCACCGGAGTAAACCAAGGTTCATATTCCTGTCCCTGGATTTCACTAATCATCTCACTCCCGGCATCATCCGATCCGCCAAATTCTGCCCCCTGAAGCATAAACAGAGGAACCAAGGCAATGAGAACTACTGCGATTAAAATGATAATAACGGTTTTCTTATTGCTTGCAGTCATTATTTTACCTCCTCAATAAATCCAATGGCTTTCAGTTCCGGGCTGGCATAGGATTCCAGTGCAATAACGATAACCACAGACAGCAGCCCCTCAATAATGGCCAGGGGCACTTGAGTTGGGGCAAACACCCCCAGGAATTTAATGGCCGATGCCATCACACCCCCAGATTCCGAAGGATAGGCCATGGCCAGCTGGAATGCCGTCACACAATAGGTAAATAAATCCCCCAGGGCACAGGCAACAAACACACTGATTTTTCGGTTCCATCCCAGTTTTTTCCCCAGGGCGTAAAGGCCAAAGGACACAAAGGGCCCTGCAATAGCCATGGAAAAG
This sequence comes from Eubacterium barkeri, assembly GCF_900107125.1. Taxonomy (GTDB): domain Bacteria; phylum Bacillota; class Clostridia; order Eubacteriales; family Eubacteriaceae; genus Eubacterium_O; species Eubacterium_O barkeri. The sequence goes on from NZ_FNOU01000010.1 coordinate 51,166, forward strand.
GTGTTTGCCCCCAGGGTGGTCAGTCCCCCATGAGCTAAAAGGATGGCCTGAAACAAGAGCACGATAATCCCCAGAATACTGACCGCCGCTGGTCCAAAGAGAATGGCGCCCAGACCGGTCCCCGTCATATGGGAGCAGCTACCGGTTACTGATGGAATCTTTAGCGACGAGATAACAAAGATAAAAGCCCCTGCCATAGCCAGCAAGGTAATGGACTTCCGATTCTCTGATACCGTCTTTTTGATGGAAAAGAATCCCCAAACCAAGAAGGGAATGGAAATGACTCCCCAGAGCACACAATACCCTACCGGCAGATATCCCTCCATGATATGCATGGCACCCGCCACCGGCATAATACCGAAGCACAGGGAGAAGGCTGCGGATGCAGCAACAATCCACTTTTGTTTCTTATTCATAAGAAACCTCCTGAAATAGATTTATAATAATTGCTGCAGTCTTGTATGCGTATGACTTATTTCGCGCTTTTGTCACCTTTCGCAAAAAAACCTCCCCAGCACACTGAGGAGGCTTTGAAATACAAAACGTCGTATCTCTAAAACAAACTAAATCGGAGTGCTTTTAGAAAGCCGCCGTGGTGATATTCTGGCTAATCAATATCATCTGTCTTCGCCTTCCCATCCTTTGACAGTGGCAATGAAGACAGCATTTTGAAACACAGATGCGATTACAGCAGAGGATTCCAACCTCTTTCCCAACACACGGAAGCAATTATTATATTAGCTTAATTGTATCTCTTGGGCCTTTGGGTGTCAAGAGAAACCGTTTTTTATTGTGCCAATCATCCCCAGAAAATCGTCATGATCATCAATCATAACCACCTCCCGCTGACGTTTTATATCCTCCAGAGCCTCTGCCACCAATCCTCCAGTAAAATCGCCTGACAATACGCTCCGATGCATCACAATGGTTCCCTTAAAATCCGACAATCCCCGAAGATTTTCGATATTTCCGGTGCCAAAGGGAACATCCGCCACTAAAAGCACATCCGCCCCTGACATCAGGGCCAGATTCTTTCGCTGATCCTCTGGAGACACCGCCATAAAGGGTGGAATCACTACCATTTCCAGGCCCAGATACTCTGCCATCCGCCAGTCATCGCTCCCCTCATTCACCACCCCCAGGGTGACATGGTGGCCCATTTCAGACAACTCATCCAAAATCCGAACCGCCCCGCCACCACCGCAAATCACATGAATGGACAAAGGATTTTCCACTTGCTGGGGCTTTAGCACCCCGATAGGAATCACCTCGGGTTTTTCGAAGAGGGTATTCTCTCGAATCAGCATCCGCATATTGTACAACAGGCGCATATTATCATCCACAATAACAGCCTCCGGCGGGCCATCCGCCACCACCTGTCCGTCATTAATCATAATAAGCCGCCCGCAATACCGGGAGGCTAGATTCAGATCATGGAGCACCGCCACCACCGTCATGCCGGATTCCTTATTGAGGCGAACGATCATTTCCATGACCTCGATTTGATGATGGACATCTAAAGCCGAGGTGGGTTCGTCCAGTAGGATGATTTCCGGCTCCTGGGCGATGGCCCGGGCAATAACCACCCGCTGCTTTTCCCCGCCGGAAAGCTCATTAAAGAGTCGCCCTCTAAATCGCTGTGTCCCCGTCACGGCCATGGCCCGGGTCACGATATCCCGGTCCTGGTTCCCCTCCCGATCCCGAAAGCCCAGATAGGGGTTTCGGCCCATCATCACAATATCCTCCACATAAAAATCGTAGTCGATGGCAAAGTGCTGGGGAACCACCGCCATCCGCCTGGCCCGCTCCCTCTGGGAAAGGCCGGCATTATCCTCTCCCTGGACCCAAATCTGCCCTGCAGTAATGGGCAATAAACCGGACACCCCCTTAAGGAGGGTCGATTTCCCCGTTCCATTGGAGCCAATCAGCCCAACGAACTCCCCTTCATGGATGGTCGCTGTAAAGCCCTTGATGATTTCCCGTTCTCCATACCCTGTATGAACACCGTCGAAGCGCAGTATTTCCTTGGCATCCATGGCTATACCCCCTTCCTGGTTTTACGCAGGAGATAAATAAAAAAGGGACCACCAAAGGCTGCGGTAATAATCCCCACAGGAATCTCCTGGCTGGCCACACTCCGGGCCAGGGTGTCGCAGCATACCAGAAAGGCCCCGCCCAGGACCATGGATAAGGGCAAAAGCACCCGGTGCTTGGGACCCGTGAGCATCCGTACCACATGGGGAACCACCAGCCCTACGAAGCCGATAATTCCGGTCACAGAAACTACTGCCGCCACCACGATGGAAGAGGCAATGAGAACCTTCTTTTTAAGACGCTCGGTATCCACCCCCAGCTGGGTTGCCGTATCCTCCCCTAAAAGCATAATATCCAATTCCCGAACCGTTGTTGCCAACACCACGCATCCCAAAAGCACAAAGGGCAGCACAATAAAGACCTGGTCCCAGCCCGTTCCATTAAAGCTGCCCATGGTCCAAAACATAATGGCATTCATACTCTGGACATTAAAGATCATCAGAAGAGACATAAAAGCAGAGAGACTCTGGCCCACCGCAATACCGGAAAGAAGCAGGCTTCCCACGGGTACCCGCCGTCCCACTCTGGAAATGCGATAAACCAAAAAAATGGTCACAAAGGCCCCAATAAAGGCCAACACCGCCGTGCCTCCCATTCCCATAAAGCTGGTATCAAAACGCAGGACAATGCCGATAGCTGCCCCCAGTGCTGCCCCAGAGGATACCCCCAGGATATAAGGATCGGCCATGGGATTCTTAAAGATCCCCTGATACGCCCCGCCACAGACAGCCAAGGCCCCCCCTGTCAAAAAACCCAGAATAACCCGGGGCAGACGCACATCCCAGATAATGGCCCCGTGGCCTGCACTGGCACTGCTCCCTCCAATGTCAATGCGGAGCAGTTGGTACAATAGAATCCGGTTCGCCTCCCCAAAGGGAATGGACGTAATCCCCATTAAGGTGCAAATATAAATCAGAAGTAAACACCCCACCACCAGCAGGGGCAGGGCGTATTTTTTTAAATGCTTTTTCATTTAATGAGATCCGGGTAGATATCCTGAACAAAGAGCCGTAAGCCCTCTACAATCCGTGGACCTGGGCGCTGCATGAGATCCGCCTCAGGGGAGGTCATTCCGTAGGCATAAATCTGCCCCTTTGCAATGGCGGTCACCTGGTTGAAGCCCGGTACTGCAGCAATAGACTTCGCAGTATTCAAAAACGAGATGTACACATCGGGGTTATCGGCAATAATCTGCTCCACGGACAGCTGGGGCCAGGCGGTATTCCCCGTCGCTGCAATGTTCCTCACATTAATTTCATCCATCATGGACCCCAATAGGGAGCCATTTCCTGCACTATAATAATCCCCTAAATCGATGAACACCGACTTTTGGACACTAACTCCAGCACAAGCATCAACCAGCTTCTTTCGCTCTGCTTCCATTCCCTCTGCCACGGTTTTAGCAGCATCGTTGGCGTTGATCAGCTTGCCAGTGATGACAATATCCCCCATCACCCCATCGATGCTCGTCGCTGAGAACACCACAACCTTGGCCCCGGTATTTTCAAGCTGCTTGCGGACATTGTCATCGATAAAGTCTGTCGCCAACACCAGATCCGGACTCAACCCAACGATTTTTTCCACATTGGGGGCATTGTAATCCCCAATACTAGCCACAGCAGCGGCCTCTGCGGGGTAGTTGCAATAGTCGGTCCGACCCACCAGCCGATCCCCTTCCCCCAGGGCAAACACAATCTCTGTATTGGCCGGCGAGAGGGAAACAATCCGCTCTGGCTGGGCATCCAGGGTCACCTCTGTTCCCAAATCATCGGTAATGGTCAAGGGATAGCTCGTCTGCCCCGATACCACCTCGACCTTCCCAGAGGTTCCACTGTTACTTTGGCATCCGGACACGGCCAATACAATCCCTGCCATCACCAACACACACCACACGACATTCCAAAATTTTTTCATAACGCCCTCCTTCTTCATGACAAATCCAATCAATTCTTCCTACCAACTTATTTTAGAGCATCCCCCCCAAAAATACAAGCGCAATTAAAAAACCGAGACCCAAAGCATCACACTTCGGTCCCCGGCAAATATTACTTACTATATAAGATACGAATGGAATTGAGAATACACAGGAAGGCAACCCCGGTATCTGCAAAGACTGCCAACCACATATTGGCGTAAATCCCCGTCAATCCCAGAATCATCACGATAATTTTGATGGTCAGCGCAAAAACCACATTCTGCCAGGAAATCCTCACGGTCTTCTTTGCAATTTCGATGGCGTCTGGAATGGCATCTAAATTTGAATTCATAAACACGACATCCCCCGCCTCGATGGCAGCATCTGCACCGCTGCCCATGGCAGCTCCCACATCAGCCCCAGCTAAAACCGGGGCATCGTTAATACCATCACCGACAAACATGACCGCACCGATTTTATCCCGAATCCGCCCCAACTCGGCCAACTTGTCCTGGGGCAATAGTCGGGCGTGGACTTCTTCCACACCAGCCTCTGCCGCCACGGCATCGGCACTGTCCTGGGCATCTCCGGTGAGCATGGCTGTTAGGATATGATTGTCTTTAATCCGGGAAATGGCCGATCTGGCCTCAGGCTTAAGGGTATCGGCCACGATAATCTGTCCGACGTAAACACCGTCCACAGCCAGAAGCACCTCAGAGCCCCGCTGTGCCTTAACGCGACCGGCCAGGTCAATGCCCTTGAATTCCATGAGCTTGACATTGCCGCACAAAACCCTCTGGTTTCCCTGGATAGCCACGATCCCTTTACCGGACAGCTCCTCAACAGCCTCTGGGGCATTTAATTCCAGCCCACGGGATTCTGCAGCCGCCACGATACTCGTGGCGATGGGATGGGTGGACACCTGTTCACAGGATGCCGCCAGGGCAAGAAGCTCTGTCTCCCCAAAATTTTCTGTGGGGATGACCTGTTGTACTACAAAATCCCCCTGGGTAATGGTCCCGGTTTTATCCATGACCACCGCCTTAATATTGGCCAAAGCTTCCATAACGACGCCCCCCTTAAACAGGATCCCTTGCTTCGATCCGGCACCGATGCCGCAGAAAAAGGCCAGGGGCACCGACAGCACCAGCGCACAGGGGCAGCTCATAACCAAAAAGCTCAGAGCTGTATAAATCCAGGGGTAAAAGGCCTGTCCCGTAATCAGGGGAATGCCCACTGCGGTAAACAGGGCGATGGCCACCACCACCGGGGTGTATACCCGGGCAAACCGGGTAATGAAATTATCAATTCTCGGCTTGCTGGCGGCGGCGTTTTCCACGGAGTCCAGTATCCGGGTGACCATGGATTCCTTAAGCACCTTTTCCACCCGAATTTTAAGGGCCCCGGAGGTATTGACACAGCCTGAGATCACCTCATCCCCAGTGCTGACTCCAAGGGGTACCGGCTCTCCGGTGACTGCGGCGGTATCAATGCGGCTTTCCCCATCAATGACGATGCCATCCAGGGGAATGCGGTCCCCTGGACGTACCAGGAGGATATCCCCTACCTGGGCCTCCTCGGCACCAATGACTTTGACCGACTCACCCACCAATAAATTAACCGTTTCCGGCCGCAGGTCCACCGCCTCCATAATCTGGCTTCGGCTGCGCTCCACGGCGAAATGTTCAAAGGTTACCCCAATTCGGAAGAATAGCATAACGCCCACAGCTTCCGGGTATTGGGCGATGGCAAAGGCTCCCAGGGTGGCGACACTCATCAAAAAGTTTTCATCAAACACCTGTCCCTTGAAAAGATTCTTAACCGCCGTTAAAACGATGTTTCCCCCTAATACGAGATAGGCCACCACAAAGGCGATGATCAGAGGCAGGGAGTAGGTCTCAATTCCACTGACCTCATGGTATATTTCGACACCAATGAAGAATATCCCACCTAAAATGAGGGAGATGAGATTCAATTGATCCTTTGTGAAAAATCCTTTGGATTTTTGAGCCTCTTTCTTTCGGCCACCTTCTTTTGCCACCAGATGGACCCCATTTTCAATTTTTTGACAGATCGCCTCTATTTCCGGCATCAGACGGTCCTGATTTGCTGCCGTTAAACGCAATTCCCTGGTGGCAAAGGTAATGGAGGCACTGGACACCTCCGGGAGGGTATTAATGCGTTTTTCCATCTTTGCCGCACAATTGGCGCACCCCAGGTTTTCGATGGTGTAGACCCGGACCTCATGGCCCTTGGTCACTTCTCCCCCATCCTGGGTCTCCGGTTCTTCGGAATGATGATGACCATGGTGGTCGTGGCCGCAGTCACATCCTTCATGGTTTTCGTTTTTGGGTTCATGGTCGTGATCATGATGGTCATGACCGCAGCCGCAGGCTTCACCATGGGTATGGTCGTGGCCATGGGTATGCTCTTGTTCTTTATGATGGTTCGACATGGCAATCTCCTTATCTTTTTATATTAACATATGAACATTCATTCATATATTGATATTATGTCACTTTTTTTCCAAAAGTCAAGGCTTTTTGAATATTTTTCACTCACAATTATTCAAAAAAGCCCCCTCCAGAACAATGGGTCCTGGAGAGGGCTTCGGTCAATATTCATTTATTTTTCTTTAACCGTATCCGATGGCTTTTTTTCAGCGCCACAGCCACTGGCATGGGGACAGGAGGCACAGCCGCAACCACAGCCACCGCCTTTCTTTTTATCCCGCACCAGTTTAATGACAATGGCAGCGACAATAGCTAACAGTATTCCGCCAACAATAAAGGTTCCCATAGAGTGTCCTCCTTCCTATTTTTACAATAATTATAATTCCACAGCCTTAGGATTACCCACAGCATCCGCCTTTTTTTCTGGCCGGAAGAGAAGGTATAAAAAGCCGAGAATCAGCAGAATGGCCACCACTGTCCCCAGGGTAAAGGTCCCGGTTAAAATAAAGGTGCCGATTTGATAAACACACAGGGCCACCGCGTAGGCTAAGCCACATTGATAACCAATGGCAAACCAGAACCACTTCGCACTTTGCATCTCTCCTTTTATGGCTCCCATGGCCGCAAAGCAGGGGGCACACAGCAAATTGAACACCAGGAAAGAATAAGCAGAGAAAACAGTAAAGCTGGCCGCCAGGGTACCCCAGACCTCTGCCCCATCTTCAGCCACTTCAGAGAAGCCATAGAGCACCCCAAAGGTTCCCACCACGTTTTCCTTGGCCACAAGACCGGTAATGGCCGCCACCGCGGCCTGCCAATTCCCCCATCCCAGGGGTGTGAATATCCAGGCAAAGGCCGAACCGATGGCCGCTAAAAAGCTCTCGTTCATATCCTCCACCATACCAATGCCGCCATCCACCATGCCAAAGCTTTGGAGAGACCAGACGATGATGGTCGATAGCAGGATGATGGTGCCCGCCCGTTTAATAAAGGCCCAGCCCCGTTCCCAGGTACTTCTCAGTACATCGGATATCCGTGGCCAGTGATAGGCTGGCAGCTCCATGACAAAGGGTGCCGGGTCCCCGGTGAACATCCGGGTTTTCTTTAAAACAATCCCAGAACAAACAATGGCAAAAATTCCAACGAAATAAGCACTGGGTGCCACCCACCAGGCGCCGCCAAATAATGCCCCTGCAATGAGGGCAATAATGGGCAGCTTCGCCGAGCAGGGGATAAAGGTCGTCGTCATAATGGTCATCCGGCGATCCCTGACATTTTCAATGGTTCGAGAGGCCATAATCCCAGGAACACCGCATCCCGATCCAATTAACATGGGAATAAAAGATTTACCCGACAGCCCAAATTTCCTGAAAATCCGGTCCATGATAAAGGCAACCCGGGCCATGTAGCCACAGGATTCCAGAAAAGCAAGGAACAAAAAGAGCACCAGCATCTGGGGTACAAATCCCAGCACCGCACCAACACCGCTCAGAACGCCATCCACTAAAAGTCCGGAAAGCCAATGGGCACAGCCAATGGCCTCCAGCCCTGCTGACGCACTTGGAATAATCCAGGCCCCAAAGAGGGTATCATTGGTCCAGTCCGTTAAAAAGGTTCCCACAGTGGTCACTGAAATATAATATACCAAAACCATCACCGCCGCAAAAATAGGCATGGCGGCGAATCGGTTGGTGACCACCCGGTCAATTTTATCAGAGACGCTCAATTCCCCCCGGGTCTTTTGGGAATGACATTTTCCAATGACTCCCTCAATATAATCGTAGCGCTCCCCGGTGATAATGCTCTCTGCATCATCATCCAGTTCCTTTTCACAATCGATGATATCCTGAGCGATATGCTGGATTGACGGGGCATCAATGCCCAGGGACTGGTGAATTTTTTCGTCCCGTTCGAAGCACTTGATGGCGTAAAAACGCTGCTGTTCTTCTGGTAGATCATGGAGCACTGCCTCCTCAATATGAGCCAGGGCATGCTCCACACAACCACTGTATCGATGCTTTGGAACAACAGGCGCACCGGCAGCCGCTTTTTTGGCTGCTGTAATGAGTTCATCCAGTCCTTCCCCCTTCATGGCAGAAATCTCCACCACTGGGCAACCTAAGGCCTTGGTCATGGCCTGAATATCCACAGTATCCCCGTTTTTACGAACCAGATCCATCATATTGACTGCCACAACCACCGGCAATCCCATTTCCAGGATCTGGGTGGTCAAGTACAAATTTCTTTCCAGATTGGTTCCATCCACAATATCAATGACAACCTCAGGGCGTTCCCCCACCAGGTATTCCCGGGCAACCACTTCTTCTAAGGTGTAGGGGGATAACGAATAAATCCCAGGAAGGTCGATAATGGCAATATCCTTATCCTTCCGGTACTTTCCTTCCTTCTTCTCCACAGTGACCCCAGGCCAATTCCCAACGAATTGATTGGATCCCGTTAATGCATTAAACAGCGTCGTCTTCCCACAATTGGGATTCCCCGCCAGGGCAAGATGTATTCCCATTGATTCCTCCTAAATTAGTTTCACTAACTCTATCGCCAAAAATAATCGCGCATCAGCGCGTTTATTCAACCTCAATCAGCTCGGCATCTGCTTTTCTCAGAGACAATTCGTAGCCTCTGACCGTGACCTCCACCGGATCACCTAATGGGGCGACCTTTCGAACCGAAATCGGTGTTCCTTTGGTGATTCCCATATCCATAATACGCCGCTTAACCGGCCCGATCCCATGGAGCTTGGTGACTTTGACCGTCTCCCCGACCTTTGTTTCTTTTAAGGTTATCAATTCACTTCCTCCTAAACCATGATTTTCTTCGCCATTTCGTGGCTAATGGCCACCCGGGCATCCCGAACACTAACAATGACATTGCCATTCATACGATTAACCACCGTAATGGTACTTCCCGGGATAAACCCCAGATTATTTAAAAATTTCTTAACATCATCGGATCCGCCGATCCGTTTAATCTCACCGGACTCCCCGGTTTTTATAAATGATAAAGGCATCATTCTCTCCTCCTTGGATCAAGATTGATTGTCTGAGCTTACATTGTTTGCCTAAGCTTTCTTCGCATTTAAAGTTTATATCAACTAACTTTGTGCGTCAACACTTAAAATACATTAGAATTATTCCAAAATAACTCCATTCTTGACTTAATCATCAAAAAGTTGTACGCTGTAAATAACCCCCAGGGGGGGTCTTTTGAAATCCTGAAAACCGAATTAAATTGGAGGTACGCCATGAATTCCATTGACCATCGTCTTTCTGCTACTAACTCCAAGGCCTTGGGCTTCGCCCTTCTGGCGGCCTTTCTTTATGCCATCAGCACACCCTTTTCCAAGGTATTGCTCAATACCATCAGCCCTACAATGCTGGCCGCCTTCCTTTACCTTGGCGCCGGTATGGGTATGGCAGTTTTAGGTTCTATCCGGAAATTAGTCGGTCTCGGGCATCAAGAGGAAAGGCTGACCCGTAAAGAGATGCCCGCTATCCTGGCGATGATCGGGCTCGATATTGCGGCACCTATTCTTTTAATGCTTGGTCTAAAGCTAACCAATGCCGCCACCGTCGCCCTCCTTAATAATTTTGAAATTGTGGCAACCGCTGTCCTGGCATTAGTATTCTTCCACGAGGGCATTCCCAGGGGCTTATGGGCTGGCATTGGACTCATCACCCTGGCCAGCCTTCTGTTATCCGCTGAGGACGCGGGTGGGATTTGCCTGAATCCCGGGGCACTCCTCGTTCTTTTGGCCTGCTGCTGCTGGGGTCTGGAAAACAATTGTACCCGGGTCCTCTCCTGGAAGGACCCCCTCCAAATCGTTATGGTTAAGGGCTTTGGCTCAGGTATCGGTGCCTTCGTTATTGCCTTATCCATCGGAGATGCTTTTCCTGCCCTTTCCATTATCCCCCTGATGCTGCTGCTGGGCTTTGTAGCCTACGGCCTGAGCATCTTCTGTTATGTCAGCGCCCAACGGGATTTAGGTGCCGCCCGCACCAGCGCCTGCTACGCCATTGCTCCCTTTGTCAGTGCCGGACTCTCCCTCATCTTGTTTGCAGATGTTCCAGGGCCATCATTTTTCATCGCCTTGGGGCTTATGGTCATGGGTACCTTTCTGGCAACAAAAAAGACCTCCTGATCAGCGGCTGTCCCGCTTCCTCCAGAAGGTCTTTTTTCGTTCATCGTTTTTCAAAATCTACCGTCCGCCCAGTAATCGCCTCGCCTTTAATGACATAATCTACAAAGCAGCCGACGATTTCTGGATCAAACCAGGTTCCTCCCCCGGAGAGCAGTTCCTGCAGGGCAATATCCACAGGATGTCCTGGCCGCTGTGTGCCCCCCTCCAAAGTCCCCGTATAGGCATTGGCAATGGCGCACACCCGTGCCAAAAATGGAATTTCCTCACCAGAGCGTCCGTCTGGATACCCCGTCCCATCCCAACATTCATGATGGAAAAGGGCAATATCCTCTCCAGCCTTGCAAAAATCCGCCGCCTCTGGAAATTCTGCTCCAATGCTGCAAAAAATCTGCTGGCCATAATCCACATGGGCCATCATTCGCAGACTTTCCTCCGCAGTGTAAGACCCCGCCTGCTCCATTAAGCTCTCCGGCAGGAGAATCTTCCCAATATCATGGTAGTCAAAAGGAGAAAGCCCCCGCCACAGCAGAGTCCTTTCCATAGCGCTTAAATCCATGGCCATCAGGATCATGCGCATATACTGGCCAGTACGTTGGCAATGCCGCTGCATCCCCTGGGGCAGCCGATTAAAGTAATTGTTCATTTTTGTCTGTCCTCGATGCATACTCCACCTCGTTATTCGTATGACAATTTTATCAGATTCTTAATAGCCGCACAAGGTACCCTTTAGTTTTTACTTACATTTGTCAAAAAATACCGTTTTTCTTATTTTAAAACTAAATTTTCTTAAATCATCCTTTGATATGTAATAGCTATCATTACACAATATATTGTGATATTCTCTTGACTTTTCAGTCGCAAGCCACTATACTTAGTACAAGTAAATAATATCATCAAGTGATCGATTCAAAATCGATAAGAGGAAAATCGGGTGAAATCCCCGTACGAACAGGTCGCTGTAATCAAGGAGTACGCCACAGATGCCATTGCGAAAGCGAGAAGGCGCGGTATACGATGAGATGGAGTCAGAAAGCCTGCTTGATGATATCGGAAACCATTCCCTGCTCAGATGGCGTTTCTGGATGGCGGTTATTGCTGTGCGCAATGCCCCATCACGTAATGGAGTCCCAGGGAGCACTCCATTTTTTAATGTCTTATAATCCTAAGGAGATCCTATGAAAATCATCAAGCGCAACGGCACAGAAATGACCTTTGATATTACGAAAATTATCGCCGCAGTGGGCCGGGCCAACGCTGTCGTCCCGGAAAACCAGCGTCTCACCCGTGACCAGATTACCCAGGTGGCAGACGCTGTCGAACAGGTCTGTGTGGCCCGTCCCCATGCCATGAACGTGGAAGAAATTCAGGATCTGGTTGAGAATGAAATCATGGCCCAGGAGGCTTATGAGGTAGCCAGACAGTATATCACTTACCGTTATGTGCGGACCCTTAAGCGGTCCAGCAACACCACCGACGATAAAATTCTCAGCCTGATTGAATGCAATAATGAGGATGTGAAGCAGGAAAATTCCAACAAGAACCCCCGGGTTAACAGTGTTCAGCGGGATTATATGGCCGGTGAGGTCAGCAAGGACCTCACCATGCGGATGCTCCTGCCCACTGCCATTGCCGAAGCCCATGAGCAAGGCATCATCCACTTCCACGATTCCGATTACTTCGCCCAGCATATGCACAACTGCGATTTGGTGAACCTGGAGGATATGCTCCAAAACGGGACCGTCATCAGCGGGACCCGCATCGATAAACCCCACAGCTTTTCCACAGCCTGCAACATCGCTACCCAGATCATCGCCCAGGTAGCCAGCAGCCAATACGGGGGACAAAGCATCAGCCTGACCCATCTGGCTCCCTTTGTGGATGTCAGCCGTCAAAAGATCCGCCGCAGCGTCACTGAGGAGATGGCCGATTTGGGCATCACCCCCACCGATGCCCAAATGGATGCCATCACCGAAAAACGTCTCCGGGAGGAAATTAAGCGGGGCGTCCAGACCATCCAGTATCAGGTGGTCACTTTAATGACCACCAATGGCCAGGCTCCCTTTGTAACAGTGTTTATGTATCTTGGAGAGGCCCGGAATCCCCAGGAAAAGACAGACCTGGCCATGATTATTGAGGAAACGCTTCTCCAGCGTATCCAGGGCGTGAAGAATGAAACAGGGGTCTGGGTGACCCCCGCCTTTCCCAAACTTATCTATGTCCTGGAGGAAGACAACCTGAAAGAAGGGACCCCCTTCTTCTACCTCACCCAGCTTTCTGCGGAGTGTACGGCCAAGCGTATGGTCCCGGATTACATCAGTGAAAAGGTGATGCTGGAGAGCAAGGTGGATGCAAATGGTGAGGGACACTGCTATACCTGCATGGGCTGCCGCAGCTTTTTAACCCCCTATGTGGATCCCGAAAGCAAAGCCCCCAAATATTATGGTCGCTTTAATCAAGGAGTGGTTACCCTGAATCTGGTGGATGTGGCCCTATCCAGTGGTGGAGATCTGGATCGTTTTTGGCAAATTTTTGAGGAGCGTCTGGAGCTATGCCACGAAGCCCTGCTGTGCCGGCACAACCGCCTGAAGGGTACCCTTTCTGATGCCGCCCCTATCCTCTGGCAATACGGTGCCCTGGCCCGTCTGCCCAAGGGTGCCCCCATCGACCCCTTGCTTTACAATGGCTACTCCACCATCAGCCTGGGTTATGCCGGACTCTACGAATGCTGCAAATATATGACCGGAAAATCCCATACCGATGCGGCAGCTACCCCCTTTGCCATGGCGGTCATGACCCGGATGAACGATGCCTGTACCACCTGGAAGGCGGCTCACCACGTCGATTTCAGCCTTTACGGCACCCCCCTGGAATCCACCACCTACAAGTTTGCCCGTTGCCTGCAAAAGCGCTTCGGCATCATCGAGGGCATTACCGATAAGGGCTATATCACCAATAGCTATCATGTCCATGTCTCCGAGCCCATCAATGCCTTTGCGAAGCTGAAATTTGAAAGCCAGTTTCAGAAGCTTTCCCCAGGCGGTGCCATCAGCTATGTGGAAGTTCCGGATATGCAAGGCAATATTCCAGCGGTCCTCAGCGTCCTCCAGTTCATCTACGATAATATCATGTACGCAGAGCTGAACACCAAGTCGGACTATTGTCAAGTCTGTGGCTTTAGCGGAGAGGTTGTCATCGTTGAGGATCAGGACGGCAAGCTGGTTTGGGAATGCCCCCAATGCGGTAACCGTGAAGAGGACAAACTCAATGTCACGCGCCGGACCTGCGGCTACATCGGCACCCAATTCTGGAACCAGGGCCGTACCGAGGAAATCCGAGACCGGGTCCTGCACCTTTAGGAGCATCCATGAACTACGCAGCCATTAAATACTACGATATCGCCAACGGCCCCGGGGTACGCACCAGCCTTTTTGTCTCGGGCTGTACCCACCGCTGTCCCGACTGTTTCAACAAAGTAGCCTGGGATTTTGACTACGGTACTCCCTTCACCAGGACCGTAGCGGCAGAAATCATCCATAGCCTGGCCCCGGATTACATCACGGGACTCACCATCCTTGGGGGCGAGCCCCTGGATCCCCGGAACCAGCCGGCCCTTTTGGACCTGGTTGCGACTCTGAGCCTCAGATATCCCCATAAGGATATCTGGTGCTATACCGGATACGTCTATGAAAAGGACCTCCTCCCCGGTGGACGGGCCCACAGCGATGTGACCGATGCCCTGCTAAGCCACATCGCCGTGCTGGTGGATGGTCCCTTCATTAAAGAACAGGCCGACATCAGCCTTCGATTTCGGGGATCCTCTAATCAACGGATTTTACAGCTCTCCCAGGGGAGGATTGATCATAATTGTGCTTAAGAACCCAAAAACTGTTCCTTAAAATTGCTTTAGGGTCGCCATCGCCCTGTTTCACGACTAAGCGTGCTGGACTTTGATGGCCTTGCCGCAGAAGAGTATAATTATATCCGAGCAGACCTTGAGAAAAAAAGAAGCTCCATCATTCCCCGAATTTCATTAAAGGGAATATGAAAGCTGTATACCAGGTAGTAGCAGGCCGATGCGCAGGTCTTTTTGGTTGTCATAGGTGGTCATTTGTTCTTGGTTCATGGGTCAATCCTTTTGGGGATGATCCGCGGCTAACTTGAAGCCGATGAAGGGTTTACTGGTTCCGATGGGATGGTTGATTGCAGCTTCGTAGGCTTTTGGGTTTTGTGAAAAAAGTTCTATGGTCATTTCATTTCCTCATTCTTTATTAATATCCATTTTTAGACAATTAATCTTATTTTTCCTTAAATAATATTTATAATATACATTAACGAAAGTTTAATATTAATAGTCTATTACTAATTAATTTAAGGAGGGCCCCTACTCGCACCAGGACCATAAATTTGCTTAAATGCAGCACAATGTCTTTACGCTGCGCGCCAATCGGTTTATAATGGAGGAAATGAAACTTTAGGAGGAATCCCATGCGTGAAACCACCAATATCAATCTGCGGATTGAAAAATCCTTGAAAGCCCAGGCCGAAGCCTTGTTCTCAGAATTCGGCATGAACATGACCACGGCCATGACGGTCTTTTTACGTCAGGCTGTCCGGGAGCAAGCCATTCCCTTTCGCATTGCGGCGGATGTCAAGCCCACATACCCTAACCTTCCTGTGGATATGGATGCGGTGAATCAGTACACCAGCCACGAGGAATACGTAGATGCCAAGCTCGCAGAAGCATCGCTTTTAGCAGCGGAGGACCCCATGCGATACAGCCTCTCTGATTTAGATGCTTTCGTACAAAAGCGTTTGGAAGACTACAATGGATAAACTTTTCATCACTGCCCAATTCTTTGACGACCTTGGTGGCATCATGGATTATATCACCATAGAATTAGGTAACCCAGATGCTGCCAGACGTTTCTATGAGACCCTTCGGGCCGCCATCATCAAACGCGCAGAGTATCCCACCGCTTTTGAAAAACGGGTCATCCCGAATTCGGACGAGCCGTACTACCGCATCTACGTCGGCAATTACACCGCTTGGTATGTGGTGCGTCCTGATGAGGTTATGGAGGTCCGACGCTTATTATTTAGCGGCGCCCAGCAGCTGATTTGACACCAAGGCCGGATGGCCTGCCCCCCAAAACGAATATTAAAATACCCGCCTATAAATACCAAAATATATTTATAGGCGGGTATCCTTTGCTTTACCGGTTATCCAACAGGCGCTGATAATCTCCCTCACCCTCCACGAGATACAGACATTCGTACTCCCCGTCCAGGCATTCCCGCATATCCCGGTCTGCCTGAAAGGCCACACAGGTCCCGCAGCTGGAGGACAGGGCCCGGAGGGTAGGCATCATCACTGCCTCTATCCCCGCAGCCCCCAGGCTTCGGTGGGTTTTCACCGCAGAAAAATGGGTGTGGAAGGTGGCGATATAATCTTTCACTTTTTTAAATCCAGCCGGTACTCCCCGGCATCCTCCGATACGGTCACGGTGTAGCCCTGATGCTCGGCAAATCGGGTGACATTCTCCATGGCGACGGGGTTGTCCACTAACACCGATACCTCTGCTGGCTCGCCCACCATTGCTTTTTTTACCATCACCACCGGAATGGGGCAGGACAGCCCCCGTGCATCCACTGTATTATCCATTGTATTCATCCTTTCAATCCTCCCAAAATCCTAAGCCTGTTCCCGGGAATACATCACCGCAATGATGGCGACAATGACAAATCCCACAGCTACCGCAATTTGTCCATTAAAGGTGGGGCCCTTTCCCGAAGCTGCTAACCCAAAATTATGGGCGAAGGCCGCTCCAGCAATGAGTCCCAAAACCACCATAGCGGAATCCGAATTCCCTTCTCCTGTTAAAATCAGCTGGCGCAGAGGGCAGCCCCCAAGGAGGGTAAAGCAAAGACCGGACAGGGCCATTCCCAGGAAATTCCACAATCCATCGGTATGAGCGATGGGCTGGTCCACAAAGCCAAGATTAAAGGTCCCCAGAATTAAATTGCCCACCAGAACCGTGGCAATAATTGTCAGAAAAACCCACAGCATCCGAAATTCTTTAAACATGATGGCATCCCGAATACCGGCTACCGTACACACCCGTTGGCGTTGACAGACAGCGCCCACCAGAATACCCCCAAGGAGAGCCGCCCAAATGGGTGCATACATGGACCCCGGCCCCTCAGTGCTAAGTTTAAACAAAGAGGGAATGGCCAGGGAAAGGACGAAAAGCCCCACCAGGACTACGGTAAATCCAATGCCCTCTACCTGGCCCATCTTATAAGCCCGGCGTAAGTTGAACCCCTTATTGAGGGCAAAAATCCCCCCTAATATCCCAACAACAAAGCCTGCCAATCCCACAATGGCATTTAAATCCCCGCCGCCGATGCGCAACATCATCCGTAGGGGGCAGCCTAAAAACATGAGGGCACCGATCATCGCCACCATCCCCAGTAAAAACCGGGTAAAGGGTGCCGATCCGCCCTTGGGATTAAACTCCTTACTCAGCACTGCCATGACGAAGGCCCCAATGAGGAGCCCCACGATTTCCGGCCTGAAATTCTGCACGACACCTGCGCTGTGCAGAGAACATGAACCAGCAATGTCCCGGAGGAAACAAGCAATGCAGAACCCCATATTTCCGGGATTCCCCAGAGCCGCCAGGGCAATGGCTACACCGCCAATGAGCACGCCGCTCAAAATAAACACCCCATTCTTTTTCATTCTAAAAATTACCTCTTTCTTTTATTATTTCTCTCATCTATGTTAAACTGTCCTTATCGATATACTACTTACAGGAGAACGATATGGATAGATTATATTTTGATAATGGTGCCACCAGCTTCCCCAAGGCTCCGGGCCTTGGAGCTGCCGTTGGCCACTATCTGGAAGATATTGGTACAAACATCAACCGCTCCAGCTACGCGGCCGCCACCACCGCTGCCTTAACCGCCCTGGAAACCCGGGAACAGCTAGCCCGGCTTTTCCATTTTGGTGATCCCTCCCACGTGATTTTCACTTCCGGGGTCACCATGAGCCTGAACCTGGTTATCAAAGGGCTTCTTAAGCCGGGAAACCACGCTATTGTCAGCAGCATGGAGCACAATGCCACCATGCGACCCCTGGTCCAACTGGCTGCCCAGGGCGTCACCTTCGACCGGATTCCCGGGGATGATCGGGGCCAGTTGGATGCCCAGTCCATCATCCCCCTTATCCGCCCCAACACCCGGCTGATCGCCTGCCTCCACGCCTCCAATGTCTGTGGGACTCTGCTGCCCGTGGCGGAAATCGGACAAATTTCCCAGGACTATGGTATTCCCTTTTTACTGGACACCGCTCAAACCGCCGGGCACATTGATATTGACTTTAAGGACCTGGGGCTCTCGGCCCTGGGATTCACCGGACATAAGGGCCTTCTGGGACCACAGGGTATTGGAGGCTTACTCCTAACCCCAGAACTGGCCCAAACCCTCACACCCCTGATTGCCGGAGGAACTGGCAGCGCCTCAGATTCCGAAGAACTGCCAACTTATATGCCCGATCGTTTTGAAAGCGGAACCCTGAACCTGCCAGGCATTTACGGCCTCCATCATTCATTATGTTTTTTGGAGGATAACGACTGGCAAAAAATGCACACCCTCGAAATGGAACGGACGAAACAATTCCTCGACGGTGTGTCTGTGCTCCCCAATATCCGCAGGGTGGGTCTGCCCGGGACCTCCGGCCGGATGGCCGTCGTCTCCCTGGACTTCACGGACCGGGACAATGCCATGGTGGCCCATCGCCTCAGCAGCGAATACGGCATTATGACCCGGTGCGGCCTCCACTGTGCCCCCAGTGCCCATCAAACCCTGGGGACCTACCCCCAGGGCAGTGTCCGCTTTTCCTTTTCGGCCTTTAATACCGCCCAGGAAATCCATCAGGCCATCACAGCCCTGGAAGAGATTCTCCAGGGTGGTTCATGCCGTTAACGGCCTGGGCGAATTTTAATTTTGCATCCCGGGATGGCCTCCGTAACTGCACCGATCCACTGGACCCCCGGGACCTGGTCCTGAAGCTCCCGGTAGAGGGCCTCGGCATCTGCCGGATCCACTGCCATAAGCAGGCCACCAGAGGTCTGGGGATCGAAGAGGACATCCACCATGGCCCGGCTGATTCCCTCATCCACAGTGACTTCTGCTTCACAGAAACTGCGGTTGCGGTACATCCCTGCGGGCAAAATCCCCATCTCAGCCAGCTCCAGGGCCTGGGGCAGCACCTCGATGCCATCCGTCCAGATCTCCAGCGAAGCATCACTGCCCTCGGCCATTTCATAGCCGTGGCCCATGAGGGAAAAGCCCGTCACATCGGTGCAGCTGTGGACCCGGTATTTAACCATAACATCCCGGGCGGCCTTGTTGAGGGTGGTCATTTGAGTCATGACCCGCTCCAGATTTTCGGGCTCTACCATATCCACCTTGGCCCCGGTGGTGAGGATTCCCACTCCCAGGGGCTTGGTCAGGATCAGCTGATCCCCCACCTTGGCACCACTATTGCTTAACACCTTGTCTGGATGGACAAAGCCTGTGACGGACAGGCCGTACTTGGGCTCCTCATCGATGATGCTATGGCCTCCCGTAATAATGGCTCCGGCCTCATAAACCTTATCATACCCACCCCGGAGCACCTCGTGGACCGCCTCCCGGGGCATGGATTCCGTTACGCAAAGAATGTTCATGGCCAATTTAGGCTCACCGCCCATGGCATAGACATCACTTAGTGCGTTGGTGGCCGCAATCTGCCCAAAAAGGTAGGGATCATCAGCAATGGGTGGGAAAAAGTCCAGGGTCTGGACCAGGGCCAGCTCCTCACTGATTTTGTAAACCGAAGCATCATCGCTTTTATCAAAACCTACAATGAGGTTTTCGTCCTGATGAACCTTTAAATCCCCTAATAATTCCGACAGGGTCCCTGCCCCTACCTTTGCCCCACACCCAGCGCATTTTGCCAATTTCGTCAGTTTAATGGTTTCTTCCATATTTTTCTCTCCATCTGAATTGATCTCTTTACCATCACTTATTGTCCTTCACACCTTGTTTATTTCGCAGATGCAGGATTGCTTCCAAAACGGCCCCGCCTACTGCCCGGGCCTCTGCCGAGATGGTAAAGCAATCCTCAGGCTGACAGTCCGGGTCGATTTCTCCGGCCTTCATGCCATGGTGCACTGGTGTTCCCTTGGGGAGGATTCCCCTTAGAATACCGGACACCCGTGCTGCCACGGGGAGATCCCCGGTCTGGGCAATGATTTCCCCCTCTTCTACCCGCTGTCCGATTTCCCGCAATGGGTAAAAGAGCCCGCTGCCAGGAGCCCGCAGCATCCGCAGCTCCCGGGGTCCGTTATTCCGCTCCGGCAGTTCCGGGGGCGCCAGGGCACATCCCTGATAGTACACCTTCCCCAAATGATGTCCCCGGGAGGCTTCTACCACCGCATGGCAATCCTCCTGGACCTTAAATCCCGGCCCAAGGGCAATGACCAGATCCCCATCGGTGATGGCCGTCCCGGTATTGTATTTCGCCATAACGGCATCCACCAGAATACACCCCTGGCCACTGCCATACCAACCGCCATCCCGGGAGGGTACTACCGCAATGTCGCCATTTTCTAAAGCCGCCCCAATCTCATCGACACCAGTTCGACGGGCCACGACACCTTCAATCTCTGCCCTGCCTTCACCAATGGCCCGGGAGAAGGCCACCCTCCGGCGAATGGTGGTCGGTTGGGTAATGTCCGTCATGATGATTTCAAACCCCGATTGATGGAGCCGATGGGCCACACCCGTTGCCATTTCTCCCGCTCCCTTTATAATGACCCGCATAAGTACCTCCCAACACCTTGTACTAAATCCGCAATTGACGATGTACTCTCCCAAATGATATACTTTTTTAAAGAGTCATTGGATTATTTAAGTCGTTATTCACAAAAGAGAATAACACTTGATGACAATTCTGTCAAGAATCTTATCTTATCAGCAGTAAAAATTTCTCAGTTGTTAGAAAGGCAGAGCATGATGCAAGACCTTCATTATTCGATTCAAATCCGATTATTTCGGGATGAAAAATTTTTCGGCCCCGGCATTGTGGAGCTGCTCCAGCGCGTGGACCAGCGTCACTCCCTTCGAGCCGCTGCCATCGAAATGGGAATGGCTTATTCCAAAGCCTGGCGGCTCATTAAAACCGCCGAAGAAAACCTGGAGTGCAAACTCCTCAACTCCACCACCGGTGGGAAGGGCGGAGGTGGTGCAGAGCTCACCCAGGAATGTCGGGCCTTTATGGAAAAATACCTGCGCTTTGAAGCCCAGGTCCGGGCTTATTCGGAAAAGGCCTTCGCCCATGTTTTTCAGAACGAAACCACCTAAAAAAGAACAGCACTACTCTGCTGTCCTTTCCATCTTTTTTTGTGTATCCTCCTGCCTCGTGGGGCGAATGATCCGCAGTTAAGGCGTATGCTTCTTCTGAAGGGCATCCAGATCCATGCGGTCAATGATCTCCAAATCCCGCAGGCCGGCCCGAGATTCCATGTGATGGCGCATCTCATGGCGGAGTACCCGGCGCATCTCATTAATGAGGGCGGCCCGGTCCAAATAGCCAAAAACAGCCTCGAAGCTGCCATAGTAAATCCGGATGCCCCGACCCAGGGCATTGATGACGAATTCCCCCATGATGTACAAGGGCACTGAAATCTTCTCCGGGCTTTTCTTCGCCGTCTCCTCAATCATGATCTGCATGTTTAAATGATCAAAGAATTCCTCTGGCAGCTCATCTGCCAGCTTTTGCATTTCTTCGGTAAATTCATCAATGGTTAAGGCGATCATATGTCCTCCTCATTCAAAATCCGTTATGGTCCATACCATACCATGGATGCCTTAAGAATGATCCATCCTGGCTTTATTTGCTGATGTATAGTTCTATTAATTCTTTCAGGATAGCCTCTTTTTTACGCCCCACGATCCCCAATCGCTTTAAATTTATAGTCTCTGCCTCCAATAGGTATTCAGCATTTCTTCCACGACTTCCTCAATACGCTCATCCTCTATCTTCTCTTTCCAATTACCAGGATTGCCTGTGGCATAACAATCCACTCTTGGTGGATTCAGCATCGAGTATTCCGACAAAGCCTGGTCCCCTGCAACCAGCACGGTTGTACAGAAAAAGCTGCCCGCTCCTTTCCATGAGCAGACAGCTTTTTAATGTAATATGGGACTGACGGTTAAATCCCTTTGGCGATATCCCCCCGATGGAAGGCGCCGTCAAATTTGATTTTGTCTACCTGGCTGTAGACCTGCTGACGGGCTTCCTCTACCGTTTCACCCAATGCGGTGACGCAGAGGACCCGGCCACCGTTGGTGACCAGTTTTCCATCCTTTAGGGCCGTGCCAGCATGGAACACCTCGCAGCCCTCCACATCCTTGATGCCGGTGATAACCTTGCCCTTTTCATAGGCGTCAGGGTAGCCGCCGGAGGCCACGACGACGGTGACGGCGGCCTGGTCTTTCCACTGGATGTCACAATCGGCCAGGCACCCGTCGATGCAGGCTTCCATGATGTCGATGATATCGGATTCCATGCGGGGCAGAACCACCTGGGCTTCGGGGTCCCCGAAGCGGACATTGAATTCCAGCACCTTGGGTACGCCATCCTCAATCATCAGGCCGATAAAGAGAATGCCCACAAAGTCCATGCCATCGGCGATGAAGCCGTCGATGATGGGGGTGAGGATTTCTTTTTCGATGCGCTGATTCAGAGCGGCATCGGAGAAGAGGGCGTTGGGGGAGTAGTTCCCCATGCCCCCGGTGTTGGTGCCCTTATCGTCATCGTAGGCGCGCTTGTAGTCCCGGGCGCTTTCCATGGGGACGATGGTCTTCCCGTCCACGAAGCAGAGCATAGAGGCTTCGGTTCCGGTGAGGAATTCCTCGATGACAACCTTATCCCCGGCTTCGCCGAAGGCCTTGTCTTCCAGCATCATCTTCATGGCGGCCAGGGCGTCTTCCTCGTTTTCCGGAATGACAACGCCCTTACCGGCGGCCAGGCCATCGGCTTTGATGACCATGGGGTAGCCGTAGATGCCCAGATCCTTAACGATGTCATCATAGGCAGTGTATTCCTTATACAAGGCCGTGGGGATGTTATGGCGGAAGAGGAATTCCTTGGTGAAGGCCTTGCTGCCCTCAAATTGGGCGCATTTGGCATTGGGCCCGAAGACCCGGATGCCGGCCTCGGCCATGGCATCGGCCATGCCCAGGACTAAGGGAACCTCTGGGCCGACGACCACCAGGTCGATGCCCTTTTCCTTCGCAAAGGCCACACAGCCGTCGATGTCTTCCACGGACAGGTCCACACAGGTGGCAATGTCTGCCATGCCGCCGTTGCCCGGAGCACAGTAGATTTCATCTACCCGGGGACTTTTGGCGATTTTCCAGGTAAGGACGTGTTCCCGTCCGCCAGAGCCGATTACCATTATTTTCATCGATTATTCTCCTTAATTAACTATGCTTAAAATGCCGCATCCCCGTGAATACCATGGCGATGTTGTTTTCGTTGCAGACGGCAATGGAATCCGCATCCCGTCCGGCGCCGCCGGGCTGAATGATGGCGGTGATGCCAGCTGCAGCTGCGGCCTTGACCACATCATCAAAGGGGAAGAAGGCATCGGAGGCCATGACAGCCCCTTTGCAGCGGTCTCCGCCGTGTTCCACACAGCTTTCCATGGGCCAGATGCGGTTGACCTGTCCGGGGCCGTTGGCCACCAGGCATTTATCCTTGGCCAGGGTGATGGCGTTGGATTTGGTGTTCTTGACGGCCTTCCAGGCGAAGAGGAGGTCGGCCATTTCTGCGTCACTGGGGGCACGGTCGGTGACCACTTCCAGCTTTTCGTAACCCTGGGTATCCCGTTCCTGGACGAGGAGTCCTCCCATGACCTTCTTGGTTTCGTATCCCGGTTCGTTGTGGAGGATATCCTCTAACACCAGCAGGCGCAGGTTTTCCTTGGCGGAGAGAATCGCCTTCGCTTCATCGGTAAAGCCGGGGGCCACGATGACTTCGAGGAAGATTTCCACCATCTGGCGGGCGGTATCGGCATCGATTTCCCGGTTGGAGGCGACGATTCCCCCGAAGATGGAGGTGGGGTCAGCTTCGTAGGCCTTACGGTAGGCATCGGCGATGGTGACATCGCTGGCCACCCCGCAGGGATTGGCATGCTTCACCGCAACGATGGTCGGTTCATCCTGGTATTCCTTCAGAACTTCCAGAGCGCCGTTGGTATCGTTAATGTTGTTGTAGGAGAGCTCCTTGCCCTGAAGCTGAAGGGCAGAGGTCAGGGTCCCTACATTTTTACCAATCTCCTTATAGAAAGCAGCCTTTTGGTGGGGATTCTCGCCGTAGCGCAGGTCCTGGACTTTTTCGTAAGTGAAGGTAACCTTGTCCTCGACCAGCAGGGCCTTTTCCACATGACCCCGGAGGTAATCGGAGATCATGGTATCATAGGCTGCAGTGGTTTCAAAGACCTTCAAGGCCAAATTATACCGGGTCTGGTAGGTGGTGTAGCCCTCATCTTCAATTTCCGAGAGGACAGTGGCATAATCCGCCGGATCCACCACGACGGTAACATCATTGAAATTCTTGGCCGCAGAGCGCAGCATAGTCGGACCGCCAATATCGATGTTTTCAATACAGTCCTCAAAGGCAACCCCATCCCTCATCATGGTGTTTTTAAAAGGGTAAAGGTTGATGACCAGCAAGTCGATGTTTTCAATGCCCAGCTTCTGACATTGCTTTTGGTGCTCCTCATTGCTTCGGATGTTCAAAATTCCACCGTGAACTAAGGGATGGAGGGTCTTCACCCGTCCGTCCAGACATTCCGGGAATCCGGTGATTTCCGAAACATCCCGAACCGGGACCTCAGCCTCCCGAAGGGCGCGGGCGGTGCCGCCAGTGGACAGGATATCCCAGCCCTGGGCTACCAGCTTCTGTGCGAATTCTACAATCCCTGTCTTGTCTGATACTGAAATTAATGCTCTCATGGTTTTTGGTTTCCTCCAATACACAGGCGTGATGCCTGAATTTTATCCGTTTTCCATACAAAAGCCGGATGCCCGTAAATGGTACCGACTTAATCCCTGACGATGCGGACATGCCGGCCGTCCACGCTGACCCGGCCCAGGCAGAACTGCTCCACTACCCAGGGCAACAGCGTATGCTCCACCGCAAGCACTCGCTTCTGGATGCTCTCCGGGGTGTCATCGTCCAGTATATCCACCACCCGCTGGGCGATGA
Organism: Eubacterium barkeri; assembly: GCF_900107125.1. GTDB lineage: Bacteria > Bacillota > Clostridia > Eubacteriales > Eubacteriaceae > Eubacterium_O > Eubacterium_O barkeri. Next base: position 76,113 of record NZ_FNOU01000010.1, read on the forward strand.
TGGGGCCGCCGTCGGCTTCCTCATTGACAAAGTGCACGGTGGCACCGGTGACCTTCACCCCGTAATCGTACACGGCATTGTGGACGTGCATCCCATAAAAGCCCTCGCCGCAAAAAGCGGGAATGAGGGCAGGGTGAATATTAATAATAGCCTGGGGATAGGCTGCCACAAAGTTTGGGGTGATGATACGCATAAAGCCGGCCAGAACCACCAGCTCCACACCAGCAGCCTGTAGGGCGTCCACCATCTTCCCATTGAAATCCACAACACCGTCGCAGTCGGCTTCCACCACCACGGCAGTAGGGATGCCGGCTGACCGGGCCCGGGTCAGGCCGTAGGCTTCGGGATTATTGGACAGCACCAGGGCGATTTCCCCGGTTTTGCCATGGACCCCGTCGATCACGGATTGGAGGTCCGTCCCCCCGCCGGATACTAACACACCGATTTTTAGCATAGTATAATCTTGTCCTCACCCACAACAATATCCCCCAGAATCACAGGCTTTTCGCCCTTCTTCTGGAGATGGGCCACAAAGGCGTCTGCCTGGTCCCCAGGCAGAGCCACCACCAGGCCAATGCCCATATTAAAGGTGGAATACATGGCAGCATCCTCTACCTTCCCCGCTTCCTTTAAGAAGGAGAAAATGGGCAAGGGGGCAATATCCCGGGTGCTGACCCGGGCGCAGAGGCCGTCGGGAATCATCCGGGGGATGTTTTCGTAGAAGCCGCCGCCAGTGACATGGCTCATGCCCTTCACTTTAAAGGGAAGGATGGCATCCTCCATGGCCTTGACGTAAATCCGGGTGGGTGTAATGAGGGCTTCCCCCAGGGTCCCCCCTAAATCCTCAATATAGGTGTCCACACTAAGTCCCAGGTCCTTAAAGCAAAGCTTACGCACCAGGGAAAACCCGTTGGAGTGGACACCGGAGGAGGGCAGCCCTACCAGAACATCCCCTTCGGCGATTTTCTGGCCAGTGACAATGTCATCCTTATCCACCACGCCCACGGCAAAGCCCGCCAAATCATAGTCTTCATTACTGTACATATCGGGCATTTCGGCGGTTTCCCCGCCGATTAGGGCCATTCCGCCCTGGACGCAGCCCTCGGCTACCCCAGAAACGATTTGAGCGATTTTTTCGGGATGATTCTTCCCACAGGCAATGTAGTCTAAGAAGAACAGGGGTTTTGCACCCTGACACAGAATATCATTGACACACATGGCCACGGCGTCAATACCGATGGTGTCGTGCTTGTCCATCATAAAGGCGATCATGAGCTTGGTACCCACGCCGTCTGTACCGGAAACCAGCACCGGTTTTTTGTACCCTTCTGGAAGCTCAATAAGTCCCCCGAACCCTCCCAGATGGGATAACACATACTCATTAAAGGTCCGCTTGACGTCGTCCTTCATCAGTCGTACGGATTCGTAACCGGCCTCGACATCGACACCGGCGGCTTTATAAGCACTATTATTTGGCATTTTCTCTCCTTCTCATACCTTTTTTAGATGATTAAAATAACTGTGTTGAGCGCTATGGCTACTCCGATAAAACAGGGACCTCCATGGGGTACTCCCCATCGAAGCAGGCCCGACAGTATTCGTTCCCGCCGCCCACGGATTGATTGAGCCCGTCCAGGGAAATGTAGGCCAGGGAATCCGCTCCCAGAATTTCCCGGATTTCCTCCACGGATTTTTTAGCCCCAATCAAGTACTTCCGTCTTGGAGTATCGATGCCAAAGTGGCAGGTGTGGGCCACTGGCGGACTGGTCACCCGGAAGTGGACCTCTTTGGCCCCGCCTTCCCTGAGGATTTCCACCAGGCGCTTGCTGGTGGTCCCCCGGACGATGGAGTCATCAATGATGATAACCCGTTTGCCCTCAATAACCTCCTTAAGAGGGTTGAGCTTCATGCGTACCCCCTGCTCCCGCTGCTGCTGATTGGGAGAAATAAAGGTCCGTCCGCTGTATTTGTTCTTAATCAGGCCCATGCCGTAGGGAATCCCCGAGGCCGTGGAATAGCCAATGGCCGCAGGAATACCGGAGTCCGGCACCCCAATGACCACATCGGCTTCCACTGGGGCCTCCTTGGCAAGGATCATCCCGGCCTGGTGTCTGGCGTGATACACACTGCTCCCTTCCATGATGGAATCTGGACGCGCGAAATAAATCTGCTCAAAGATGCAGGAGCGCTTGCCCACCCAGTTCTTTTGACCGTAGGACTGGAGACCATTTTCGTCGATCACGACGATTTCACCAGGGTTTAAGTCCCGGATTAGCTCTCCGCCGATGGCGTCAATGGCGCAGCTTTCGGAGGCTAAAATGAACATATCATCCTTTTTCCCAAGGCAGATGGGCCGCAGGCCGTAGGGATCCCGAACACCGATGAGCTTATCCCCCAGCGTGATGACCAGGGCATAAGCCCCTTTGATGATTTCCACCATGCGCTGGATGGATTCGATGATGCCGTGGCGCAGACCCCTGGCAATGAAATCCACCATCACCTCGGTATCGATGGTGGTCTGGAAGACCACCCCGTTATCCTCTAACATTTCCCGGAGGGCCTTGTCGTTAATCAGGTTGCCGTTATGGGCCAGGGCAATCTGCCCACTGGTTAAATTGACGGATAGGGGCTGGGCATTAATCACCCCTCCTTCACCGGAGGTAGAATAGCGTACATGGCCAATGCCTATGTTTCCTTTTAGGTTTTTTAAGACATTGCCTTTAAAGACATCACTGACTAATCCCACATCCTTATGGGTATTGATCTTTCCCCCGCGGTTGACAGAAATACCAGCACTTTCCTGACCTCGATGCTGAAGGGCAAAAAGACCATAGTATAACAGTGGGGATACGTTCATATCGGCCTTTGGGGTATATACCCCGAGAACGCCGCACTCATCATGAAATTTATCGATACTGCTCATAATTTTCTCGTTTATTCCTTCTCGTTTTATGAATTCCCCCAAATGTAAAAATCAGGCGGCCATGCTTCCTTGTCGGCTACGGTTAGCCGTTGACCCGCTTCATCATTTCCTGGTAGGCTTCCTCAATGCCGCCCATGTCCCGTCTGAAACGGTCCTTATCCAGCTTTTCACCAGTTTTCACATCCCAGAACCGGCAGGTATCCGGTGAAATTTCATCGGCTAAAACGATGGTACCATCCGTGGTTTTACCATATTCTACCTTGAAATCAATGAGGTTGACGCCCCGTTCCATGAAGAATTCCTTTAGAATGGCGTTGAGCTTTAAGGTGTATTCCCGGATGGTGGCGATTTCTTCCCGGGTGGCCAGTTTAAGGGCCACAGCGTAGTCATCATTGATGAAGGGATCACCGTAATCGTCGTTTTTATAACTAAATTCAAAGATGGGTTCCTCAAAGACGGTCCCTTCGGCCACACCTAAACGCTTGCTGAAGGAGCCGGCAGCGGTGTTACGGACAATGACTTCCAGGGGAAAGATGGTCACAGCCTTAACCAGCTGCTCCGTGTCTGAAAGTTGTTCGATGAAGTGGGTGGGGATCCCCTGGGCTTCCAGCATGGGGAACAGAACGGCGGTCATCTTGTTGTTGATGACACCCTTCCCGCTGATGGTGCCTTTTTTGGCGCCATTACCAGCGGTGGCATCATCCTTATATTCAATGATGAACTGATTGTCATCATCGGTTTTAAATACTTTTTTAGCCTTACCTTCGTACAATTGTTCTAGTTTTTTCATGGTTATTTTCTCCTTCACAAATACGTTTTACAGCATCTTCTGCAGATTGGCGTTCTTTTCAATGACCTGGTCGTTGAGAGCAACCTTGTAGGCCTTCATCTTCTCCCGGATTTGGGGATATTTGATGGAGAGCATCTGGGCGGCCAGAATTCCAGCATTTTCGGCACCGTTGACGGCCACAGTGGCTACCGGGACGCCCGATGGCATTTGGACGATGGACAACAGGGAATCCAGCCCCCCCTGGAAGGAGGTTTGGATGGGGATTCCAATGACTGGCAAGGGAGTCATCCCGGCGATGACCCCTGGAAGATGGGCCGCCTTCCCGGCGGCTCCAATAATCAGCTCGATCCCGTTGTCTTCAGCGTTTCGGGCGTAATCAAAGATTTTATCAGGGTTTCTGTGGGCAGAGATGACCTGGGCATCGTATTCGATGTCGAATTTTTCCAGAGCAATGAGACATTTCTTGACGATATCGAAATCGCTGTCGCTCCCCATAATAACGGCTACTTTAGGCATGTGCTTCCTCTTTCTTTATAAAAAATGCGTTCCGAATCTCGGTTCTTTTAAGCTGTTTTTACTTATAATATGCCACACCGGATTCGAAGATCTTCTGATCCTTTTCTCCGGGGATATTCTGATATAAACCGGTTCCCACCCGTTCAGAGTGGCCCATCTTACCGAGGATCCGGCCATCGGCGCTGGTGATACCCTCCACAGCCCAGGTGGAGCCGTTTAAGTTATAGCGACCGTCCATGGTGGCATTGCCCTGGGCATCCACGTATTGGGTGGCAATCTGGCCCTTCTTAATCAGCTCTGCCATAACGGCATCACTGGCGATGAAGCGGCCTTCACCATGGGATACCGGCACCCGATAGGTCGCCCCCACTTCGGCACCGCTCAGCCAGGGTGACAGGTTGGAGACCACCTTAGTCATGGGAATAGCGGAGATGTGCCGGCCGATGGTGTTATAAGTCAAGGTCGGCATGCCAGGCTTCATATCCACAATGTCACCATAGGGCACCAGTCCCAGCTTGATTAAAGCCTGGAAGCCGTTGCAAATCCCCAGCATGAGACCATCACGGTTTTTGATAAGGTCCATGACGGCATCCTGCATGGCTTGGTTTCTAAAGACAGCCGCAATAAATTTACCGGAGCCATCGGGCTGATCCCCGGCGGAAAAGCCTCCGGGGATCATAATCATCTGGGCATTTTTAATGGCCCGGACCATATCAGACATGGAGCTTTCAATATCTGTGGCGGTGCGATTGCGGAAGATGACGGTTTCCGGAACGGCACCAGCCTTTTCAAAGGCCCTGGCAGAGTCATACTCACAGTTGGTTCCCGGGAAAACAGGAATGAACACCCGGGGTGCGGCAAAGGTCTTTGCGGCACTGATTACAGGGCCAGCGGTATAGGATACATTTTCCACCGGTCCCTCCACAGAGACATTTTCAGGATAAACCCCGGACAGAGTTCCCTGCCAGGCTTCGATAATCGCATCCAGATCAAGGCGAAGGTCTCCCAGGGTAATGGCGGGATCCGCGGTCGTTTCGCCCAATAGCAGGGCGTTGTCTAAATCTTCTGTGGCTTCCACAATGATCGCACCGCAATTGGGGCTGAAGAGGAAGGCTTCGTCCAGGGTATCGGACAGACGGATCCCCACCTTATTGCCCATGGCCATTTTAGCCAGGGCCTCCATGACCCCCTTCTGACCCACGGCCTTAGCGGCTACCACTCGAGCGGATTTGGTCATTTCATGGACCCCGTCTAACATCCGGGCAACAGAGTCATAATCCACCAGGCCTTTGTCATCCCTGGCGATGCCGCAGAGATAGAGCTTATGGCCAGGTGCCTTCAGTTCACCCGTAACGATGCGGTCCACCCGTCCAGCAGTGACCGCAAAGGAAATGATGGTGGGGGGCACGGTGAGATCCTCAAAGGTACCGGACATACTGTCCTTCCCACCGATGGCCGGAATCCCCAGGGCCTGCTGGGCTTCAAAGGCTCCCAGCAAAGCAGCGAAGGGGCGTCCCCATTTTTCCGGGTCATCCCCCAGGCGTTCGAAATATTCCTGGAAGCTCAGGCGGGTCTTTCTGAAGTCTCCACCCATGGCCACCACCTTCGCCAGGGATTCGACCACGGCGCTGATCCCGCCGTGGAAGGGGCTCCATTTAGCCACCTCTGGATTGTACCCATAGGTCATGATGCTGCAGGTATTGGTATCGCCATGCTCCACGGGAATCTTTGCCGCCATTCCATCCTGGGGGGTGAGGGCATATTCTCCACCGAAGGGCATGGTCACCGTGCCGGCCCCGATGGTGGCATCAAACATTTCTGAGAGACCCTTTTGGCTGGCCACATTGAGGTCTGCCATCATCTCAAGGGTCCGTCCGGCAATATCGCCAGTGATTTCAACCTCCGGTTTGTCCTGGGGTTCCCGGACTACGACATCTGTATACTGGGCCGCCCCATTGGTGTCTAAGAAGGCCCGGGAAAGATCCAGAATGGTATCTCCCCGCCACTTCATGACGAGACGGCCGGTATCGGTCACCACCGCCACCGGGGTGACTTCAAGGTTTTCTGCATTACCCATGGCGATAAAGGCATCCACATCTCCTTCTGCCACTACCACGGCCATGCGTTCCTGGGATTCAGAGATGGCCAGCTCTGTGCCGTCTAACCCCTCGTACTTCTTCGGTACTTTGTCTAAATCGATGTCCAGGCTATCTGCCAGCTCTCCGATGGCCACGGAAACCCCGCCGGCACCAAAGTCGTTACACCGCAGGATCATCCGGGCCAGTTCCGGGTTCCGGAACAGGCGCTGAATCTTCCGTTCTTCAACGGGATTTCCCTTCTGGACCTCAGCCCCACTTTCGTGGATGGATTCCTCGGTGTGAGCCTTGGATGAGCCAGTGGCCCCACCACAGCCGTCCCGGCCAGTCTTTCCACCCACCAGAAGGATAATATCCCCCGGTTGGGGGCGTTCCCGGCGGACGTTTTCTTTCGGAACCGCAGCGATGACGGCCCCGACCTCCATGCGTTTGGCCAAAAATCCTGGATCGTAAACTTCCACCACCTGCCCGGTGGCCAAGCCGATTTGGTTCCCATAGGAGCTATAGCCATGGGCCGCTTCCTGGGAGATTTTCCGCTGGGGCAGCTTTCCTGGAAGAGTATCCTCAATGGCTGCCCGGGGGTCCCAGGCGCCGGTCAGGCGCATGGCCTGGTAGACGTAGCTGCGCCCGGAAAGGGGATCCCGAATGGCGCCTCCTAAACAGGTAGCCGCCCCCCCAAAGGGTTCAATTTCCGTGGGGTGGTTATGGGTCTCATTCTTGAACATGAGGAGCCAGTCTTCATCCTCACCGTCGTGATCCACAGAAATATTCACACTGCAGGCGTTAATTTCCTCAGACTCATCCAAGTCAGGAATTAATCCCCTCGCTTTGATGTCCTTCGTCCCAATAACTGCCAGGTCCATAAGGGTGACGGGGCGCTCTGTATCCGCACCATAAAGCACATCCCGGGTGCCGTCATACTTTTCAAAGGCTTCTGCCACTGCGGCATTCACTGGTCCCTTTTCAAAGCTGATGGCTTCGAGGCACGTTGAAAAGGTGGTGTGTCGGCAATGATCAGACCAATAGGTATCGATCACCTTAAGCTCCGTGAGGGAAGGTTCTCGTTTTTCTTCATCCCTGAAATAGGTCTGTACAAACTGAATATCTGCGGGGCTCATGGCAAAGCCCATGTTGACCCGGTAGGTCTCCAACGCTTCCGGGGAATAATGACAAAAACCCTCTATCCGCTCGATGGGTGCCGGTTCTTTGGTGGCATCACTGAGGGTCTGGCGTGTTTCCAGGGACGCCTCTCGAGAGTCTACAGGGTTAATCATATATTCTTTGATTCGATCACATTGGGTATCATCGACATCCCCATCGACAACTACCAGTTTAGCGACTTTGATGGCTGGACGATCCCCGGCCAAAATTTGGATACACTGAGCTGCTGAATCCCCGTGCTGGTCATATTGTCCAGGAAGGTACTCGGTGGCAAAAACCCGCTCACCGTCTGAGAACGCCATGGCATCCTCCCCCACATCATCCACATTCGGTTCTGAGAAAATAATATTTTTCGCCTTCTCCATGATGTCATCATCCAACATTTCCACATCATACCGATAGATGATACGGATACCACGCAGCCCTTTGATGTTCAGGATTTTACGGAAGGTTTCAGCCAGAGCCATTGCTTCCGTATTAAATCCCGGTTTCTTTTCTACGAAATATCGTTTGATCACTACTACTCCACCTTTATATTTGATACAGCTATTGTACTCTCTTTTCGCATTTTTTGCAACTTTTTTCAATGGAATTTGAAACGATAGAGCAAAATATTCCCCTTTAAACATTTTCATTTTCTATCATATTTACAATTTTTATGAAAACACATCATTTGTTGCACACCCCTGTCCTTTACTCATATAGTCTGCCAAGACAGTGTACAATGTTCTTTTGACAATAGGCTTAGCGATGTGGGCATCCATTCCCGCTTCCCTGGATTTTTGACTATCCTCTTCATAAGCGTTGGCCGTCATGGCAATAATGGGCAAGGTGCGGACATCCTGTCGCGGCAGTTTACGGATGGTCTGGGCTGCGGTTAAGCCATCCATTACAGGCATCCGAATATCCATAAGGACAGCATCATACCACCCCTCAGAAGAATTCGATACAGCCTCTACAGCCTGGGCACCATCCCAGGCCTTTTCAACCTGACATCCCACCTTGGTTAACAATCGCTCTGCAATTTCTGAATTCAGGGGATGGTCCTCACACAATAAAACCCGGCTTCCTTCTAAAATATCCAGGGACACCGTTGTCTGATTTTCTTCCCCTGTCCCTGAGTCTAAAACCTCTAAGTCTAAGATTACCGTCATGCAGGTCCCTTCCTGGGGATGGCTTTCCACCATAATCTCGCCTTCCATGAGGTCCACCAGGCTTTTGACAATGGCTAAACCGAGACCGGACCCCGCGGAGGTCGTTGTCACTCGATTTTGTTCCTGGGAAAAGGGCATATACATTTGATTTTTCACAAAATCCGGGCTCATACCAATCCCCGAATCCTTTACGGTAAATTGCGTTCGCCAACGCCCCGGCCGCTGGGATTTCCCGCCTTGGATATTAAAGGTCACCAGACCTCCCTTGGGAGTGAATTTTATAGCATTGGATAAAAGATTGATGAAAATCTGCTTCATCCGAACCAAATCTATAAAAACATCCCGATTCTCTAGGGAACCATCGGTTTTTAAGACAAAATCCACCCCCTTTTCAGCCGCTGTTGGATCGACCATATCCCAAATATTTTCAATAAACGAACGAAATTTCACGCGCTCTGGCCCGAGAATCATCTTTCCGCTTTCAATCTTATTCATATCAAGGGTATCATTTATGAGGGAGAGCAGATATTGGCCCGACTCTCCTATTTTTCGGATATTCTCCCGGAGAATTCCGGCGTCGGTTTCATCTTCGGATAAGGCGACCAGCCCCACAATACCATTCATAGGTGTTCGCATATCGTGGCTGATTCGAGAGAGAAAATCAGTTTTAGCTTGGTTGGCCTTCTCCGCCATGGTTAAAGCCGATCCAATTTCCTGAAGACGTTTTTGTTCTCGCAGATGATCTTCCGTTACATCAATTTTTTCAACGAGAATACGGGTATCATCCTTCGATAAATAGGCATATTTTTGCATTTTATAGCGCTCTTCTCCATCGATACCCTCTGCAAAGGTCACACTAAACGTCGGTTTTTTCCCAAGCTTTTCGATAAGGGATGGCAACGCAATGGCCTCATATAAGGATTTACGCTCCCCAGGGACAACGACCTTTTCAATGAAATGACGGATAGCTTCATCATAATCCGGGTAGGGATTATGCGATTGAACCAATTGTTCCTTTTCCTTTTGCGTTGTAATATGGAACGTCTCGTTCACCGTGTCAATTATCCCGAGGAAATCATATTCTTCATTCGTAAGATGCTGGATAATCATCTCTTCCTGGAGCTGTTCATCCATATCCACTAAATAGAAAAACGCCTCGATTTCCCGAGTAGTCGGGTTTTCCATAATAATAACCTGAGTCCGGACACGATGGCGGTGTCTATTTTTCATCGCAACCCAATGGATTAAGCTTTGTTCTCGTTCACCCTGACACGCACAGTTTAGGAGTGCATCTCTGGAAAACAATTCCAGATACTGCTCTTGCTCCTTTTTATTGGGAAGAAATTGGCTTGTAAATGCGATGATCTCCTGGATATTCTCCAACGCTTCAACGGTCTGTCCCACAGGTCCGGGAATGATGAGCTCCAAAAGACGGTTTGTTGTCAAATTCCCATGGAACACAGAAATGGCATCTGGCATGGCGCGCACTAAAGAATCCCTCTGCCGCGCATAGGATTTTTCAATCTCTTTTTGGGCGGTAATGTCGGTGGCCGTACAAGCTACCTTAATGCGCCTACCTGTCTCATCATAGATCGCCGTAAATCCATAACGATGCCAGAATTCCTGACCTTCGATTCGATTAATCACCTCACACGTAGCACTCGGAGCCCCTGCCTTCATCGCCTCAAAAGCACTTCGCAGAACAGGTTCATAATCTGGATGGGTAAATTTTTTCTCGAACCAACAATCGGGATAATTCTCCAGGTATGCCGCAATCCCAAAAAACTCCCGACCATTAAATTCCAAAGCCGAGTCCGTGTCTGGATAATACTCAAAATACATCATTCCAGCACTGTTGATGGCGGCCTGCATGGAGGATTGGGTTTCCGACAAACGCCCCTGGACATCAGACAGAGCACCACCCAAATTTGAATCCGGCGCCTTTAGATATTTGCTCCCAATTCCGATGGCAATTTCCGGATAGCCTGCGCCATCACACAATACTCGGTAGCTTAGATCCAGCCAGCCCCAGGTATCATCGTCATTCTTAATTTTAATCGCCTGGCGAGCGTTTTCTCCCCCCTGGATTTTTGCGTACAATCCCCGGTAGGCCTCTACCCAATCCGGATGGATCTTTCCTGTGCGCACATGGCTCTCCGGGACATCCTCGTCCCAACCCCCTTGCCCTATACGCTCAAGCTCTTCTCCAAAACGGTATAAGCGTTTTTCGTTAATGTTGTATTCCCAATACTGCAGCCCGGCCTGGGCTAAGGCGGTCTCCATCACCGCTCGTGCTTCCGCCCTTATCGATTCAAACATGACTTTGACACCATCCATGTCATACCCTCGCTTTTTCATTTTCTTCAGCTTAAACTTTTTTTATTATAACATAATCCAGGCCCAAGGATGACCTCATCCAAATCTTTTCCCTCAAGGACCTGTTTTTTTCAGAAAAAGCTGTTATAATGAAACTATATTATACGGCAAGCCCATTATAAAGGAGGTTTTTATGAAAGTTATCTATCTGCATCACAGCGGCTTCATTGTCGAACTGGAAAAGGTCACCCTGATCTTTGATGCCATTACCAATATCCAACCCCATTTTTTACGGAAGGGCCGGAAAAATATCTTCTTTGCTACCCACAGTCACAAGGATCATTTTGCCCAGCGCATCTTCTCCTATGGCACCGATTATAATTCCACTTATATTTTGAGTGACGATATTAGTAAACGTGGGGGGAGTAACATTAGCTATGTCCATCCTTACGAAACCTTGGAAATAGACGGGGTAACCATTAAGACCTATGGGTCTACAGACCTGGGGGTCTCCTTTCTGGTAGAGGCTGAGGGAAAGACCATCTTCCACGCCGGCGATTTAAACTGGTGGGATTGGGACACCGAGGAACGCCCGCACATCGACCCGGTAGCCGAAGAAGCGGATTACAAGGCAGAGATTGCCAAATTGAAGGCAGATCTCCAGAACACCATCATCGATGTGGCTTTCGTCCCTGTGGATGGACGCCTGGGAGGCTCTGCCACCAAGGCCGCCGTCTACTTCATCGATGAACTCCATCCCAGGGTCCTGGCGCCCATGCATTTCTGGGATGACTACAGCCTGGTGGGTACCCTGACCAGTAAAGTTTACGGCTCTGGTACGGAAATCCTCCCCATTGAAAAACGAAATGAGATTATTTTCGAGGATTAAACACGCAAAATTGATTTGCCACGCAAAAGCCCACCGGATATCCCTCAGGATGTATCGGTGGGTCTTTTTGCATTTTACTTGAATATTATCCGTCTGACTGTCATTTCAGACTACCGCTCCGCGGCGATCTTGGCCAGCTTGGAAAGGCGATGGTAGACCCCGGATTTGCCCACGGGGGGGACCATCATCTCCCCCAGCTCCTTGATGCTGGCGTCGGGGTTTTCCAGGCGAAGGGTGGCCAGGGCCTGGAGGCTGAGGGGCAGGCTTTCGAGCCCCGGACCGTCGGCAATGGCCTGGATATCCGCCAGCTGTTTTTCTGCTGCGGCGGATACCTTGTTGAGATTGGCCACATCGCAGTTGACCTTCCGGTTGACATCGCTGCGCACTTCCTTCATCACCCGGATACTCTCCACGTCTAAAAGCGCCTTATGGGCCCCGATTAGGCCAAGAAAACCGGAGACACTCTCGGCTTCCTTGGCGTAGAGCACCTCCGATGCCTTCCTCGTGATGAGATTGGTCTTAATCTCATAGTGGCTTAATATCTGGGCCAGGCTTTTGAGATAATCCTTTTGCTTTCCTGCCAGCTCCAGGCGATAGCCCTTTTCTGGATCTGATACCGAGCCACAGCATAAAAACACCCCCCGGATATAGCTTTTAATAAACCGCTGCTTGGAGCTGAAAAAGGGGGGGATCTCGTTGACATAAAAATTTTGATGCTTTGCATTATGGCGCAATATCCGCAGGTCCTTTAAGACGCGCACGACATCCCCCATGATGGTGACTTCGTACAGGCGATGGTTTTTAAACTGCTTGCGCTTAAGGATCTTCACACTGGGGATGATGCCGTAAAGCAGCTTGACCATGCGGAAGATACGCCCTGCCACAGCTGGATTTTCAGTTTGAACGCTGATAACCTGGGGGACCAGCGCTGCATCCACCGCCACCACGGCCACCGGCGCCAGTAGACCCGATAACTCCGCCCGAACGCAGCCGTCGGCTTCAAAGGGCTGGGCACACAGATCCTTCTTTACCTGCTGGGAAAAACTCATTTGATGCCACCATCAAGGTAGACCTGAAAGACCTGTCTGGCCAGCTCGTCGGCATCGTGGCGGACCCGCCCCATATCCTGGATGGCATAATCCCCCAGAAGATAATCATAACCCGGAAGGATCTTCCCAATTTTTACCGGGGACGCCCCGGATTTATGGTACCGCGTAATGGCCTGGGTCCCCAGATCACCATCGTTGGCCACGATGTACTGAAAGAGCGGACGCTCCTTAAAACAACAATGGGCTTCAATGGCTTCTATATGGTCAGCCTGGCTGTAACCCGTGGTTTCCCCGGGCTGGGTCATCAAATTGGCAATGTAAAACTTCTTAGCCCGACTTTCGGTAATGGCCTCTTCGACCCCCTCCACCAGGAGATGGGGAATGACACTGGTGTATAAGCTTCCGGGTCCAATGATGATGATATCTGCCGCCTTGATGGCATCCAGGGTTTCCGGCAATGCCCTGGCCACTGATTTTAAGGCCACATGATCCACAGCGGTATCGTTTTCCTTGACCGCCTGGGGAATACGGGATTCACCCTCTATAATCTGTCCATCCTTTAAGGTCCCCAGGAGGACCATCTCATCCAGGGTTACCGGGAGGACCCGGCCGGTAATCTGCAGGACATCCGAGGTGCGACGCACCGCATCGTAAAAATCGCTGCTGATGCCTGCCATGGCTGCCAGGAAAAGATTCCCAAAACTATGGCCGTCCAGACCCCCTCCTCCAAATCGATAGTTAAACAGGGACTGCATAACGTTCTCGTCATCGGCCAATGCCAGTATACAATTACGGATATCCCCAGGGGGAAGAATGCCTAAATCCTCCCGGAGCATACCAGAGCTTCCTCCGTCGTCAGCCATGGTAACCACTGCCGTTAAACGGTTGGTATATTTTTTAAGGCCACGGAGAATAACCGATAATCCCGTTCCCCCACCAAAGGCCACAACCCGGGGATTTCGGACCCGGACCACATCCTTTAAGGTGAACTCACGAATATACTCTTTAATTTCCATATTCAGCCTCCTAAAGTTCTCGGTTTTTTTCCATATCCCGATGGTCGATGGCCGTCAGATACCCTTGCTTTCTAAAGGCCTGTTCCAACAGGTATGCAAAGGTGACCGAGCGATGCTGACCGCCCGTACAACCAAAGGCGATTTCAACGTGCTCCTTCCCCACATTTTTGTATTGGGGGATGACAAAGGCCACCAAATCAGCAACCTTATCATAAAAGGTCCGGGCCTCGGGGAAGGACATCACATAGTCCCGAACCTCAGCGTCATTGCCCGTTTTGTCCCGAAGCTCCTTTTTATAAAAGGGGTTGGGCAGGAATCGCACGTCAAAGACGAAATCAGCTCCCATGGGCATGCCGTATTTAAAGCCAAAGGAAGATACACTCACCCGGATTAAGGCGTTGCCGTCCTCATTCTCCAGAATGCGGTCAATGGCCTTCTTCAGTTCCTTCACGCTCATCCCCGTGGTATTGATGATATGATCGGCTTCATCCCGAAGGGGGGCAAGCTTTTCCCGCTCCATCTTAATGGATTGGGTGAGGCTTCCGGCCCGGTCTGTCAGGGGATGCTTTCGCCTGGTGGTCTGGTATCGGGTTACCAGGGTTTCTGGATCTGCCTCCAAAAACAGGATTTCAACCCCATTATTATTATTTTTAAAACTACTCAAAGCCGATTGAAATTGCTCATTGAAAATATCCCCGCGAATATCCGTCACCAGGGCAAGGTTATCAATTTCTGAATCCCCGGTTCGACAAAGTTCGACAAAGGTGCGCACCAACTGGGGCGGCACATTATCCACACAAAAAAAACCTGCATCTTCTAAAATCTGTATGGCCTGGGATTTCCCAGCGCCAGATAAACCGGTTACGATGATGGTTTGCATCGCCGCCTCCTTTCATTCCCTTCTTGACACCGCCAGCTCTCTCCCTACTCACAATTGACAATCCGTGTGATGGGTACGCCGGCTTCCTCAGCAATTTTAAAACCGCCCTCCACCTTTCCAAGGGTGGCCACCCGATGGGCGTCGCTATTGATGGCAAATTTCCCACCATAGGGCAAAATTCGCCTCAGCTCCTGAGCATTGAGATGGCTGTGCCGGGGGTTAATCTCTAAGATCACCCCCTTTTCTGCCGCCTTTTTCCCAACAGCATCCACATCAATGGGACACTTATCCCCAGGATGGGTGATCATCTTCAAATCATACTGATCCATCATGGCCAAATAAGCGGCTGTGTTACGCGCCCGGGTTTTTTTCTTCATCCAAGGGAACACGTAGGTAAAGTAATTTCGGAGCATCAAATGAATAAAATCCGAAAAGCGATGGGGAATATAGGTATAATGGTAGCCGGCATAAATCCAGTCACAATTCTTAAGCTCCTCCTCGCCAATGTCGATGGTTCCGTCTGCTCCGATGATGTTAGATTCTACCGAGAGGTAAATCTCAATATCGTCATACTTAGCGTTCAGGGCATCGATTTCTGCCCGCATTTTGGCAAAATTTTCCTTTTTCACCCCGTATAGGGGGTGGCTTCTTCCATGGTCTGAAATGACAATGGCTGAAAGCCCCTGCCGCCTGGCCTCCTCTACCATCTCTGTGATGGTCCCCAGGCCATGGCTGTAGGTGGTGTGGGTGTGCATATCACAAATTAGTCGCATTCTTCTCCAATCATAATGACTTCCGTCTTCAGGGCGATGCCGTACTGGCCCAGGACCTCTGCCTGCACCTTTGCAATGAGGTCCTGAATATCCCGGGCGGTGGCATCACCACCATTGATGACGAAACCCGCATGCTTTTCAGAGACCCGGGCTCCGCCAACGATGGCCCCCTGCATTCCACTGTCCTGGATGAGCTTTCCCGCAAAGTAGCCCGTCGGACGCCTGAAGGTACTCCCAGCACTGGGATACTCTAAGGGCTGCTTACTGCGCCGCCTGTCGTTAAAGTCTTTCATTTTTCCCTGGATGGTATTGTAATCCCCATCCCTTAACCGTAGTTTAACCCCGGTGACCACCCATCCCTGCTCCTGGATGCTGCTATGACGATAGCCAAAATCACAGCCCTCAAAGTCCAGGGTAGCACCGGTGCCATCTTTTTTAATGACTGTTACGCCTTCGACGATATCCTTCATCTCACCGTCGTAGGCCCCGGCATTCATCACCACCGCCCCACCGATGGACCCCGGAATCCCCGAGGCAAATTCCATACCGGTTAAGACGTGCTCCAACGCCACATCTGCCACGTCCCGAAGCAGGGCCCCGGGCCCGGCAGTAATGGCGGTCTCCGTCACCTGGATCTGTGAAAGGGCCTTGGTTTCGATGATAATGCCGCGGTATCCCCCATCCCGTACCAAAAGATTGCTGCCATTTCCCTTTAAATAATGGGGCAGTTCCTGGGCCCGGCAGAAGGCTAAAACTTTTTCTAATTCCTGGGTATCCTGGGGCAGCACAAAAAAGTCTGCTGGCCCCCCAACCCGAAAGGATATATGTTTCGCCATGGGCTCATCCACCAGAAGATGTCCAGCCCCGACGATATTTTCTAAATATTTCTGAATCTCTTTTTTTTCCAAAATCAACACTTCCTCCCGTGCTTTTCAAAATTATTATAGCACACAAATCCTTTAGCCCCAATAAAAAAGCTTCCTTAAAGGAAGCGCCAGAGCGTAGACAAAGTGGTGTAGCGCGGTTAGGGTGAGGATAAAAAAGATTCACCCCGGACCCCAGCAGTCGCTTGTTGCCAATCGCCTTTGGCTCTTGGACAAGCGTTGCATGGGTGCTATATCCCAAATCAAAGATTTGGATAGCACCGCAAGGCGCTGACGAACAAAGGGAAAGTTCTCATTCGTCAGTGCGCAAAACCTTCGGTTTTGATAGGGTTTAAGGCCGGTTAGCCTTCTTGATTTGATGAAAATCGAAACCGCCAGCCCGCAGGGGCAGCCAGGGTTCTCGTATTTTTATCATCACCCTTCCCTGGGTTTGTCGACAGTCTGAAGCTTCCTTAAAGGAAGCGCTGGTCCCTGCTCGTCATCCGGCGGCAA
>NZ_FNOU01000006.1 GCF_900107125.1 Eubacterium barkeri
GAAGGAAGCCGTTATTATTTCACAACCGAAGGATACTATGCGTTAACAGGTGAGCAGAATATTGATGGGAAAAACTACGCATTTGATGAAAATGGTGCTTGTAAAATCAATACTTTTAGTTCGGTTGGAGAAAAAGTATACTATACAGATGCTTCAGGCCAAAGAGTCAAAGGAATGAATCAAATTAATGGCAAAATTTATTATTTTGATTTGGATACTTGTGAATTATATACGGGATGGAAATTTGTTAATGAGCTTTATAAAACCAGCACCTATTATTTTGATGGAATGAATGGTGCTTTTACAGGGTGGAGAATAATTGATAATAAAACTTTTCTTTTTGATGACAATGGAAGAATGACTGTTGGTTTAAAAATAATAGAGGGGAGACGTTATTATTTTGATATTATTTCTGGAGAACTCCAAAGTGGATTAGTAGAAGTTTCAAAAAATAATTATATGTACTTGTATACAAACGGGTACTTTGCAAAAGGTTTGTTTTGTATCAATAATGACTATTATCTATTTAATAATAATGGTATTGCGGTATCTGGATGGCAGGAAATTGATTCAATTAAATATTATTTTGATCCTAATACAAAAAAAGCATTTAAAGGTTTCAGTGAAATAATGGGTAAGAAATACTATTTTGATCCTATTTCGGCAAAAATGTTGTGTGGCCGGCAAAAAATTGAGGAGCAATGGTACAATTTTGGAACAGATGGAGCAATGTGTCATGGCTATGTTCAAAAGAATTCTAATTCTTTTAAACCAGGATATTACTATGATACTGATGATGGACATGAAATATCAGGTGTTATCGAACTAGAAAACGGATATAATTATTACTTCGATGATACAACTCATTGTCTTGTACTAGGTCAAAATAAGATAATAAATATTAATGGAATTAATTTTCATTTATATGAATCTGGAATTGTTACTTTTGAAAACCAGCTAAATAAAAATTTGCGTAAGGAAAATGATCAGATTTACTATTACGATGATAAAGGAATTAAATGTACGGGAATTTATTATATTGGGGAGAAAGCTTATTATTTTACTGATAATGGCATTTACAAAGCGACTGAACCCAAAGATGTTTTTAATGACGGAAGATATTACTTCTTTGATTCATCAAGAGGTGGTTTATTAGGTGCCGTTGGTGGTGAAATGCGAACTGGTCTTGTTCGCATACAAAATAAAGAATATTATTTTAATGAAAAGGGTGTAATGCAAACAGGTATTATTGAAGTGAATGGTGAAGATTATTGTTTTTTGAAAGGAGGAGGAATTATCGGAAGTTCAGGCATACAAAAAGATCCTAAGAGCGGTAATAGTTATTATTTTGATCGATATGGGAGAGTAAATAGTGGTTTGAATTCACAAAATAGTACTTTGTTTTATTTTGATAAGAAGAATGGAATGTTGAAAAACCAAACAATAAAAATTGATGGTGTTAATTATAGTCTTGATGAGCGGGGCTATGCTACTATTGAAAAGATAGGCTCTGAATCTGATCAACAATCAAAAATTATTGAAAAAGGATTGGAATGGTTGGGAAGATCTTACGATATTGATACTGGTATATATTGTAGTAGTTTAGTTTCTTATGCTTTAAGTGCTATTGATATTCACACTGAAGGTATGTTGTCATGGGAACAATGCTTATATTTTTTACATGATGATTCAATTGCAATAGTTGAAGATATAAACCATGCAAAAGCAGGTGATATTCTTTTCTTTCAAGATGCTAATTGTGTTGAAAAGAACTGTCAAATGGAGGGAGAAATACATCATTCTTCTATCTATTTAGGAAATGGGAAGGTATTAGAGGCATCTAATGCTGAAAAAAAAGTAGTTGTTCACGATTTGTTTTCAACAGATATGTTTTCAGAAGTGTTGATCGTGAGGCCATGGAAATAGGACTGAAAATAATAGGAGCAATTTTAATGAAGACAGGAGAGGGGGTGGACTCGATGTGTATCAAGTTAAGAAAACAAACACGCCTACAACTCAATTAAAACCGTAGCTTTTGCGCCTTGGAGAGTGAGGGGCAATTCTTTATTCATCAGCGCCTGGGGTCCGGGGGGAATCTTTTTTATCCGCTCCTCGACCGCGCGATGACACTTTGTCTACACTTTGAAACAACTTCTTTTAGGGTTGTGTTTGATTGTTTTTAGACAATTCAATTATTTATTCTGTTTTGAACAAAAAACCTGTAGAACAAAGGCTTTAGGCGTTTTATTAATGCCTAATATTTATATTAAAATGATGAGGAAAATTTTTGAATGAAAACTATTATGCTTGCTTTTGGTACACGCCCGGAAGCTATAAAAATGTGCCCTTTGGTTAATGAATTAAAGTTACGGGTCGGAGTAAAAAGCGTCGTTTGTGTAACTGGTCAGCATCGCCAAATGTTGGATCAAGTTCTTAGAGCCTTTGATGTGATTCCTGATTATGATTTATCAATTATGAAAGATAAGCAAACACTATTCGATATAACAACAAATATTCTTGAAAAAATTAATTTTGTATTAGATGATGTAAAACCGGATATTGTATTGGTTCATGGTGATACGACAACGACCTTTGCAACGGCGCTAGCTTGTTTTTATAAACAAATACCAGTTGGGCATGTTGAAGCAGGCTTACGAACCTATAATATTTATAGTCCTTATCCAGAAGAGTTTAATCGTCAGGCTGTTTCAATTATTGCTAAGTATAATTTCGCACCTACGGAATTATCAAAGGATAATTTGATACAAGAAGGTAAAGATGCAAAAAGTATCTACATTACAGGAAATACGGCAATAGATGCTTTGAAAACGACGGTGCGTGAAGACTATACTCATCCTGAATTAGTGTGGGCAAAGGATAGCCGATTAATTATGATCACGGCACATCGACGTGAAAACCTTGGAGAACCGATGCATAATATGTTCCGTGCAATTCGTCGTGTGATGGATGAACATCCAGATGTTAAAGCCATTTATCCTATTCACATGAATCCCGTGGTTCGTAAAGCTGCTAGAGCAGAATTAAAAGGTTGCAAAAGAATCCATATTATTGATCCACTGGATGTTCTCGACTTTCACAACTTTTTAGCTCATAGTTTTATGATTTTAACGGATAGTGGCGGAATTCAAGAAGAAGCACCAAGCTTAGGTAAGCCGGTGCTTGTAATGCGTGATACGACAGAACGGCCAGAAGGAATAAAAGCGGGTACCTTAAAATTGGTTGGTACAGATGAAAAGGTAATTTATGATAATTTTAAACTTCTTTTAGAAAATAAAGAAGTTTATGAAGCGATGTCAAAAGCAAGTAATCCTTATGGGGATGGATTTGCGTCCAAAAGAATAACAGATATTATAGAGGAAAAAAATTTTTTATAGAATAAAACATTAATGTGGAATCCGGATGGAGACTTTACTTTGCACGTTATCTCAATAGAAATCGTAGCGGTGGGCAATGTTACTGCCGCTTCTTTTTTTTTTGAATTCCTTCAAATTGATGATGTGCTATCCTTAAGCTTTAAATGATACCATATCTCCCCAAACAGAAGATGAAAGGCGAGAATAGGAATGATGGAAAGAACACAGCACATGGAATATGCGCAAAAGGGGTTGGATAGGCCAGAGGTTGAGCGGCTAAAGGCAGAGGGGAAGACGAATGTCCAGCCAGAATCGAAGACAAAATCAGTTTCTCAGATTATTCGGGATAATACCTGCACCCTTTTTAACCTGCTGAATGTGATCCTGGCAATGATGGTTATTAGTGTGGGATCCTATAAAAATGCCCTTTTCATCAATATTATCGTGATTAATACAGTGATTGGTATCGTCCAGGAAATTCGTGCCAAGAGAACGGTCGATAAAATCTCCCTGCTGTCGGAGCCTAAGGCCCATGTGATCCGGTGTGGTCATCCTGAAACCATTGCGTTGGAGGAAATCGTCCTGGGTGACTTGGTAGAGCTCAAGGCGGGGAACCAGATTCCGGCGGATTCGATCGTGGTCAGCGGTGATATGGAGGTGGATGAATCATTGCTGACGGGTGAGGCTGATGCTATTATGAAAAAATCCGGGGATACCGTGCTTTCTGGCAGCTTTGTGGTGTCGGGGAGGGCGCGGGTCCAGGTAATTCGGGTGGGAAAGGATAATTATGCCACAAAATTGGCGGAGGATGTCCGAACCCTGCGCAAACCCAATTCCGATATTATGCGGGCCTTGAAGCTGATTACTAAATTTGTGGGGATTATCATTGTTCCGGTGGGAATCGCTTTGCTCTTTCTTTCCTTACAGGTCCAGGGTCTGGACATTCAACAATCGGTGACGACGACGGTGGCGGCCCTGGTGGGGATGATTCCCGAGGGATTAGTGCTCCTGACCAGCATCGCTCTGGCAGTGGGGGTTATCCGACTAAGTCGATATCGGACCCTGGTCCAGGAGCTCTATTGCATTGAGACCCTTGCCCGGGTGGATGTGCTTTGCCTGGATAAAACCGGGACCATTACGGAAGGTTCCATGGAATTAAAGACCATGGATGTTTTGGGGGATTGTCAGGAGACCTCCCAGGCCTTAAAGGCCCTCATCGCCAATTTATCGGATGATAATCCGACCTTTGTGGCCCTCCAAAAGAGCTTGAAGGGGAAGGCTCCGGATTGGAAAGCGACCCAGATCGTACCCTTTTCCTCCGCTCGAAAATACAGTGGGGCATCCTTTGAAGATCACGGGGCCTATGTTATGGGGGCGCCGGAATTTGTACTCAAAGAACGGTATGCCGAGGTGAAGGCGCGGGTGGAAGCCCAGGCGGCACTTGGCTATCGGGTGCTGGTACTCTGCCATTCCGATTTGGCCTTTAATGGGGATTCTGGTCTGCCGGAGGATCTGAGGGTGATGGCACTCTTAGTGATTGGGGATAAAATCCGGCCGGAAGCCCGGGAGACCCTGGAGTATTTTGCCGATCAGGGTGTGGAAATTAAGGTGATTTCCGGAGATAATCCAGTGACGGTGTCAGAGGTGGCCCATCGTGCTGGTCTTAAAGGATACGAGCGTTTCGTGGATGCGTCGACGCTGTTGGATGAGGCTGCGGTGGCTAAGGCCGCCTCAGAATATACGGTGTTTGGACGGGTAAGCCCGGAGCAAAAGAAGGTTTTAGTGGATGCCCTGAAGGAATGCGGGCATACGGTTGCCATGACAGGGGATGGGGTGAACGATGTCTTGGCCCTTCGGGATGCGGATTGCAGCATTGCCATGGCCAGTGGCAGCGATGCGACGAAGCAGGTCGCCCAGCTGGTGCTGTTAGATTCCAATTTTGCCAGCCTGACCCAGGTTTTGGCCGAGGGGCGGCGTGTCATTAATAATATTACCCGGGCGTCCTCTTTGTTCCTGGTGAAAACGGGTTTTTCACTGATTTTGGCCTTGTTAGTCATTTTATCCAATGATTTATACCCCTTTGTCCCCATTCAGCTGACCTTGATTAGTACGGTGACCATCGGGATCCCATCCTTTTTTCTGGCTCTGGAGCCGAACCATGCCATTGTTTCAGGGGAATTTCTGCAAAATGTGCTGCGAAAGGCGCTGCCGGGTGCATTGACGGATGCCTTGACCATTGGGGTGGTGGTTTGGATTGGGGGGCTCATGCATTTCTCCAATGCCCAGATTTCATCCATTGCGACGATTTTATGTGGGACCGTTGGCCTTGTTATTTTATACGCGGTATGCCAGCCCTTGGATAAAAAGCGGATTGTTCTTTTTCTGGGAATGGTTTTCCTGTTTGTTATGGCGTTGTGCTTCTTCCCGTGGTTTTTCGCCATTATGCCGATGCCGGAGATGTCATTGCCGATGCTCCTTGTTTTAGTGCCAATGATGCTTCTGACTTATCCCGTTATGCTTTTAATGCGTCGGTTTGTGGGGTGGCTGGACCGATGGTATGGGCAGAATAAAAAAAATCGCAAAATATTCCAAAGAAACGATAAAAGCGCTTGACGGGGAAGGGAATATTTGTTATTATTATCGAGTCGCCGAGAGCGGCTGTCGAGGTGTAGCGCAGTTTGGTAGCGCACCTGGTTTGGGACCAGGGGGCCGAAGGTTCGAATCCTTTCACCTCGACCATTTTTTAATTTAGGGGGGCCTTTAGCTCAGTTGGTTAGAGCGGCCGGCTCATAACCGGTAGGTCCTGGGTTCAAGTCCCTGAAGGCCCACCATTTTGTTTTTGCCCAGATAGCTCAGTCGGTAGAGCAGGGGACTGAAAATCCCCGTGTCGGTGGTTCGATTCCGCCTCTGGGCACCATTTCCAGATAAAATATTGAGAGAAAAAGCCAGATTGATGGGTGATCAGTCTGGCTTTTTGGTTTTTTTGAAAGAAAAAAAAGAAAAAATAAGGCATAACAATGAAGTCTTGAAATAATAGTCAAATTGCGATATAATACGACTATCTCAAGGAGGTGTAGAAATGAGACCAGAAATACGACCTTCCGCTGATTTGCGGAATCATTATAGTGAAATATCAAAGCAATGTCGGGAAACGCGCGAGCCAGTCATCATCACCGTCAATGGACGGGGGGATACGGCAGTTCTGGGGTTACAGGACTACTATCAGATGAAAGCAGAGCTGGAGTTATTAAAAACCTTAGCCGATGCGGAATTGGATGTTACCGAGGGGCGGACAGCATCCATGCAAGCCACCTTCGATTCTTTACGCAGTGATTTACAGGAAAAATAGTCAGATGAGCTATAAACTGAGACGGACGGATACGGCAGAAGAACAAATTCGAAGGATTATTTTCTATATTGCAGACAGTAGCGGTGATTCAGCGGTGGCATTGCGTTATTTAGACCGGTTAGAAGAAGCCATTCATCGATTGGAGAATTACCCTTATTCGGGCTCTTATCCACGGTATTCTATTCTTAAGAAGCAAGGTTATCGTGTGTTAATTATTGGAAATCATCTGGTTTTCTATAAAGTTTTTGAAGCTGAAAAAACCGTGATGATTTATGCCGTCGTTGATGCACGACAAGAATATCGTCATTTAATTTAAGCCCTTTTCAATTCATCACTGTTAACCTGCTGGCATAACACCGCCACCGTCTTCCCCAATACCGGGTGCCGTACCCAGGGGGCAATTTGGGCCAGGGGAACCAGCACGAAATCCCGGAGGTGCATTTCAATATGGGGAATATGAAGGGTCGGGGTATCCAGGACCAAATCGTCGTAGAGGAGGATATCCAGGTCCAGGGTGCGGGGGCCCCAGTGGATTATCCGCTCACGATGGGCGTTGGCCTCTATGCCCTGGAGGACATCCAGGAGCTCCTCGGGGGGGAGGAGGGTGTGCAGGGCCAGGGCACCGTTTAAAAAGTCATCCTGATCGAGGACGCCGTAGGGTGGGGTGACGCGATAATCCGATACAGCCATAACGCTGCAATCTTCCCGGGAATCCAGGGTCTTTACGGCGGTGTCCAGATGATCTTTTTTATCCCCCATATTGGAGCCCAGGGCGATGTATGCGGTATGCCAACCCCGGGTGATTTCCACTGATGCGGTCTCTAAGGGGAGTCCGATGGGAGCCCAGGGCTTTTCAATGAGGATATCGATTTTGGTAATTTTAGAGAATTGGAGGAGCAGCCCCTGGGCCAATTCTTCAGCCAGGGTTTCAAGGAGCTTAAAGACATTGTTTTCGGTGAGGGACTTGATAAACTGGCAGACTTCTCCGTAATTAATGGATTGGGATAAATCGTCGGTGAGGCCGGCCTGTCGCGTGTTGATGTGCAGCGTTGCCGAAATGACGAATTTTTGGCCAAGGACATTTTCTTCAGGGAAAACCCCGTGCTTGGCAAAAACCTCTAATTTCTTAATCCGTATTTTATCCATAGATGCCTCCTTTTATCGGGCCAGAATGGCCTGGGTCATTTGGATGATCCGCTTGTTTTCCAGCACATCATGGACCCGGACGAAGGCGCAGCCTCTCATCAGCCCGATGACGGTGGTGGCCAGTGTTCCCTCAACCCGTTCATCGGATGGAAGGTGCAGGGTATTGCCGATGACGGATTTTCTGGAGGTGCCTAAAAGAATGGGAAGGCCCAGGACCTTGAGGGCATCCAGATGGTTGATGGCGGCAAGGTTTTGATCCTGGGTTTTTCCAAAGCCGACACCAGGATCGATCATGATATTGGTCTTAGGAATGCCGGCAGCCTGGGCCAGGGTAATGGACTCCAAAAGGTCCGCCGCCATGTCCTTAAGAAAGTCGGTGTAATCTGCTTCCCGACGGTTGTGCATGAGGCAGCAGGCGGCGCCGTGGGCAGCGGTGATTTGGGCAATGGTGGGATCGGCTTTAAAGCCCCAGATATCATTGACCAGGTCGGCACCGGCCTGGAGGGCAGCTTTTGCCACAGGGCCTTTGTAGGTGTCGATGGAGATGGGGATATCGAATCGGGATTTAACAGCAGTGACGATGGGGGTGATGCGGTCGATTTCTTCAGCATCAGAAATTTTCTGATGGCCTGGTCGGGTGGATTCACCGCCAATATCGATGATGTCTGCTCCCTGGTGGATCATTTCTTCGGTGTGAGCAAGGGCGGCATCCAGGCTGTTAAACTGGCCGCCATCGGAAAAAGAATCCGGGGTAACATTCAGGATTCCCATAATGTAGGTGTGGTTTTCTGTGTCAAATTTTCGGTTACCAATAATCATTGTTGCCTCCTATAGGGTCAAGGTGAGGTTTTTTTTGCTGTCTGGCCAGTGACAATCCTTTATGGCCGGGCATGCAAAACAGCAGCGAGAGGCTTTATCTGCCCGGTAGAGATAGTTCGATAAGGGGGTATCCCTAGCGTCAGCGTCCCGGTGATGGCGGATTGCCCCTTGAATTTCGGTGATTTCTGGGGAAGAAAAGCCACAATCTTTTAGAATAATACCGGTTAGCCTTGCGCTGGCTTCATGGTGGGGCGTTCCCTGGGTCTGTTCCTCGTAGCGGCCGATATCGTGGAGAAGAGCGGTGGCATAAAGGTGCTCCTTTGGCAGGCCGGCGCCTTCCTCCAAATTATAAATAACCATTAATCGCGCGACGTCTAAGAAATGTTCCAGGGTATGCCGGCAAAAAATACGGTCGGCTTCTGCGCTCTGTAAAAGGCGGTAGTGCTCTGTGTACAGGGGGTGGCAGCGGATTTTTTCGATCCGGTCCATCGCCATTACCCCCGGACTATTTGCAGAAAGGTTTGCTGAAGGGCGTAATCCTCGGCAAAAACACCCCGGACCATGGTGGTGACGGTTTGGGCGCCGGGCTTTTGGACGCCCCGCATGGTCATACACAGATGCTCGGCTTCAAGCACGACCATGACACCCTTGGGGTGTAGGTGGGTTTCCAGTGCCTCTGCAATCTGGGCTGTCATGTTTTCCTGAATTTGGGGCCGCCGGGCAAAAACCTCGACGGTTCGGGCCAGCTTACTCAGACCGGCAACCTTGCCGTCTGGGATATAGGCCACGTGGGCTTTGCCGTAAAAGGGGAGAAGGTGGTGTTCGCAAACAGAGTAAAAGGTAATATCCTTTTCGAGAACCATGTTGTTATTGATTGCCTGAAATTGGGTGTTCAAATGGACTGCAGGGTCCTCGGTCAATCCGCCGTAAATTTGTTCGCACATCCGGGCGATGCGGTCCGGGGTCTGAAGCAGACCTTCCCGGTTGATGTCCTCACCGATGCCTTCCAGCATAAGCCGGACACCTTCTTTAATTTTCACAGAATCCATCATTTCTTATACCTCCTTAAATTTCGGAATGTCAGGTACAAAAAACATCCCGTTGTATAAGTCTTTGAATAAATAATAATTCATTTCCCTTTACAATCGAGATGGTTGTCATCTGTGTATAGCAATGGGTGCGGACTTCATATCGTAAGACATACTTTTCGTTTCGACGGCAACTCCCCATCCGTTGAACACTTGACGCACGAAATCCTATTTTGCATATTATTTATTTGGAAACAGTATAGCACGATTGGGTGGATGAATTCATTAAATTTTCTTTTTTATTTTTCAGGGTATAATTTTCTATCATAATTAAAAAAATTTGTTATAATAGGAATTAATACGAAGGGGAGGAGCATACATGAGAAAAAAAAGTATCTTAATCGATGGGAATAGCCTGTTATACCGGATGTTTTATGGTATTCGGGAAATGACGACAGCAAAGGGGGTGCCCACCAATGCCATTTACGGCTTTGTCGGTGTCCTGGTAAAAATTGAGCAGGAATATCGTCCGGATTATTTCGGTGTCGCCTTTGATTTAAAAGCTCCCACCTTCCGTCATGAAAAATATACCGATTATAAAGCCGGGCGGGATAAAATGCCCGAGGATTTGGGATCTCAGTTCGTTTTGTTAAAAGAGCTCCTTCGGAAAATGGAGGTGCCCATCCTGGAGCTATCTGGCTACGAGGCCGACGATATCATCGGGACTTTGGCAAAGGAGGGAGAACGCCAGGATGCGGATACCTTCATTATTACTGGGGATAAAGATTCCTTCCAGCTGGTGGATGATCGGATTTCTGTTTTGTACACGACTACCCGCAGCGGCAACCAATTTACCACAGTGGATGCGGATTATATCATGGAGCGCTATGGGGTAACTCCGCCAGAGCTCATTGATGTGAAGGCCCTTATGGGGGACCCCTCAGACAATATTCCGGGAGTGGCGGGAATTGGGGAAAAAACAGCCATTAAGCTAATTAAAGCCTATCACACCATTGATGGCCTGTACGATCATATTGATGACCTTAAGGGAAAGCAGAAGGAAAAGCTGGTGGATGGCCGGGAATCGGCCTATGAAAGTCGGTTTTTAGGTGAGATCTGCGTGATGGCACCGGTGGAGAAGCATATTGAGGATTTGGCCTTTGACGGGATGTTTACGGATAGTGCCAAGGAGATGTTAGCCGAATTAGAGTTTAAGTCAATCCTTAAAAAGGTGGATGGGGCAGATGCCGTATTGACGGCACACCAGGGCGATATGTTGCCCTTTACCCTGATTGAGGACCAGCGCAGCCTTATGGGGCTGCTGGGGCAGATCAACCAATTCAGCCGTGTTTTTATCTATGCCTTAGAGGAGGGGGATGCCCTCTGGATGGCCCTGCGGGCGGGGAGTCAGTATTATTTTTTACCCAATGCGGCCATGGTAGAGGCTTTTATCGGAGGCTTAGCGGATATTCCTGTGGCCGATGATGTTGAAATCATTGGTCAGGATTTAAAGCAGCTGACCCATATTTTTAATCGCTTTGGGGGATGTATTCCTAATTATACCTTTGACACCATGATTGGAGGCTATTTACTGAATCCCTCGGACAGCCGATATCATTTATCGGCGTTGGCCGCTAAATATCTGGATGAGGCCCTGCCAGACGACGAGGAATTTTTTGGGAAGGGTAAAACCAAGAAAGCGGCAGAGGATATTGACGTCGGGGTATTGGCGCCGTACACCATTCGCCTCTGTGATGCCCTCTATCGATTGTGGAAACTTCTGCCTGAAAAAATTGAAGAGGATGGCATGACTTGTTTAATGGACACCATTGAGCTGCCCCTTCTGGCCATTATGGCTTCCATGGAGGAGCTGGGCTTTACCATTGACGTTGGGGCTTTGGAGGCATTGTCCCATTCCTTTGAAAAGCGGCTTCTGGAGCTTACCCAGGAGATTTATGATTTGGCAGGGGAGACCTTTAATATTAATTCCACCAAGCAGCTGGGTGTGATCCTTTTTGACAATTTAAAGCTGCCGGTGATTAAAAAAACAAAGACAGGATATTCTACCAGTGTGGAAGTACTGGAGGAGCTGAAGCTCTTCCATCCCATTATTGAAAAAATTTTGGAATATCGATCCCTCTCGAAGCTTGACGGGACCTATGGCAAGGGGCTGATTAAGCTCATTGACCCCAAGACCCACAGGGTGTATTCAACCTTCAATCAGACGGTAGCGGCCACCGGGCGGTTGAGTTCATCGGACCCGAATTTACAGAATATACCGGTTAAAACAGAGCTGGGGCGGGAAATCCGTCGGGTGTTCATTCCCTCGGCACCAGACCGAATCCTGGTGGATGCGGACTATTCCCAAATTGAGCTGCGGGTTCTGGCCCATCTCTCTGGGGATGAAAATCTGATCGATGCCTTTAAAAAGGAACAGGATATCCATACCCGCACAGCTTCAGAAATATTTGGAGTGCCCATGGATGAAGTTACGAGGGAGCAGCGTGGTCATGCCAAGGCCATCAATTTTGGGCTGATCTATGGCAAACAGGCCTTTAGTCTTGGGAAGGAGCTGGGCATCAGCCGAAAGGAGGCCCAGGATTATATTGATACGTATTTTGCCCGTTACCCCAAGGTGGCGGCGTATATGGAAAATGTGGTCACAGAAGCGAAGGAGAAGGGCTATGTGACAACGCTGTGGGGCCGACGGCGCTATCTTCCAGAGATCCACTCCCGTAACCGGATGCTGGTTCAATCCGGGGAACGCATGGCCTTGAATACACCCATTCAGGGAACGGCGGCGGATATCATTAAAAAAGCAATGATTACCGTATCTGCCCGTCTCGCCCAGGAGGGGCTAAAGGCAAAATTGATTCTCCAGGTTCACGATGAGTTAATTGTGGATGCTCTGGAATCCGAGCAGGAACAGGTACTATCCATTTTGATCCAGGAGATGGAGCGTGCAGCGGTATTGTCTGTCCCACTGACAGTGGATGCCCATTGCGGCCATTCTTGGTATGAGGTCAAGTAAAGCAGGAGAGCACATGAAAGTTATTGGTTTAACAGGCGGCATCGCTTCAGGTAAAAGCACGGTATCCCGGATTCTTCGCGAGGAGTTCGGGATCCCCATTGTTGATGCAGATCAGATTTCCCGGGATGTGGTGGCCCCAGGGGGGGCTGCCTTGGAACGCATTGCAGAGGCCTTCGGATCGGAATACCTTCTGCCCGGTGGTGGGCTGGACCGTAAACGCATGGGAGCTTTGATCTGTGAGGATACCAAGGCCAAAAATCGTCTGGAAGGTATTCTCCATCCTATTATTGAGCACCATGTTGAAAATATTATTGCGGATTATCGCGCCAGGGGAACGGATTTGATCGTCTATGACTGCCCCCTTTTACTCGAGGCCAGACAGGAACGTTTTGTGGATTCGGTGGCCTTGGTGGTAACGGATATTGCCCTGCGGGTTCGGCGGCTCATGGAAAGAGATGGGATTACAGAGGATGAAGCCAGGAAAAAAATCGCCATTCAAATGTCAGATGGGGATAAACAGCGGTACGCCGATTTTCTGATTTCCAATGATGGGGATGAAGAGGCTCTGAGAGAGGCGCTTTCACGGTTGGTCATGCGCTGGAAAAATTGTTGATTTTTTTGAAAAAAGTACTTGCAATTCAGAAATGCTTTGGTTATAATAATGCTTGTCTTCTTTTAGAGAGACAAACAGTGCGAGGATGGTGGAACTGGCAGACACGCAGGTTTGAGGGACCTGTGGCCAATGCGGCTGTGAGGGTTCGAATCCCTTTCCTCGCACCATGTAGTATTGAATATGCGAAGTATGAATAATAAAAATATGCGGAAGTGGCTCAGTGGTAGAGCATCGCCTTGCCAAGGCGAGGGTCGCGAGTTCAAATCTCGTCTTCCGCTCCATTAGAAAACCAAGCTCGATTGAATCGGGCTTTTTTTATGCTTTAAATCAACTTCATAAACGAAAAGCCACAGATTCTTTCAGAGGGGTCTGTGGCTTTTGTCTTTGAAATTTATGCCTTTTAAAAGTATTTTTCGAAGCAATGCTGAATATAAACAACTTCGCCAATGATATGGATCTCATCCCGTTTGATATGGCAGCACTGGGCATCGTAATCAGGGTTATGGGGCTGGAGAATAACATAATCATCCTGAAGGACGACCTTTCGGATGATGAGATCCTCCCGGTTGATGTGGAGAGCCATGGCGGCTCCTGGCCTCAAAGTGGTATCCAGGCGAATGATGGCCTGGGCACCTTGCCCCAGTGTCGGGGCCATGCTGTCATCTGGTATTTGGAAGGCAAAGACCGCTCCCCACTTAGCTACCTTCTCCACGGGCAGACGCAGGGATTCCCCGGTGCGGGTATTGGAGAAAAGGGGAATCTCATACCGAATACAGTCAAACACGGCAACCTCGGAATAGGCATCGGCTGAAACTGTATCCTCTAAAATGATTTCACTTTCATAGCGGTTAACAGGTTCCCCCATGAGCCATTGGGGATTGACGTCAAAGTAAGCGGCCATTTGCTGGATGGTGGTTATTTTAGGTGCCATTTCACCCCGGGTATAGCGTGAAATGCTGGGGGGGGAGAGATTAAAGGTCCGCCCCATGGAATAGGTGTTTTCCTGGGCTGCATCCATCAGGGCCTTGAGCCGCTCGCCAAAGATGGCTTTGTTGATTTTAGGCTTTGTCATTTCAATGCCCACCCTTTGTGATACAGTCGTAAAGATCAGTACGCCGGGAGGAGAGAATGGGAAGTTCCTGTCGGACTTTATTCACCAGATCAAAATCTAAGGTGCCATAAAGAATACCCGGATGCTCATCTAGAGCCGCGACGATATGGCCCCATGGGTCTATCAGGGAGGAATGTCCCCAGGCACAATATTCGGCTTCTGTGTCCCGGGCTGAGGAGCAGGCTGCCACGTAGCATTGGTTATCCACTGCCCGGGCCCGGAGGGTTAAATCCCAGTGCAGGAGACCGGTGGTCATGTTAAAGGCGGCGGGAATCACCATCAGCTGTGCGCCTTGATTCGCCATGATGCGGAAAAGCTCTGGAAAGCGCAGGTCAAAACAGATGGCGACCCCAACGGGGCCAAATTCAGTTTGGACGACCGTGATGCTATCACCAGCGGAAAGGACCCGGGATTCCCGGAAATGGATGCCCCCTTCGATGGCGACATCGAAAAGATGAATTTTACGGTGATGCCCGATGCATGCCCCCCTTCGATCAAAAATATAGCAAGTGTTGTAAATGCGTTTATCGACGCGCTCGGGGACGCTTCCGGCAAAAAGATAGACCCCGGAATCGGCGGCCAGCTGGCTGAGCTGGCCATAGATATAGCCTTCTATGGGCTCGGCCACTCGGCTGAAATTGCCATGGCAATAGGGACAAACAAACATTTCTGGTAAGACAACGAAATCCGCACCTTCTCCAGCAGCTTTTTCAACCATTGCTTTGGCTGTATTTAAATTGGTCTCCAAATGATTAATGGGTGTCATTTGGCAACAGGCGATTTTTGCTTTCATATTTTCCTCCAGTTCATATTCGTATTATACCCTATCCTTTAAAAAGAAGGAAAGGGAGAAGTAAAAAACGGAAACGACAATCAAGAATTAAAAATTAAGGAATTATGCTCCCAACCTCGGCTTTTTTTGTTATAATTATAAGTTAGTAAAGAGAAGAAGAGGTCTGTGCATGAGTGATTTGGCATTAACCATTGATTGTGGGACAAAAGGGTTAAGGGGCATTATTTTTGATTCATATGGCAATCAATTGGCAACGGCTGAAAAGCGGTATGAAAGCTATTATAGCCTGAATATGGGCTGGGTGGAAGCCCCTGCCAAAATGTTTTGGGATGATCTGTGCCAGGTACTGGGTATTTTAAAGCAGGAAGAACCAGCGCTTTTCGCCCGGGTGGCGGGTATCACCGTGGCTTGCCAGAGGGATACCGGAACCATTGTTGATCATCGGGGCGAGGCACTAAGGGATTTCATTATCTGGCAGGATCGGCGAAAACTGGATAAGCCCGTGGAGATTCCAAGGCTTTGGCGCATCCTTTTTGATTTGGCAGGAAAGGGCCCCTTTGTGGATTCCTTTAACACCCAGACGCATGCCCATTGGATTAAAGTCAATGAGCCGGAAAAATGGGCGTCAGCCCATGCCTATGTTTTGTTATCCAGCTACCTCATCGGAAAATTAACGGGGAAATGCATTGATTGCCGGTCTGATATTGCAGGGCATCTTCCCTTTAACTTTAAAAAAAAGGAATGGAGTGGCCCCAGGGATATTTTAACCCAAATTATCCGCATTGAGCGGGAAAAACTGATTCCCCTGG
The DNA here is from genome assembly GCF_900107125.1 of Eubacterium barkeri. GTDB lineage: Bacteria > Bacillota > Clostridia > Eubacteriales > Eubacteriaceae > Eubacterium_O > Eubacterium_O barkeri. The sequence goes on from NZ_FNOU01000006.1 coordinate 16,074, forward strand.
TGGATTCCTGTGCCGCTCTGGGAGGCATCACAGAAAAAGCCGCCCTGGAAACCGGACTGCCAGCAGGACTGCCGGTTATTGGATCGGGGACGGATAAGGGCTGTGAAACCATTGGTGTGGGCTGTTTGGGTCCAGACACAGCCAGCGTTTCCCTGGGAACCCAGGCGACAGTGGAAATAACGACTGATCAGTACTTTGAATTGATTCGTTTTTATCCGCCATTTCCAGGCGTTGGCCCCAAAAGCTATAATCCGGAAATTACAGTTTATAATGGTTTTTGGATGATGAATTGGTTTGTTGAAACCTTTGCCCAGCTGGAAAAGCAGCAATGTGATGAGCGGGGAGAGGATATTTTAGCCTTTTTGGACCGACAGGTTGAAAGAATTCCGGCGGGGTCTGAAGGCTTGGTACTCCAGCCCTATTGGGGAATGGAATCCTTCAAGCCGGAAGCCCTGGGGTCCATTATTGGTCTGACCGAGGGGCAAAGTAAATACCATATCTACCGTGCAATCATTGAGGGGATTGGCTATGCCCTGCGGGAGGGGCTCGAACAGATTGAAGCCAAGTCTGGCACCCGGGTTAACAGTATTGGATTATCCGGTGGTGGCGCCCAAAGTGATGTTATTTGTGGCATAATGGCCGATATTTTTGGAAGAGAGACCTATCGGGTACAGACATCAGCGACGACAGGCCTCGGTGGGGCCATGGCCATCTTTGTTGCCCTTGGCCGATATGAAGATTTAAGGGAAGCGGGTTACAATATGATTCGGAAAACCCGGATATATCGTCCAGACCCCAAAAGACAGAGGCTGTACGATGCGATTTATAGAGACGTATATGCGAAGGCTTATAAGCGGTATAAACCCTTATATCAATCCTTAAAGAGCATTATGGCAAAGGTGGAAAATGACTAAGAAATGTAAAATCGGATTGGATGTGGGATCAACCACCATTAAGGTGGTTGTTTTAGATGAAGAAAACACGATGATTTTTAAGGCCTACAGGCGCCATCTGTCGAATATTCGAGAGATGATGGCGGTGCTTTTGCAGGAAACCTACACCTTGATTGGTGATGTTCCAGTGACCATTAGTGTGACAGGGTCTGGAGGGCTCCTGGTGTCTAAATGGATTGATGTTGCCTTTGTCCAGGAAGTCGTCGCTGGGACCATTGCTGTGGAGAAGAAGATTCCCCGGACAGACTGTGCCATAGAACTGGGGGGAGAGGATGCCAAAATCACCTTCTTTGAAGGGAATATTGAGCAGCGGATGAACGGGACCTGCGCTGGCGGAACCGGCGCCTTTATCGACCAGATGGCGACCCTCCTAAAAACCGACGCCGGGGGATTAAATGAAATGGCAAAGACCCACACCACCATTTATCCCATTGCGTCCCGATGTGGGGTTTTTTCAAAGACGGATATTCAGCCTCTCCTCAATGAAGGGGCTGAAAAAGCGGATATTGCCGCCTCTATTTTCCAGGCAGTGGTCAACCAGACCATCAGCGGTCTGGCCTGCGGTCATACCATCCGTGGTAATGTTGCTTTTCTGGGGGGGCCCCTTTTCTTTTTATCCGAGCTTAGGAAGCGTTTTATTGATAGCCTGAAGCTGACTCCGACCCAGGTGATTTTCCCTGATGATTCCAACCTCTTTGTCGCCATGGGGGCCGCTTATTCTTCAGAGAAAAATGACGTCCTTCCCTTTGGGGAGATTATCAGGCGCCTGAAAGAAAACATCTTTGTCCAGGATATGGGGGTGGATCGCCTTCAGCCCTTATTTGCAGATACCCGGGAACGCCAGGCTTTTGAAACGCGCCATGCCCAGGCCAGGGTGGTGCGCGGGGATCTGAGGACTTATGGCGGGCCCTGCTTTTTAGGGATCGATGTGGGATCAACCACAACTAAAACCGTTCTGATTGGTCAGGATGGAGAGCTGCTCTACAGCTTCTATGGCAGTAATGAGGGGGACCCCTTAGAAAAGTCCCGGCAAATTTTGTTAGATATTTATGCGAATCTGCCCCGGGAAGCTGTCATTGCCAAGTCGGCGGTGACGGGCTATGGGGAAGGCCTTATCCAAACAGCCCTGAAGGTAGACATTGGGGAGATTGAAACCATCGCCCACTATAAGGGCGCAAAGTATTTTAAACCGGAGGTGGACTTCATCCTGGATATTGGCGGCCAGGATATGAAGTGCATGAAGATCCGTAATGGAACCATTGACAGCATTATCTTAAACGAAGCCTGTTCCTCGGGCTGTGGATCTTTTTTGGAGACCTTTGCGAAATCCTTAAATCTTTCCATGACGGATTTTGTGGAAAGTGCCCTGGATGCAGAAGCCCCCATTAATTTAGGGACCCGCTGTACAGTGTTCATGAATTCCAAGGTCAAACAGGCCCAAAAAGAAGGGGCCAGCGTGGGTGAAATTTCGGCGGGACTGTCCTATTCGGTTATAAAAAATGCCCTCCAAAAGGTGATTAAGGTCCATAACCCCAAAGATTTAGGGGAGAATATCATCGTCCAGGGAGGAACCTTCAATAATGACGCGGTGCTCCGGGCCTTTGAGAAAATCACAGAAAAAGATGTAGTACGCCCGGATATTGCCGGGCTGATGGGTGCCTTTGGTGCGGCTCTCATTGCCAGAGAAGGGTACACCCAGGGCGAAACGACCACACTCCTGGGGAGAGAGGCCCTGGATTCCTTTAGTGTGTCGGTCAAACATCGCCGCTGCGGTGGCTGCAGCAATAATTGTCAGCTGACCGTCAATATCTTTGGGGATGGCTCCCGGCATATTACCGGAAACCGATGTGAAATCGGAGCTGGTGTCAGCCATAAGCAAAATGATCTTCCCAATCTGTATAAATATAAATATCAGCGGGTTTTTGATTATCAGCCGTTGCCAACGGCCATGGCTGCCAAGGGTGTCATTGGCATCCCCCGGGTGCTCAATCAATATGAAAATTATCCCTTTTGGTTTATCTTTTTAACATCACTGGGCTATCGGGTTATTCTCTCCGGGGATTCGAACCGAAAAACCTACGAAAAGGGAATGGCCAGCATTCCTTCGGAATCCGTTTGCTATCCGGCAAAGCTGGTGCACGGACACATCCAGGATCTTATTGATCGTGGGGTTAAAAAGATTTTTTATCCCTGTATTTCTTTGGAGGAAAAGGAATTTGAGGGGGTGGATAATTGGTATAATTGCCCGATTGTGATGTCTTACCCTGAAACCATTAAGCATAATATGGATGTTTTGGGGGAAGAGGGTATTACCTTTATTAATCCCTTCCTGGCCCTGGATAATCATAAACGGCTGGAAGAACGGCTGATTGAGATCTTTGGGGAAGAGGGGGCCACCAGGGAAGAGGTGAGCATCGCCCTTCGCCATGCCCATGGAGAGCGGGAACGCTTCCGGAAGGATATGCAGCGCAAGGGAGAAGAAACCCTGGCCTGGCTGAAGCGTAACCATCAAAGGGGGATCGTCCTGGCTGGCCGGCCCTACCACATTGACCCCGAAATCAACCACGGGCTGGATCATGTCATTACTTCCCTGGGGCTGGCGGTTCTCACTGAGGATTCCGTCGCGCATCTGGCGGCTGGAAGCAATGCCGGGGACCATTACCGGGTATTGGACCAGTGGAAATACCACAGCCGGCTTTACAAGGCAGCGGAGGTGGTGGCCCAAAATGATTGCTTAGAGCTGGTGCAGCTGACCTCCTTTGGGTGCGGCCTGGATGCGGTGACCTCGGAACAAACCCAGGAGCTTCTGGAAAGCAAAGGGGGGATTTATACCCTCATTAAAATCGATGAGGTCAATAACCTGGGGGCTGTCCGAATCCGAATGCGCTCTTTAAAGGCCGCCATGGAGGAACGGGCGAAAAACCATATCAAGCTGCCCGAACACCCGTTACCCAAGCGGATGTCCTTTACCAAGGAAATGCGCAGGAACCACACGATTTTAGCACCCCAGATGTCACCCATTCATTTTGATTTCATTGCGGATGTGATGAAGGCCTGTGGCTACAACCTGGAGGTGCTGCCCAGCGTGGATGCGGCGGCGGTTGAAGCGGGACTGAGCTATGTGAATAACGATGCCTGCTACCCCAGCATTTTGACCACGGGGCAGATTATGGCGGCCCTGAAGTCCGGGAAGTACGATTTGGATAACGTTTCGGTGATGATGACCCAGACCGGCGGCCCCTGCCGGGCATCTAATTATGTGGGCTTTATCCGGAAAGCCTTGCGGGAAGCAGGGATGGAGCAAGTTCCGGTTATTTCCCTCAATATCGTGGGTCTGGAGGAAAATCCGGGCTTTAAGATTACGGTGGGCATGGGCCATCGGCTGATGATTGCTGCGGTGTATGGGGATTTATTCCAACGACTTATTTATGGAACACGGCCCTATGAACGGGATGCCGGGGCCACCATGGCGCTTTACGAAAAATGGCGCCGAATCGTTAAGCACAATGTTACAAAGCCCAGCATCCGGGTATTCCGTCGCAATGTGCGGGAGATCATTGCCGAGTTCGACGCCCTTCCCCGGATAAACCGACATATCCCAAAGGTGGCCATTGTGGGAGAAATTCTGGTGAAATACCATCCGACGGCCAATAATAACCTTGTGGAAGTCTTGGAAAAGGAAGGTGCCGAGGTGGTGGTACCGGATTTATTGGATTTCTTCCTCTATTGCTGTTATAATTCAATTTATAAGTATGATGTTCTTTCGGGCACCCTTTCCGGGAAGCGGAGCAGCCAGCTGGCCATCAAGGTGATTGAGCAGTACCGAAGAAATATGAAAAGGGCCCTTAATGGGAGCATCCATTATCGGGGGCCCTCCACTATCCAGGAAAAGGCGACAAAGGCCCAGGAGCTCATTGCACTGGGGAACCAGGGGGGAGAAGGCTGGTTCCTGACGGCGGAAATGATGGAGCTCATTGAAAACGGGGTGGAGAATATTGTTTGTGTTCAGCCCTTTGCGTGCTTGCCGAACCATGTTATGGGGAAGGGAATGATTAAGCCCATTCGCAGACGTTACCCCAAGGCAAATATTGCGCCCATTGATTATGATCCTGGGGACTCCGAGGTCAATCAAATCAATCGAATTAAGCTGATGATGGAGACGGCCCGAAGAAATTTGGAAAAATAAAGATTGGAGAGATGTCATGTTAGCAGATTTTAAGATCGACATGGGGAATATACCGGCCCATGTTGCTATCATTATGGATGGCAATGGACGTTGGGCAAAGAGAAAGCTGAGGCCCCGTCTCTTTGGACACAATGCGGGGATGAAGGCGCTGCACACGACGGTAAAAACCGCCTCTGATTTAGGGGTAAAGGTTCTGACGGTGTATGCTTTTTCCACAGAAAACTGGAAGCGGAGCCCTGAAGAGGTGGATGGCCTGATGAAGATTGCCGTGGAGTATTTTATTAAAGAGATTGCAGAGCTCCATGAAAACCATGTCCAGGTCCGCATGATTGGTGATATGAGCCGGGTTCCTGCAGATGTGCAAAAGGCAGCCGCAGATGCTTGTGGGCTCACCGCCGAAAATGAAGGGCTGATTCTGAATGTGGCACTCAACTATGGGGGGCGGGATGAAATCCTGCGGGCCGTGAAGGCCATTATGGCCGAGGGGATTCCTCCAGAGGAAGTTACTGAGGCCTGTATCTCCAATCATCTGTACACCGCAGGGCTGCCAGACCCGGATATTATTTTAAGGACCGGCGGGGAAAAACGTTTGAGTAATTTTTTGCTTTGGCAGGACTCCTACGCAGAAATTATTTTTGACGATATTTGGTGGCCGGATTTTGATTCAGATGCTTTTTACAGGGTTATCGAGGAATATCAAAAAAGGGAAAGGCGTTATGGTGCGGTAAAGTAAAATGCGAAAACGGATTTTGACGGCGGTGGTGGGTTTACCCCTGCTATTCGCAATGCTTTATTTCGGAGGGATTTACCTGTTTATAACCTGTGTTGTGCTCACATCCATTGGTCTGTGGGAATATGCCCAGGCGGTTAATCGGCGCTTAGACTGTAAAATTCGCTTTCCTTTCCTGTTCATTTTAGGAATATTGATTCTATGCTTTATGAAGCTCGATTATGGGATGGTTTTGCCCTTGCTGGCGGTTTGCTTCATTGCCGTTTTTTGTACGGAGGTATTTCTGGGAAAGGCCGATGTTTATCGGGGGATGGCTTCGGTGGTGGGACTGGTTTATATTCCCATGATGTTTGGTTTTCTGCTGCTCTTTGATACGGTGCCATCGGGACGATGCTATCTTTGGATGGTTTTTGTCATTGCTTTTATTACCGATACAGCGGCTTATTTCACCGGGATGGCCATTGGAAAGACAAAGCTGGCCCCTAAAATCAGCCCAAAGAAAACAGTGGCCGGGGCTGTTGGCGGGGTGGTTTTCGCCGCCATCGCCATGGTAATCTACGGCTTGATTCTTCAGTATAATTTTAATTTTACCCTTCCGATTTATATGTACATCGTACTCGGTGTGGTGGGCTCTATTGCCGGCCAGTGCGGAGATTTAACAGCATCGATGCTCAAACGGAAGATGGATATCAAGGATTTTGGAAAATGCCTGCCCGGCCACGGGGGCATTCTGGATCGCTTTGATAGTATTCTGTTTATCATCCCCATTGTATATATTTTTGCGATATATACCTTCGGATATCTTTAAAAAGATGGGGTATTAAAGCTTAGGAGGTATTGATGTTAAATACAGTACTAATGGTTATCCTCACCCTGCTGATTCTTTCCATATTGGTGGTGGTCCATGAATGGGGGCACTATATCGTTGCCAAGAAAACAGGGGTGTATGTCATTGAATTTGCCATTGGCATGGGGCCGGTCCTGTTTTCCCGTCAGGGCAAGGAGACGCGTTTTAGCATCCGGGCCTTTCCCATTGGCGGGTTTTGCCGCCTGTATGGGGAGAATGACAATGATGACGATGCTGAGACAGAGCCAGAACCTCTCCCTATATCCGTGGATGAATCCCGGAGCTTTCAGAATAAGACAAAGGGACAGCGGCTGGCCATTTTAGTGGCCGGGGCTGCCATGAATATTATCTTTGCCTATCTCTGCCTGGTGGTGGTGTTTTTGCTCAAGGGAACCGGATTTGGTCCGTCCCTTTTAAAAGGGGCTCAGGCAACCATCAGCTTTGGTGGGACCATCTTCCAAAGCCTGGGAATGCTCATTACCGGTCAGCTCGGGCTGAATGATTTTGCAGGTCCCATTGGGATGGTGGGCATGGTTTCCAGTTTTTATCAATACGGATTTGCTGCCTTACTAACTTTTACAGCCCTTATTTCAGTTAACCTCGGTGTGATTAATCTGCTGCCCCTTCCTGCGCTGGACGGTGGACAGGCATTGATTTTGATCATTGAAAAAATAACGGGGAAGGAGCTGGACCCCAAAAAGGCAGCAACCATTAATTATATCGGTTTTATGGCATTGATGGGGCTGGCCCTCGTCATTGCAGTGAATGATGTTTTACGCATAATGGGATAGGTGAGAAAATGAAAATTAATCGTAGAAAAACCAGGATTGTTTCCATCGGTGGCAGGGCCATCGGTGGAGAGAATCCTATTTTGATTCAATCCATGACCAATACGGATACCCGGGATGCAGAAGCGACAGCCGCCCAAATCAATGCCCTGTCAGCAGTGGGGTGTGAGATTGCCCGGGTGGCGGTACCGGACGAAGCGGCAGCGGATGCTCTGTCTGCCATTAAAACGAAGATCAGCATCCCCCTGGTGGCGGATATCCATTTCGATTACCGTTTGGCCTTAAAGGCCATTGAAAATGGGGTGGATAAGCTGCGGATTAATCCAGGGAATATTGGGGATGTTAATAAAGTAAGGGAGGTCGTTTCGGCCGCGAAGGATCGGGGAATCCCCATCCGAATCGGTGTGAATGCCGGGTCCCTGGAAAAGCGTCTGTTGGATAAATACCAGGGGCCCACGGCCCAGGGAATGGTGGAGAGCGCCGAGGGACATATCCAAATCCTCCAGGATTTGGGCTTTGAGGATATTGTGGTATCCATGAAGGCATCAAACGTCCTGTTAACCATTGATGCCTACTCCTTATTCTCTGAAAAATACGATTATCCCCTGCATCTCGGTGTAACTGAAGCAGGGGTATTGCGCAGTGCCGCCGTTAAAACGGGTGTGGGACTGGGATATCTGCTGTTAAATGGGATTGGGGATACCCTCCGGGTATCTGTAACCGGGGACCCCCTGGAGGAGATTTACGTTGCCAAGGATCTTTTATCCTCCATGGGGCTGTTTCAACAGAAGGATGGCATGGTAGAGGTGGTCTCCTGTCCCACCTGCGGCCGGACCGAAATCGACCTGATTGGCATCGCCAAAGAAATGAACAATCGACTGCAGACTGTCCATAAGGACTTAAAGGTCGCCGTTATGGGCTGTGTGGTAAACGGTCCTGGAGAAGGCAAGGAAGCCGATATTGGTGTGGCTGGCGGAAAGGGAAAGGGCGTGCTGTTCAAAAAAGGACAGGTTTTTAAAACGGTGGCGGAGGATGAAATCATCTCTGCATTAATGGAAGAAATTGAAAAAATGTAGGAGGGCCCAGGATGAATCCGATGAGTGGAAAACAGGCAGCACTGCAAGACGTTCTAAAAAAATATAGCCTGGAACCAGAACGGATCGAGGTGGCCAGTGGCAGCCAGGAAATTATATTTACCTTTAAGGCAAACCCGAAATCCTGTGACAATGTGGCGGTCCAGCAGGATCTTTGCCAGATTTTTGATTATGCCAAGAGTGTGGCGGTGGTCATTCCGGTTGAGAAAATATCCCAAGGGCCAGATTTAAAGCTCATGGACCACATTACCACGGCGGATGAAGAGCGAAAGAGCCAGATTGAGGCGGTTAAAGCCAAACGTCTGGAGGTTATCCAGAATGAAAATGTGGCCATTGCCAAGCAAAAGCCCGTAGCAGCACCGCCCTCCCCCAAGGGCAGGATGGGAAAGGATGGCAAAGCCAGACCCAGTGCCAGTGGTGGGGCCCTTTGGGGAAAGCCCATCCGGGTTCCTGTAGAATCTTTAGCAACCATTGATTTTTCCAAGCAAACCCAGCTGGTAGGGCAGAAGCTGTGCATCGCCGGGTGCGTGTTCGGCATTGATAGTCGGTCGGTCCGGGGCGGACGGGTCAGCTTTAATTTCAACGTGACCGACGGAACGGGTTCCGTAGGCTGTCAGCTCTTTGATGCCGAGGACCGTTTACAGCCACTAATGGACAGCCTTAAAAAGGATGCCTGGGTCCGAATTGAAGGGACCCTGACCCTGGATAACTTCAGGAATCAAATCTTTTTAAAACCCCGAAATATTGAGCCAGCTACTGCTCCGAAACGTACTGATGATGCCCAGATCAAACGGGTGGAGCTCCACCTCCATAGCCAGTACAGCTCCATGGACGCCGTGAGCAAGGTCCATAAAATCATGAAGCAGGCAGCAGATTTTGGGCATGATGCCATTGGGATTACAGACCATGGTGTGGTTCAGGCCTATCCGGAAATGATGAATTTGAGTAAGAAAAACGGCATCAAGGTTCTGTACGGCGTGGAAGGTTATTTGGTGGATGATGGTGTATCCATTGTGAATGGTCCCCAGGATGAGCCCTTCTCTGGTGAATTTGTTTTCTTCGATTTGGAAACCACCGGTCTGGCCGCGGGGAAGGATGTCATCATTGAAATTGCCGCCACGAAGATTAAGAACAAGCATATTGTCGAAACCTTTTCAAAGATCATTAATCCCCATCGGCCCATCCCCGTTAAGATTACAGAGCTTACGGGGATTACGGATCAAATGGTAGCCGGGGGGGAAGAGGCCGAGAATGTCATTCGCGATTTTTTGGAATTTTGTGACGGTCGGATTTTAGTAGCTCACAACGCCGCCTTTGATATGGGCTTTTTACGCTGTGCCCTGGAGGACTATGGCATTGAGGATACCATTACCTATTTTGATACCCTGACCATGGCCCGGGCCCTCATGAAGGAAATAGGAAAGCATAACCTTAAAAAGCTGGCCAGTTATTTTAAAATCGATATGGGGCACCACCATCGGGCACTGGATGACGCCATTTGTTCTTCAAAGATTATGTTCAAGCTCATGGAGCGGGCAGAAAAATCCGGCTGTCATCGGGTGTCTGAGCTGAATGGGCTCATGAATAATGAGCAGATTTTAAAGACGGAACAAGGACGCCATGTCATTATTTATGCCAAAAATCAGAATGGGATCAAGGATTTGTACAAAATTGTCTCCAAAGCCCATGTGGAATACTTTTATCGCAAGCCGAAAATTCCAAAATCACTTCTGGCGGCCAATCGAAAAAACCTGATCATTGGGTCGGCCTGTGAGGCCGGGGAGCTTTATTTGGCCTTTAAAAATGGCGAGAAGCAGGCCCGTATCGATGCTTTGGCAGATTTTTATGATTACTATGAGGTCCAACCCTTGGGGAACAATGATTTCCTCATTCGGGAGGAAGGACGGACCCGGGAAGAGCTCATCGAAATCAATGAAAAAATCATTGCCCTGGGGAAGGAAAAGGGGAAGCTGGTGGTCGCCACCGGGGATGTTCACTTTGTAGATCCCGAGGATGCCCTCTACCGGGAGGTGCTTCAATCCGGTCAAGGCTATCGGGATGCAGATATGCAGCCACCTTTATATTACCGTTCCACCCAGGAAATGTTGGATGAATTTGACTATTTAGATCCGGAAACCGCCTACGAAATCGTGGTGACCAATACCCGAAAAATTGCGGATTCCATGGATGCCGTTTTGCCCATTCCCGACGGGACCTTTCCCCCGGTCATTGAGGGGTCTGATGACGATATCCGAAATATGGTCTACGATAAGGCCCATGAAATTTACGGGGACCCCTTACCGGAGATTGTGGAAAGCCGGGTAAAACGGGAACTGGATTCTATTATTGGCAATGGGTATTCGGTGCTTTATCTCATCGCTCAAAAGCTGGTGCACCACTCCCTGGAGGATGGGTATTTGGTGGGATCCCGGGGCTCTGTCGGTTCCTCTCTGGTGGCCATGCTCTGTGGAATTACCGAGGTTAATTCCCTGGCACCCCATTATATCTGTCCCCATTGCAAGCATTATGAGTTTTTTGACAGCACCAAGGTGGGCTATGGTCCGGACCTTCCCGATGCCAATTGCCCGGAATGCGGCACCCCCATGGAAAAAGACGGCTTTGATATCCCCTTTGAAACCTTCCTGGGCTTTAAAGGAAATAAAGAGCCTGATATCGACTTGAACTTCTCTGGGGAAAACCAAGCGGAGGCCCATCGCTATACCGAGGTGCTTTTCGGGGAGGGCAAGGTCTACCGGGCCGGTACCATTGCAACCCTGGCAGATAAAACAGCCTATGGCTATGTCAAAAATTTCTATGAAGAGAAGGGGGAGTACAAGCCCGATGCGGAAATCAGCCGGGTGATCTCGGGCTGTGAAGGGGTTAAGCGCACCACTGGGCAGCATCCCGGTGGCGTTATGGTCGTCCCCCGGGATAAGGATATTTACGATTTCACCCCCATCCAGCACCCTGCGGATGATCGGGACAGCGATACCCTAACCACCCATTTTGATTACCACTCCATCCAGGGGCGGATGCTGAAGCTGGATATTCTGGGACATGATGACCCCACCATGCTGCGGATGCTTCAAGACCTGACCGGCGTAGACCCCCAAAGTATTCCCCTGGACGATGAAAATGTGCTGAAGCTTTTTAGGGGAACGGATTCCCTGGGATTGGTGGACAATGATTTCGATATTCCCCTGGGAACCTGCGGGGTCCCGGAGTTTGGGACGGGTTTCGTCCGGCAGATGGTACTGGATGCTAAGCCCAATGCCTTTGCCGATCTTGTTCGGATTTCCGGGCTGTCCCATGGGACTAATGTTTGGCTTAATAATGCCCAGGACTTGATTCTCAATAAGGTGGTTTCCATTAAAGAGGTCATTTGTACCCGGGATGATATTATGCTTGGCCTGATTTCTATGGGCCTGGATTCAGAAGAATCCTTTAAAATTATGGAGCATGTGCGGAAAGGGAAGGGCCTGACCGATGAGGAAGAAGCCTATATGCGCAGCTTTAATGTACCGGAGTGGTACATAGATTCCTGTCAGAAGATTTCCTATATGTTCCCCAAGGCCCATGCTGTGGCCTATGTGATGATGGCCTTTCGCATTGCCTACTATAAGGTTTATCACCCATTGGCCTATTATGCCACTTATTTCAGTATCCGGGCCAAGGAATTTAATCTGAGGGATATGACCAGCGGAAAGGAACACGTTAAAAAGACCATTGCCGAAATTAAGGCTTTGGGGAATAACGCCAGTAATAAAGAGTCCAATTCATTAACCTCATTGGAGCTGGCCTTGGAAATGTATTGTCGAGGGTTTGAATTTGTAAAGGTGGATATTTATCGCTCCCACTACAAGAATTTCCTCATTGAGGATGGTAAGCTATTGCCCCCCTTGATGGCCATCGATGGTCTGGGGGAAAAGGTAGCCGTCCAAATTTATGAAGAAGCCCGGATTAAGCCCTTCATGTCCAAGGAAGATCTTCAGAATCGGGCCCATGTCAATAAGAGTAACCTGGAAAAGCTGGATTCCTTTGGCTGTTTGGCAGGATTACCCGACTCGGACCAAATGTCCTTTTTCAGCTTTGGCTAAAAATTCAAAAATTCTTAAGTTATTGAGGGATGTTTTATGTTAGTGTTATACTATTAATGAAAAAAGGGGGTGGCGGCAGTTAATCGAAAAATAAATAAAAAAGTGAAGCAACGCCAGTTGTACGGTTTTTTAGCCGGACTGTTGATTATTCTGCTGTGTCTTTTGGCCAGTAGTACTTTGTTCACCACGGACGCCGCCTATTACGCCACTTTGATAAAAAAGGAGCCGGCAGGAGGGAGTTCCTCGATTACCGGACCAGTGGTTTCAACCATTACCGCTCCAGTGCCTACGGCTGAGCCAGTCCAGGGGGCGGTGGTGGATCCCCTGACCATCGGCAGCATTACCCAGTTGGTGAATAAGACCCATGGACTTCCCCAGGATTATAGCCCTGGAGATCTTGTGGCCAATGATTTGCCGGGTATCCGCCAGACCTATCTTCGTTCAGAGGCAGCCACCGCACTGGCAGAATTATTTGCCGCTGGACAGGCTCAGGGCCTGGACTTACAGTGCTGCTCGGGCTTTCGGGATTATGATACCCAGGTTAGTGTCTTTGATTCAGAGGCGGCGAGTACGGGCCAGGCCTCTGCTGAGGCTACCACGGCCCCTCCAGGCTATAGTGAGCATCAAACGGGTTTATGTATCGATGTAACCAGTAATAGCATCGGATTGGCCCTGACAACGGATTTTATCAACACCGCTGAAGGGGCATGGCTGGATGCCAATGGCTGGCGTTATGGTTTTATCATTCGCTATCCCAATGGCCAGGAGGGCATTACCGGCTATACCTATGAGCCCTGGCATTTGCGGTATTTAGGTGTGGATGTGGCTAAGGCAGTCTACGATAGTGGAAAGACCTACGAAGAGTATTTGAATATTATGGATTAAAGTGATTGGGGAAAGAAAAAATAAAGGGGGCAGAGGTGGAAGCCTCTGTTCTTTTTTGTTATAATCTATTATTAGTATTAAGATTAAGAGAGGATGCAGCCCATTGAAAAAAGAAATGTCGAAAGTCTATGAACCCCATTCGGTCGAGGGCCGGATTTATGATTGGTGGCAGGAAAAAGGTTATTTTAAACCAGAGGTCCATCCAGAGGGAAAGGCCTACACCATCATGATGCCTCCACCAAATATTACGGGTCAGCTCCACATGGGTCATGCCTTTGATGATACCCTCCAGGATGTCCTCACCCGCTTTAAGCGGATGCAGGGTTATGCCGCCTTATGGGTTCCCGGTATGGACCATGCCAGTATTGCCACCGAGGTGAAGGTGGTGGATAAAATCCGAAACGAAGAAGGTAAAACAAAAGAAGATCTGGGTCGTGATGAATTTTTAAAACGCGCCTGGGATTGGGCCATTACTTATAGAGACCGCATCCGGGAACAGGTGAAAAAGCTTGGCGCTTCCTGCGACTGGGACAGAGAGCGTTTCACCATGGACGAGGGATGCTCAGAGGCCGTTAAAGACACCTTTGTTCGCCTGTATGAGGAGGGCCTTATTTACAAGGGTAGCCGGATTATTAACTGGTGCCCGGATTGTAAAACGGCGTTGTCCGATGCAGAGGTCGAATATCAGGAAGAAAATGGCCATTTGTGGCATATTCGTTACCCCTTTGAGGATGGAGAGGGCTATGTCACCGTGGCCACCACCCGTCCGGAAACGATGCTGGGAGACAGTGGTGTCGCGGTTAACCCCAAGGATGAACGCTACACGGACCTGGTGGGCCGTAACGTCATCCTGCCCATCGTCAACAAGCCGATTCCTGTGGTGGCGGACGATTACGTGGACATGGCCTTTGGGACCGGTGTGGTCAAGATGACCCCAGCCCACGACCCCAACGACTACGAGGTAGGCAAGCGCCATCATTTGGAAGAAATCAATATCATGAACGAGGACGGCACCATGAACGCCCTGGCCGGGGAAAAATACGCCGGTATGGATCGTTATACTTGTCGGAAGGCCGTTTTAGCGGATTTAGAGTCCCTGGGACTGCTGGAAAAGATTGAGGACCACGTCCATAATGTGGGCCATTGCTACCGGTGCAATACCACCGTGGAAACCATGACCTCTGAGCAATGGTTTGTAAAAATGGCACCCCTGGCCGGGCCAGCCATTGATGCGGTGCGAAATGGCGATACAAAATTTGTACCGGACCGTTTCAGCAAGATTTATTTCAATTGGATGGAAAACATTCGGGACTGGTGTATTTCCCGTCAGCTGTGGTGGGGACACCGGATTCCGGCTTACACCTGTGATGCCTGTGGCGAGCTGGTTGTTGCCAAGGAAATGCCAGTGACCTGTCCGAAATGTGGTGGCAGTCACTTTACCCAGGACCCCGATGCTCTGGATACCTGGTTTAGCTCTGCCCTCTGGCCCTTCTCAACCCTGGGATGGCCTGAGGATACCGCCGACTTAGAAAAATTCTATCCCAATGCCGTATTGGTCACAGGATATGATATTATTTTCTTCTGGGTTGCCCGTATGATTTTTATGGGGCTTTACAACATGGGTGAAGCACCCTTCTCTGATGTGTACATCCACGGTCTCATCCGGGATTCCCAGGGACGGAAGATGAGTAAATCCTTGGGGAATGGGATCGATCCCCTGGAAATCATTGAGGAATACTCTGCGGACGCTCTGCGTTTCGCCATTATCACTGGTAACTCTGCGGGAAATGATATCCGTTGGCAGGACGAAAAGGTTGAAGCCAGCCGGAACTTCCTGAACAAGGTGTGGAATGCAACCCGTTTTGTCCTCATGAATTTAGAGGAGGATATCATGGATCGCCGGGAAACCGCCATGGCGAACCTGGAAGCCACGGATAAGTGGATCCTTAGCCGGATGAACACCGTGGTGGGGGAAGTGACCCAGAACATGGAAAAATACGAGCTGGGGATTGCCGCACAAAAAATTTACGATTTTACCTGGAGTGAATACTGTGATTGGTATATCGAGCTGGTGAAACCCCGGCTGTACGGTGATGATGAAGGCAGTAAGCTTTCGGCAGAATACACCTTAAATACTGTGCTCACGACGATTTTAAAACTGCTGCACCCCGTGGTGCCCTTTATCACAGAAGAAATTTATGCCTATTTACCTGGGAGTGGAGAGGCCATCATCGTGGCCAAATGGCCGGAATACGATGAAGCCCTGAGTTATCCCCAGGAGGAAAAGGACGTTATTTTCTTAATGGAGGTCATTCGGAATATCCGGAATATCCGGGCGGAAGCCGATGTGCCAAATTCCAGAAAAGCCGAGTTGTATTTCATGACCGATAATGCTGAGCATGAAAGCCTCCTCATGACCTCCGATGCTCTCCTTGAAAAGCTGGCGTCAGTATCCGGGGTGAAGACCATCGAGAAGGATGCGGTGGGGGATGGCTTTATCTCTGCTGTCATAGAAGATGCCGAAATCTTCCTTTCCTTGGAGGATTTGGTGGATAAGGAAAAGGAAATTGCCCGTCTCCAGAATGAAAAGAAAAAAATTGAAAAGGAATTAGCCCGCTTAAATGGCAAGCTGGGTAACGAAGGATTCCTTAAAAAAGCACCGGAGCAGGTGGTGGCCGCTGAGCGTGAAAAGCTGGCGGGGTACACCGAGATGATGGCGAAGGTTGAAGACCGTCTGGCCTATTTTGAAAAATAAAAATAAATAAGCATATACCTTAAGAGCCTTAAGTTTTAGAAAAAAAGATCGAAGCGGAAAACCTTTCCGTTTTGACAATTGCACGATCTCGTGTTAAAATCAGATCATTAAAATAATAAAAAAACCTAAAGGGGAGTAACTCACCGAAAGGATTTGTATGGTCGTCATTCCGGGCATTGCCCCGGCCATGCATCAAGGATTTCTTGAGAGTAAGACCTTTATCCAGGCTAGATTTTTGGTTTGGGTGGGGGTCTTTTTATTATTGCATCAATAGGAGGAAAAATTGGCAGAACAAAAAGAGAAACAAAGCTATTTACTCTCGGTGGCTGAAGCAGAGGCCCTCACCGGCACCAATGCGGAAACCGGACTCAGCGATACTCAGGTGGAAGCCCTGAGGGCAGAGTACGGACCCAACCGCATGGAAGAGGGCAAGCGAAAGTCACCCATTCGAATGTTCTTCGAACAGTTTAAAGACTTTCTGATCATCGTTTTGATGGTTGCCGCCGTTATCTCTGGATTTTTAGGAGAAGTGAGTGACGCAGTCCTGATCATGGTCATCGTCGTTTTGAATGCGGTTATCGGTGTGATTCAGGAAAACAAGGCTGAGGACGCCATGGAGGCCCTCAAACGCATGACGATTCCCGAAGCTAAAGTTCTCCGGGGCGGCGTGCAGCTGGTGGTGCCCTCTGAGGAATTAGTGCCTGGGGATATTGTCCTGCTGGATGCCGGGGATTTTGTACCGGCAGATGGCCGTTTGATTGAGGCAGCAACCCTGCAGATTCAGGAATCAGCCCTCACCGGAGAATCGGTTCCAGTGGAGAAAGAGAATATCGAAATCACCGATCCGGATACACCCTTGGGGGATCGGGTCAATACCGTGTTCTCCAGCAGTCTGGTCACCTATGGCCGGGGCCGTTTCATCGTAACGGCGACGGGGATGAACACCGAAATAGGAAAGATTGCCGGGATGCTCCAGGGAACGGAAAGCACTCAGACCCCACTCCAGCGCAGCTTAGAACAGCTGGGGAAGGTGTTGGCTGTAGGGGCTCTGGCCGCCTGTGCCGTTGTCTTTTTAGTGGGCCTTTTGCGCGGGGGTGATCCCCTGTTGCTCTTTATGACCGCCGTCAGTTTGGCGGTGGCCGCCATTCCAGAGGGCTTACCAGCCATCGTCACGGTGGTGCTGGCCCTGGGAACCCAGAAGCTTATTGCTAAGCACGCCATTATCAGAAAGCTGCCAGCAGTGGAGACCCTGGGCTGCGCCTCGGTCATTTGCTCGGATAAAACCGGGACCCTGACCCAAAACCGTATGACCATCCGCAAGGTGTATGCCAACGAAGGGATTGTGGATGCAGAGGATATTATGGATGATGGCTTTACGGAAAGCGAGAAATTTGTTGTCCGGGTGGGCCAGCTGTGTAACGATGCTTCCATTACCTACAATGGGGAAGAAACTGTAGAAATTGGGGATCCCACGGAGGTGGCTATGGTCGCCTATGCGAACCTCCTGGGGTTTGATAAGAACGAATCCCTGATGACAGCTCCCCGGGTAGCGGAGCTTCCCTTTGACTCTGAACGGAAGCTGATGACCACCGTTCATAAATATGGCAATTCCTGGGTGGGTTATACCAAGGGGGCGCCAGATGTACTCCTCTCCCGTTGTACCCACTATTTAAAGGGCTATGAGGTTCTTCCCATGGATGCTGCGGCCCAGGCCGAAATATTGGCGGCTAACACGGAAATGTCCGACGAAGCCTATCGGGTATTGGGATATGCCTTCCAACATTATATGGATTCCCCTGAAGTTACCATGGAGAATTTGGAAAACAATTTAATCTTTGCCGGCCTGACCGGGATGATTGATCCCCCCCGGGAAGAGGTTCGTGGAGCCATTACCGAATGTCACACGGCGGGTATTAAGACGGTGATGATTACCGGAGACCATAAAAATACGGCAGTGGCCATTGCCAAGGATTTAAAGATTTTTGAAGAGGATAGCATTGCCCTTTCCGGTGTTGAGCTGGATGCATTATCCGATGCTGAGCTTGAGAAGGAAATCGATCGCGTTGCGGTATACGCCCGGGTATCCCCGGAAAACAAGGTGCGCATCGTGGATACCTGGCAGAAGAGGGGAGCTGTGGTTGCCATGACCGGAGACGGGGTTAATGATGCCCCGGCCCTTAAGAAGGCGGATATCGGCTGTGCCATGGGAATAACGGGAACCGATGTTTCCAAGGAATCCGCAGATATGATTTTGACGGATGATAATTTTGCCACCATTGTATCGGCGGTGAAGGAAGGCCGGAATATTTATGAAAATATTAAAAAGGCCGTTCATTTCCTGCTCTCCTGTAATATTGCGGAAATCCTTATTTTATTCTTTGCCACGGTAGTGGGCTGGGTGCAGCCCTTACTGCCCATCCATATTTTGTGGATTAATCTGATTACCGATAGCCTGCCGGCCTTGGCCCTGGGGGTTGAGAAAAATGACGAAGATATCATGGAACGGAAGCCGAGAAATCCCAAGGAAAGCATTTTTGCCCATGGTGTTGGCGGACGAATTATTTTTCAGGGAATCGTTCTGGCGGTTTTATCCCTTGGCGTATTCCACTACGGTCTGACCCATTTCGGGGTTGACGTTGGACGGACCATGGTCTTTGCAGTGCTGGGGTTATCCCAGTTGACCCATGTTCTCAATGTCCGTTCGGAAAGCAAGTCTGTCTTTAGTAAAAAGTTCTTTACCAACCGTTATCTTTGGGGAGCTATCGGCATTTCCCTGGTGCTCCAGCTTTCCGTTATTCTGATTCCTGGTGCCCATGCCATCTTTGATGTGACCACCTTAGATTTACGGGAATGGCTCATTGTCATTGGGGCATCCTTAGCACCCCTTGTTATTGTTGAAATAACAAAACTTCTTGGACGGATATTCCATCAGGATGATAAGCACTAGGCCATAAGTCATGATTTAAAAAAAGCTCTGCCATTGAGGCGACATGATCGCCTGTGGCAGAGCTTTCTTATGAAATGAAATATTGTGAAAATCTTAAGTTAAATCCTTTAAAATGGCAGCATAAATCTTTTGGGTATTGCCCTTCCATTTTTCACACATGGCCACGGCCTCTTCCTTGGTGGGGGTGTTGACACTGATGGACATCAGTGCAATTCCGTTCTCTGAAAGACTAAGGGATACCTGGTAATCGTAGGGGCCATTTTTTTTGTAATCTGCTGTGGTGTATACCTCATTTAAAATCTTGTTCCGGCTTTCCAGAATATATCGGTCCAGCATTTCCTGGAGATACATGGGGATCTTATCCAAAAGCAACTCCAGGGTTTTATTACCGTCAGTGGTGTTCGTTAAAATTTCTTTTTCGTCACCATCTTTGGTTTTCTGGATAAGCTGCTCTCCCAGGAGGGCATCGATATAAAGCTGAATATCAAAATAGCTGATCTGCACATTCTGAATAATAATGTAAGCCAACTGTTCCCGGGTAATGCCGGTTTTGATTTTATTGAGCACATATAATATAATAAGTTTATCTTCTGTTTGATGGAATGGATTCAGCATCGCACTGCTCCTTTCTGCATCATTATAGCACAAAGGACCATGGAACGAAAGAAAGGTTGGTCGAATAACGTGAAAAAAAAACAAATTATCCTTCAAGTTTCAGATATTGCCCGTCATCGTGGCGTCGGGGATTTGGGATTTGCGGATATTTCAATATTGGATAAGGCTGGGGGACGGGGCTATGGGCAGGCAATATCCCTTGTTTTCCCATTATCCCGGGGAATTTTGTCCGAGATCGACACCGCACCGACCATTACTTATTTCCACCATTATCGGACCATGAATCGTCTCATTGACGATACAACCCTTCAGCTTGCCCTGTTTTTAGAGCGACAGGGTTATCGGGCATATCCTGTGCCAGCTTCCCAGTCCGATCCTGAGACAGGAGGGTATCAGGCGGTATTTTCTCATAAGACAGCGGCGGTGCTGTCTGGAATGGGCTGGATTGGGAAAAGCGCCCTCTTCATCCATAGCCGTTATGGTCCGGCAGTTCGTCTGGGGACGGTGCTGACGGATGCTCCTTTGGGGAGTGGTCCAGAGCCCATGGAAAGCCGCTGTGGCCAGTGTACCCGCTGCCGGGATGTTTGCCCGGCACAAGCGATCGAGGGTGTCGAGTGGCAGATAGGGATGGCCAGAAGTCAGCTCATCGATGTACACGCCTGTAGTACACATATGAAAGAAGCTTATCAGCATATAGGCCGGGGTGTGGTTTGTGGTCTATGTATGGTTCACTGTCCCTTTGGGGCAATACAGAAAGAAAAGGTATCATCATTATGAATGGAATCAAAGAGAAAATTCGTCAGAAGGCCCTGGAAATGGGTGCTGTTGATGTGGGATGGGCCGATTTAGAAGCCGCTTCAGTATCGGCACCGGATGACTTTAAGCAAGCATTATGTATCGTGGTGCCCCTAAACCGTGGGGTGATCAGTCATATCCAGGAAACACCGACCCATGCCTACTACGCCCATTATGTATCCGTCAATCGTCTGATTGATGATATTACCCTCCAGCTGGCCTTGCTCCTGGAGGCACAGGGGTATCCTGCCCAGGCCATCCCTGCCGGTCCTCCTATGCTGTCTGATGATACGGTCCTCCATGGTCTGTTCCAGCATAAGACCACCGCGGTGTTGTCTGGAATGGGATGGATTGGAAAAAGTGCCCTTTTTCTCCACCAAGAGTACGGGTCTGGTGTCCGGCTGGGTTCTGTACTTACCACCACAGAGCTTCCCATTGAAAATAAGCCTATGGAGAGCCAATGTGGCGGATGTCGGATCTGTACCCGGGTGTGTCCCTCAGGTGCCATTAAGGGAGAGAAGTGGGCCCTTGGCATGGAACGGGATACCCTTTTTGATGCCCTGAAATGTGATGCCTATATCAACACCCATCATGAAGAAATTGCCCATCAAATGGTCTGTGGCCTATGTATGGCCCATTGCCCTTTTACGAAAGGAACGAGGAAGATTGATGAATCCCTACGAAATTAAAGAACTAAGCCCGACGGGGGTGCTGGCAGAAATGGGGGTAGAGCAGGGAGACCTGCTTTTATCGATTAATGGCCGGAGCGTGGTGGATGAATTGGATATCCGCTTTTTAGGCGGAGAAGAGGAAATCCTTGTGGAGATCCAAAAGCCCGATGGTGAAATTTGGGAGCTGGAGATTGAAAAGGAGAGCGATGAGCCCCTGGGCCTTCACTGTGATGGGGGAACTTTGGGAATCCGCCGCTGCCGAAATAATTGTGTCTTTTGCTTTATTGATCAAATGCCCCCGGGGATGCGGGACACCTTATATATTAAAGATGATGACGAGCGTCTATCTTTTCTCCAGGGTAATTATGTGACCCTGACCAATCTTAGTGAAGCGCTGAAGCGGCGTATCGTCGATTATCATATCATGCCCATTAATATTTCCATTCACACCACGGACCCGGAGCTGCGGTGCAAAATGTTGGGCAACCGCTTTGCCGGGAGTATCCTGGAGGATCTAGCCTTTTTTTCCGAACATCACATCCAGATGAATGGCCAAATCGTGATGTGCCCAGGTTATAATGATGGAGAAGCCCTGAAGAAAACCCTGGAGGACGTCATGGCTTTTTATCCCTGGCTGCAGTCCCTATCCGTCGTTCCGGTGGGACTTAGCAGCTATCGGGAAGGACTGCCTGCCTTGTACCCGGTGGATGCTCAGAAAGCAGCTGAAACCCTGGATATTATAAGGGAGGCACAGGACAAAATGCTGGCTCAATACGGTGTGCGATTTGTCTTTCCCAGCGATGAGTTCTTTCTCTTGGCAGGGCAGGACCTGCCCGGAGAAGATTACTACGGGGACTTCAGCCAGTTGGAAAATGGTGTTGGTATGATGACGGATTTTAAGGCGGGACTTCGGGATGCTCTGGCAGGGAGAACACCAAAGTCTAAGGGGAGCCATCGCTTTGGGATTATTACCGGGGTACTGGCCAAGGGCTTTATGGAGGCCTGCGCTGGGGCCATTGAGAAAGTCTATCCCGGTGCGGATATTGGGGTACTTCCTATAAAAAACAATCACTTTGGACCTTCCATTACCGTATCTGGACTCGTCACCGGTGGGGACATTGTCGCCCAGATTCCAAAAGAAAATGAAATAGAGACTTATTTTATTCCGGAAAATATGGTAAGATATGGGACTGAAGATTTTTTAGATGATATGACGCTGGGGGCATTGTCCCAAGCCCTTGGGGCGGAGGTAGCCATTGTTCCCGTTCGGGGAGACGCGTTGGCCGAAGCCGTTGCCCAGCGATTAATAGGAGGATAATATGGCAAAACCAATTGTTGCCGTCGTCGGACGGCCAAATGTAGGAAAATCAACCCTGTTCAATAAACTGGTAGGGGAACGCATCGCCATTGTGGAGGATACTCCAGGGGTCACCCGGGATCGCATTATTTCCGATGCGGAGTGGCAAAATCATCATTTTACACTCATTGACACCGGTGGGATTGAACCGGCTGCTAAGGATGATATTTTATTTCAGATGCGGGTGCAGGCAGAGGTCGCCATGGATATGGCGGATTTGATTCTGCTCTTAGTCGATGGCCGGGGAGGGATGACCGCCGCAGATGAAGAAGTCGCAGGGATGATCCGAAAGCGTGGGAAAAATGTCGTCCTGGCGGTGAACAAGTTAGATACCAAGAATTTAGAGGATGCTCTTTATGAATTTTATACCCTTGGTCTTGGGGAGCCCCTTCCGATTTCCGGGGAGCAGGGCCTGGGCCTGGGCGATCTGCTGGATGCCATCATCGAGAAAGTCAAAAAGGTCTATGATGAAGAGGAGCAGGAGGATAACCGTCTGAAGGTAGCCGTTGTTGGGAAGCCCAACGCCGGGAAATCCACCCTGATTAATAAGATGTTAGGAGAGGACCGTCTCATTGTCAGTAATGTGGCAGGAACCACCCGGGATGCCGTGGATACGGATGTGAAGTACCATGGGAAAATCTATACCTTAATCGATACTGCCGGACTGCGCCGTAAAAATAAAATTTATGACGATATTGAGCGTTACAGCATCATTCGGGCGGTGGCAGCCGTGGAACGGGCGGATGTTGTTTTGATTCTGATTGATGCGGAACAGGGGGTCACCGAGCAAGACAGTAAGATTGCCGGTATCGCCCACAATCGTTCCAAGCCCTCTATCATTGTTGTCAACAAGTGGGATTCTGTGGCTAAGGATGATAAGACGATGAAAAAGATGACCGAGGACATCCGAAAAACCCTTTCCTTTATGCCCTATGCTCCCATGATGTTCATCTCGGCCAAGACCGGACAGCGGGTATCCCAGCTCTATGAAAAAATTGATTTTGTCAAGTCCCAGAGCGAAAAGCGCATTAGCACCGGGAAGCTCAATGAAGCCATTACCAGCTTCGTCATGATGAAGCAGCCACCGTCTAAAAGCGGCCGCAGGCTGAAAATTTTCTACGCTTCCCAGCCGGCCATCAATCCACCGACCTTTGTGCTTTTTGTCAACGATGCCTCCCTGATGCACTTTTCCTATGAGCGTTATCTGGAGAACAAAATCAACGAGACCTTTGATTTCTTTGGAACGCCCATCCGGCTATTCATCCGGGAACGGAAAGAGAAGAATTAGGGCAGCAGCTTTTGGTGCTTAAGGGCGCGGATGAGAAGCAGGGCCGCCATTCCCACGACCAACCCCGTGGGAATGGCCAGCAGAACCAGGAAGGGCAGATAGTATAACAGCAACTTAAGATTTCCAATGACGAGGGCAGCGACGATGAGTTGGCCAAGGTTGTGGGCAATGGCCCCAGCCACGCTGATGGCCATGAGAGAAAGTCGTTGCTCTTTTTTATTGGCCATGGATAAAAGTCCCATGATCAGAGCACTGACCAGCCCTCCGGAAAGGGCGTAGAGAATCGAGCTCATGCTGCCAAAGAGAAAACCAGAGAGAAAAACCCGACTGACCACCAGAAACAGGGTGAGGGGAAGGCCAAAGGTATACAGACAAACCACTGTGGCGATATTGGCAAGCCCCAGCTTAATCCCTGGAATGGGGATGGGCAGGGGCACCAGGGATTCCACATAGCTTAAAATAAGGGCAGTGGTCAGATACATGGCTAAAACCACAAGCTTGCGGTTCCTACTCATGGCCGCCTCCCGGCTTAATTTCTACAATGAGGTGATGGGGCAGGCAGGCAATGGTTTCTCCTGGAGAATCAATGGCGGCGCTATGGACACAGACTTGATTGGTACAGTCCGCAGATTCTACATAGGCGTGGCCATCGGTCACCACCAAGGTATTGGTTCCCTCGTCGGTGGTGATGGTTTGGGTAAAATCGGTGTCCAATGGGGTGTTGACCACTTCTTTACCCTGGGCGGTGACCACAACATAAAGCCTTTGGGCGGAGTAGTTCCATTGTTGGTAGAGGAAGATGCCCAAAATCGAAAATAAAGCGATCCCTGCAATGTAAATAATTTCTTTTCTTTTAATAACAGACTCCTTACTAAAAAACATGAAAAAACCGAAAAAAGATCCTTGACATTACTATGGCGCTGCGTTATTATATACAAGCAGCCGACAGAAAAGGCGGTAAGCGAGAGTGTTGGAATTGGCAGACAAGCACGTTTCAGAGGCGTGTGTACTCCGTACGTACGGGTTCGACTCCCGTCTCTCGCACCAGTTGATAAAGACGACAGACTTCGGTCTGTCTTTTTTTCTTTCTAAAGCTATGAGACACGGATAATACCACAGGGAATCCCTAAAATTGTAATATCCGATAACGGATAGCATTGGGGTGATTCCGCTTCAGCATCAAACGGTGTCAAGGTCATGGTATCTTCATTGATGGTATAGCACCGAAAAATCACAGAATTATCGGGAAGCAGAATCATGCCGTCGGCAGCGGTGGGAATCTCGGTGGGATTCATCCTAAAATTGACCACATCGTCTTTATAGTAGCGGTTGGCCATACTATTATCCGTCAGTGAGGCCTGGAGCTTCCGGGCACTTCCCATGGAAAGCTCGGCTAAATCGGTAATGGAATAAGAACTCCAATCATCATTAAGGGCCATGCTTGGAATAAATGGGGTGATATTATGGTTCCAGTTCATAAGAATACTCCTTCTGTAAGATGTTACCCAGCACCTGGGCAAGGGGTATTATAGCACATTGCCTGGGGGTCTGCAAAAAAGAAACAGTATAAAGATTCTTTAAGGCTGTATTGGTATGATGCTGACTGTCAATTGATTTAAGGAAAGAGAGGATTTTATGGAGCGTTTGAAAACATGGGTTTTGGACCACAAGGTGCCAGTCCTGATTGGGATCGGTATTCTGATTGTTTTAATTATTGCCTTTGCATTATGGCGAACTTTCTATTATGATAATAAGAAGATTGTTTTAGGGGTTGATGTTTCGGCCTATCAGGGAGAGATTGATTGGAAGGTCATTTCGGAACAGGGGATTTCCTTTGCATATATCAAGGCAACGGAAGGGACCGATTTTACCGATAAACGCTTTAATGAAAATTGGACAGCGGCACGGAAAACCAATTTGAAGGTTGGGGCTTACTTCTTTGTGAATTTCAGTGAAAGCGGAAAAGGCCAGGCTGAGTATTTTATTAAAAATGTACCGAAGGAATCAGACAGCTTGCCGCCGGTCATTGATCTGGAGCTCTACGGTGATTACCTGGATAATCCACCCCAAAGGGATAAGGTGAATACCATGCTTAAAGAAATGATTGAAACCTTGAAAGAAGAATATGGCGAAACCCCGATTATCTATACCAATTATAATACCTACAACCAATATTTAAGCAATGCTTTTACCGAGGTACCCATTTGGATCTGTGATATTTCCTCGAGTAATCCAGAACTTTCTGGGGGGCATAAGTGGGTATTCTGGCAATATTCCCAGCGTCAAATCCTCCAGGGATACGATGGGGAGGAACGCTTTATCGATATGAATGTTTTTAATGGCGACACAAAAGCATTTAAAGCAATGTTCAAATAATAGGTAATAATTACACAGCCTGTCCTGGACAGGCTTTTAACATGAGTATAAGGGAGATAAACATGGACTATAATACAGAAGCGCTAAAGGCTCACAAGGCCCACAAGGGAAAAGTTGAAGTGGTTTCAAAAATGGATGTCGGGGATAAGGATGCCCTGAGCATTGCCTACACGCCTGGTGTGGCAGAGCCCTGTCGCCGGATTGCAGAAAACAAGGAGGATGTGTATACTTATACCGCCAAGGGAAACCTGGTGGCCATCCTCACCGATGGTTCAGCCGTCCTTGGACTAGGAAATATCGGACCAGAAGCCGCCATGCCGGTTATGGAGGGCAAGGCCATCCTGTTCAAAGAATTTGGCAATGTCGATGCCTTCCCCATCTGCGTGGACACCCAGGATGTGGATGAAATCGTCCAGACCGCCATTAACATCGCCCCCACCTTTGGGGGAATCAATCTTGAGGATATTGCAGCACCCCGGTGCTTTGAAATTGAGGAGCGTCTCCAGGCGGCGCTGGATATTCCCATTTTCCACGATGATCAGCACGGAACCGCTATTGTTGTGGCCTCTGGGCTGATTAATGCCATGAAGGTGGTGGATAAAGCCATGGACCAGGTGCGTGTGGTCATTAGTGGAGCCGGATCTGCCGGGACCGCCATCGCAAAGATGCTGCTGGCCGTTGGCTTTGTGGATATTGTAATGGTGGATTGCGATGGCGTATTGTACAAGGGGAAAAGCGGTATGCCAGAGCATATGGCTTGGTTGGCAGAGCACACCAATCCCCAGGGGATTACCGGGGGCTTAGCCGAAGCCATGGCCGGGGCCGATGCCTTTGTTGGGGTTTCTGCTCCGAATATCGTCTCCCAGGAGATGGTGCGCTCCATGGCTGAGGATGCCATCGTATTTGCCATGGCAAACCCCGTGCCGGAAATCATGCCGGAGGATGCCCAGGCGGCCGGAGCCCGGATCATTGGAACCGGACGGTCGGATTACCCCAATCAAATCAATAACCTGCTGGCCTTCCCGGGACTTTTCCGTGGGGCCTTAGATGCCCGGGCCAAGCGCATTACCCAGGGGATGAAGGTGGCTGCCGCCAATGCCATTGCCAATCTGGTGTCTGAAGAGGAACGCTGTGATCTCTGTATTATCCCCAGTCCCTTCGATAAACGTGTGGGACCAGCGGTCACCCAGGCAGTCTATGATGCATGGATGGCTGAGGATGATGCAGAATAATCGATCTATCATATATGAACAAGGAGGAAATGAATGCCGAGTACATTGGTGATTGTTGAGTCGCCGGCCAAGGCGAAAACCATCAAGAAATACCTTCCCAAGGGCTATGAGGTGGAAGCCACCATGGGTCATGTCATCGACCTGCCCAAAAGCCGGCTTGGAATCGATGTGGACAACCATTTTCAACCCGATTATATTAAAATTCGCGGTAAGGGCGACTTACTCAAGAAGCTCAAAAAGGAAGCAAAGAAGGCGGATAATGTCCTTCTGGCAACGGACCCCGACCGCGAAGGGGAGGCCATTTCCTGGCATGTCGCCAATTTTTTGGAAATGGACCCTGGGGATTCCTGTCGGATTGAATTTCATGAAATTACAAAAAAGGCCATTAATGCGGCCATTGATAATAAACGTCAGGTCGATATGGACCTGGTAAATTCCCAGCAGGCAAGGCGTATCCTTGACCGATTGGTGGGGTATTCCCTGAGTCCCTTCCTTTGGAAAAAGGTCAAAAAAGGCCTCAGTGGCGGTCGGGTCCAGTCTGTGGTTACCCGAATCATCGTCGATCGGGAGGAGGAAATTCAGGCCTTCGTTCCAGAGGAATATTGGACCATTGATGCGGACTTAAAGAAGAAAGAGGATAAGGCTGTTTTCACCGCTTCCCTGCATTCTGAAAAGGGAAAGAAACTTAAGATTTCCAATGGGGTCGAAGCAGATCGACTGGAAGCGCTCCTTAAAGGAGAGGGCGAGTTTGTGGTATCCGGGGTGAAAAAAAGGGTGCGGAAGCAAAAGCCCCCCCTGCCCTTTACCACCAGTACCCTCCAGCAGACGGCCTACCAGGCCTTAGGCTTTACCACCCAGCGGACCATGCGTATCGCCCAGCAGCTGTACGAAGGGGTGGATATCATGGGACGTGGCCAGATCGGTCTGGTGAGCTATATCCGTACCGACTCCACCCGTTTAGCCGATGAGGCTGTGGCGGCGGCCAAGGATTATATCGAAACACAGTTTGGCAAAGAATACCTGGGTGGGGGAAAGAGTACCGTTAAGAAAAAAAATGTCCAGGATGCCCACGAAGCCATCCGTCCATCAACCATCGATTTAACCCCGGACAGCATTGCCAGCTCCCTGGAAAAAGACCAATACAAGCTGTATAAGCTCATTTGGGAGCGGATGATTGCCAGCCAGATGTCAGAGGCTGAATATTACGTGACCGATGTGGATGTTCTTTTTGGTGATTTGCTCTTTAAGGCAAAGGGAGAGACCATTAAATTTAAGGGTTTCACTGAAATCATGGAAAGTAAATCCAAGAAGGATAATATCCTCCCGGAGTTATCGGAAGGGGAGGTTGTGGATTTAAAGAAACTCCACAAGGATCAGAAATTCACCAAGCCCCCGGCCCGGTACACCGAAGCAACGCTGGTTAAGGTTTTGGAAGAAAAGGGAATTGGCAGGCCAAGTACCTACGCACCGACCATTTCCACCATTAAAAACCGTGACTACGTTGAGGTCAAGGAAAAGTACTTTTATCCCACAGAGCTTGGGGTTGTCGTTACGGACCTGATGAAGGAGTACTTTGCTGATATCGTCGATGAAGCCTTTACCGCAAAGATGGAGGAAGGCCTGGATGAAGTGGCCACCGGTGGTGAAAACTGGATCGATTTGCTGGATAAATTCTACGTCGGCTTTAAAAGCGAGTTGGAAAATGCCCAGGAAAACGCCCAAAGCGTTAAGGTCGAGGACCCGGAATCCGATGAAATCTGTGAGCTGTGCGGGCGTCGCATGGTCATTAAAAAAGGAAAATACGGAAAGTTTCTGGCTTGCCCAGGCTTCCCGGAGTGTAAAAATACCAAGCCCTTTTTGGAAAAAACAGGGGGGATTTGTCCGGAATGTGGGGGGGACCTCATTAAACGTGTCTCCAAAAAAGGACGAACCTTTTATGCCTGTTCAAATTATCCGGAGTGTGAATTTGTCACCTGGGATGTTCCTATGGTCGAGAAATGTCCGGTTTGTGGCAATACCATGTTCCAAAAAGGCTTTGGGAAACGGAAACGCACCTATTGCGCCAAGTGCAGTGGGAATGAAGCGAAATAATAAAAAAGAAGGATAATACAATGAAAGAAGAAAGAACGGCATTACATGCCACCACCATCGTTGGTATTCGGCATAACGGCCAGGTAGCCATCGCCGGCGACGGCCAGGTCACCATGGGCGAAAGTGTGATTATGAAGGCAACAGCTAAAAAAATCCGCCGGCTTTACAACGACCAGGTGCTCACTGGCTTTGCTGGCTCGGTGGCCGATGCCTTTACGCTGTGTGATTTATTTGAACAAAAGCTGGAGCAATACAATGGCAACCTCAAGCGTTCTGCTGTGGAGTTGGCCAAGGAGTGGCGTTCCGATAAGGTGCTGCGGAAGCTGGAGGCCATGCTTATCGTGATGGATAAAGAAAACATGCTTATTGTCTCTGGGACCGGCGAGGTCATCGAGCCCGATGACGATATCGCGGCCATTGGCTCCGGTGGGTTCTACGCCATGTCCGCAGCCCGGGCACTAAAGGCCCATTCCCAGCTGTCTGCCAGTGAGATCGTGTATGAATCCATGAAGATTGCTTCGGAAATTTGCGTGTTTACCAACGATAATATTATCGTAGAAAGCTTATAGGTACGGGTATGTGTGCCATCGAAATGAAAGAGTTGACCCCCAAGCGCATCGTCTCGGAGCTGAATCGCTATATCATCGGTCAGGAGAAGGCCAAAAAGGCCGTGGCCGTCTCTCTGCGGAATCGCTACCGAAGATCCCTTCTTCCAGAAGCAGAACGGGATGAATTTACACCTAAGAATATTATTCTCATGGGACCCACCGGGGTGGGAAAAACGGAAATTGCCAGACGGATTGCCAAGCTGGTGTCGGCCCCCTTCATCAAGGTAGAGGCTACTAAATTCACCGAGGTGGGCTATGTGGGCAGGGATGTGGAATCCATGGTCCGGGATCTGGTCACCACCTCCATCCGTATGGTTCAGCAGGAGAAAATGAAGGAAGTTTATGAACAGGCCCAGGCTAAGGCAGAGGGCATGATTTTAGACGTTCTGGTTCCCCAGCATAAAAAACAACAGAAAAACGAAACCCTGATGAACCCCTTTGAGATTCTCTCTAAAATGGGCAATAGTACAGCGGCTTCCAACCCCCAAACCACAGAGGTGGTGCCAGTGGAGGACCCAGAGAAGGAACAGGCCATTCAGACCAAGCGGGCAGAGATTAAAAAAGATTTGGCAGCCGGTAAGCTGGAGGACGAAGTCATCGAAATTGATGTGGATGATGACGGCATGAAATCCATTGGCATGATGGCCGGAATGAACGAGGATATGAGCATCAGCATCGGGAATATCTTTGATGGCCTTCTCCCTGGGGGGAATAAAAAGAAGAAAAAACGGACCGTGAAGGTCAGCGAAGCCCGGAAGATCATTACCAATCAGGAAGCCACTAAAATGATCGATATGGACGAGGTCCACGAGCTGGGGCTTCGGGCAGCCGAGCAGAGCGGTATCATCTTTATTGATGAAATCGACAAAATCATTGGTAATAACGGCGGTAATGGCCCGGATGTCTCCCGGGAAGGGGTCCAGCGGGATATCCTTCCTATTGTCGAAGGCAGCACAGTGACCACCAAGTACGGCCCGGTGAAGACGGACTTCATCCTCTTTATTGGTGCCGGGGCCTTCCATGTCGCTAAAATCGAGGATATGATTCCTGAACTTCAGGGGCGTTTTCCGGTAACGGTCCAGCTGGACAGTCTCACCGAAGAGGATTTTGTACAAATCCTAACGGCACCGGAAAATGCAGTGGTCAAGCAGTACACCAGCCTGCTGCGTACCGAAGGGGTAGAGCTGCACTTTGACGAGGCGGCCATCCGTAAGATTGCTAAAATTGCCTTCACTAAAAATGAAGTGGAAGAGAACATCGGTGCCCGGCGCCTCCACACCGTTTTTGAAGAGCTGTTGGAAGAAATTTCCTTCTACGCCAGCGACTATGATGCGGAGGTTTTCAACATCGACGAAAAATATGTGGAATCCGTGTTCAAGCTGGGGGATCAGGAACGGAGCTACGCCAAGTACTTTTTGTAAAAAGGCTTGATTTGTTCCACCGTTTATGTTAAATTATTTAAGTATGCTATTACACACATTTCCAGAAACTGCCATTGGTGCCCACAGGGTCATGGTGGTTCATGAGGGAAATGGAGGAAAAAAACCAGGAGGAATTAAAAATGGCAACCGTATCAATGAAACAATTACTCGAAGCAGGCGTCCACTTTGGACATCAGACCAGACGTTGGAACCCGAAGATGGCTCCCTATATCTTCACCGAAAGAAATGGGATTTACATCATCGACTTACAGCAGACCGTTAAGCTGATTGATGTCGCTTATGATTTTGTCAGAGAAATCGCAGCCGATGGCAAGGACATCCTCTTCGTCGGAACTAAAAAACAAGCTCAGAACAGCATTGAAGCAGAAGCAAAGCGTTCTGGCAGCTTCTTCGTTAACCATCGTTGGTTAGGGGGGACCTTAACTAACTTTGAAACCATCAGCAAGCGGACTCGCCGCCTGAAGGAATTGAAGGCCATGGAAGAAGATGGCACCTTCGATTTACTGCCGAAGAAGGAAATCATCAAATTAAGAAGAGAACGTGAAAAACTCCAGAAATTCCTGGGTGGTATTGAGGATATGAGACGTATGCCTGGCGCAATGATTGTCATTGACAGCAAGAAGGAACGGATCGCCATTGCAGAAGCCCATAAATTAGGCATCCCCATTATCAGTATCGTGGATACGAACTGCGACCCTGACGAAATCGATTATGTTATTCCTGGGAATGATGACGCCATCCGTGCTGTTGCCTTAATCTTAGGCGTATTAGCTGATGCCATCATCGAAGGCAAGCAGGGTGAACAGATTGAAGAAGCCGTGGCAGAAGTTGTTGAAGCCGTCGCTGAAGAAATCGCTGTTACCGAAGAAATTATTGAAGAAGTCGCTGCAGAAGTTGCTGCAGAATAATTAAATTATCATAAGGAGGACCAAAATGGACGCAAAACTCGTAAAAGAATTAAGAGAAAAAACCGGCGCTGGCATGATGGATTGTAAAAAAGCCTTAGTCGCAACCGATGGTAATATTGAAAAAGCCATTGAACATCTGCGTGAAAAGGGCTTAGCTGCTACCGCAAAAAAAGCAGGCCGTATCGCCGCAGAAGGCGTCGTCGAATCCTATATTCATATGGGGGGTAAAATCGGTGTTCTGGTTGAAATCAACTGTGAAACTGACTTTGTTGCAAAAACGGATGGCTTTAAAGCCTTTGCAAGAGATGTCGCCATGCACATCGCTGCTGCCAATCCAAGCTATGTCTCTAAAGACGAAGTACCCCAGGATGAAGTCGAGCATGAAAAAGAAATCCTGCGGGCCCAGGCTTTAAATGAAGGCAAGCCCGAAAAAATCGTCGATAAGATGGTGGAAGGCCGGATCCAGAAGTTCTACAAAGAAATCTGTTTGTTGGAACAGCCTTTTGTTAAAAATCCTGACCTCACCGTAGAAGATTTGGTCAAAGAACAGATCATGACCATCGGCGAAAACGTCAAGATTCGTCGCTTTGCCCGTTTCCAATTAGGGGAAGGTATCGAAAAGAAGGAAGAAAATTTTGCTGAAGAAGTGGCCAAGCAAATGGCGTAAGCCAAGCTTGATTTAAGCGAATGACAATGCATTGAAAATCCCCCGGATGAGCCCCGGTTTTATGGGCGAAACCGGGGGTTTTTTTGCGTCTTAATCTTTATCCTCGCTTAACAAGATGTCGGTTGATACTAAAAATAATCACAATCAGTCAAAACAACGAAAAAGAAATTGACAAGGAGAATTTACCGTTATATGATAAATCAAATTTTACGGAAAGGTTGTATCGATACATGGTTTTAAGTGGTGTTAAAGGAATGGCTTGAAAAGGAAAATTCCATTAACCAGGAGGTTAACAAGTGAAACGGTATGGTTTGTTTTTAAAGATATTTATTGGTTTATCGTTTTTAGCAATGATCATTATTAATACACTGGCTGTTCTATTGCCAATTAATGGCATATCAACAGGGGCTGTCTCTGATGCCTATCCAAATCTCTTTGCACCAGCGGGTATTACCTTTTCGATCTGGAGTGTCATTTATTTATCCCTGGGGGCATACACACTGTATTACATTGGATTTTTTCATAGTCCGGGGGAGCAGATATCCAAAGAGGATCAAGATCAAATCGCACTCCTTTTTTCAGTTTCGTCCCTGGTCAATAGTGCATGGATTTTTGCCTGGCAGTATCGTATTATTCCATTGTCCGTTGTGTTGATGATTGGGCTTCTTCTTCTCCTCATTAAAATTAACCGTATAATTCAGAGTTCCCCCAGATCACGCCGGGAAGATTATTTTATTCGAATTCCCTTCAATATTTACTTTGGATGGATCACCATTGCTACCATCGCTAACTTTACAGTTTTGTTTATTAGCCTGGGGTGGGATGGCTTTAGCCTGGCATCCCAGCTATGGATGGTTGCTATTTTGATTATAGGGACCGCCATTGGTGTGGTGACCGCATTTTTTTTAAAAAGCATCTCTTATACATTGGTGTTGATTTGGGCCTATTTGGGCATCCTCTATAAGCATTTAGATGCCTCAGGATTTTTCGGGTGCTATCCGATTGTGATTTTTGCTGTCTCCATTGGTTTGGTCGTGTTTGTCATAGAAGTGACTTATCTCTGGATAAAATCGGATAGGAGGAATATAACAAAAACAAACGATACCGATGGGTAGTATTTTAAGACTCCATTGATACGCTTTTTTAAAGGATTCTTATTTTGGCTTAACGAATTTTATGAAAGTCGGTGGGTCACCATGAAAAGCAAGGACTGTGAAGGTAAACCCCGGGAAGAATACGATATAATCGTCGTAGGCGGGGGTGTAGCTGGTTTGACCGCTGCCGCTTATGCCTGTCTCCATGGTAAAAAGACATTGCTGTGTGAAAAGGAGGAAAAAATCGGGGGTCTGGTCAATACCTTTTGGTATAGGGGCTTTGCCTTTGATGGTGGCATTCGAGCCTTGGAAAACTCGGGAATTTTATTTCCAATGCTTAAGAACTTGGGAATTGATATTTGTTTTAAGAAATCTTCGGTGACCATTGGGATGCAGGGAAAATGGGTTAATCTGGAATCCCGGGGGATTGAGGGCTATACCGCATTGCTGGAAAAGTCCTTTCCCCATCACCACGAGGATATTCATAATATTATTCAGGAAATCAACCGAATGGTGCACTGTGAGCAAATCATCAGTGGTATTGAGAATCCTTTGTTTTTAGATCCTAAAACGGTGGATAGTCGATATCTGGTGAAGACATTGATCCCCTGGCTGATTAAATATCAGAAAAGTATAAAAGTCATCAGTCAAAACCAAGAGCCCATTGATGTTTTTTTACAGCGAATGACACAGAATGTTTCTTTGTCGGATCTGATTTCCCAGCATTTCTTTAAAGGGACACCAGCTTATTTTGCCCTCAGTTATTTTAGCCTGTATCAGGATTATTATTACCCCATGGGTGGAACCGAAGCTTTGCCCCAGGGGTTGATGAATTTCATTTTAAAAAAAGGAGGTAAACTACGGACGAATTGTTTGGTTACTGGGATTAATGAAAATGGGCACGGTATATTTTTGAAAAATGGTGAACAGTTGGGTTATAAGAAGCTTATATGGGCTGCCGATCAAACCAGGTTGTACCATTGTATTCCCTACCAGGGACATAGACGTACCCATCAGCAGTATCAATCAGTCCTTCATGGACAGTGCGGAGACTCTGTGCTCTCTTTCTTTCTGGGGGCTGATTTAGAGGCAGACTATTTTAATAGGCGCTGTGGAAGCCATGGCTTTTACACTGAAAGCCTAAAGGGATTGTCTTCTTTGGAAAAGTGGCAGGAGCGGTCATTCGAGGGACCAGAGGCACTTTACAAATGGGTGCGCACCTATCTTGAACGGACGACCTATGAAATTGCTATTCCATCCCTGATGGATGTCAGACTATCCCCTAGGGGACAAACCGGTATAACCCTCAGCACTTTAATCGATTATGAACTCATTGAATGTTTTAAACGTTGGGGAGAATACCATCATTTTAAGGCCTTTTGTACAAAGACGGTCATTGAATTATTAAGCCAGGAGGTATTTCCTGGCCTTAAAGAAAAAATCCTGTTTCATTGTTGTGGCACCCCCCAGACCATTGAGTGTAAAACCGGAAACAGAGGCGGTGCCTTGACTGGCTGGGCCTTTATGGACCATGGACTACCGGCGGAAAATCGAATGCGAAAAATTACAAAAGCTGTTGAAACCCCCTTTGAGGATATTCTCCAGTGTGGGCAATGGACCTTTAGTCCCTCGGGTTTGCCGGTTTCCATTTTAACCGGAAAAATTGCGGCGGATCGGTGTGGTAAAAGATAGACGGAAGGATGGATGACCCATGTTTATGTTGATCATCAGTATAGTGGGGATGGCAATGACAGGAATCCTTTTTTATCATTTCCCGAGGTTACCGCGCTTTTATGATAACACAGAGGATTTACCCGGGGTATCGGTTATCATTCCCGCACGAAATGAAGCGAAGAATCTTCCGTTGATTTTGGAGGATTTAAAACAACAGACGATTTCCTTGGTGGATATTATCTGTGTGGATGATTCATCCAATGACGATACAGCAGCGGTGGCCCTGGCCCATGGTGCATTTGTCATTGCGTTAAAGGAAAAACCGGCTCAGTGGATGGGGAAGTCCTGGGCCTGTCAATGCGGGGCGGCCCAGGCTAAAGGGGAATTACTACTTTTTATCGATGCAGACGTGCGCTTAGGCCATCAAGCCATCGAAGCATTGGTACGTCAACAAATGGTACGGCAGGCGGTTATTTCGGTACAGCCCTATCATCATACCCGGCGATTCTATGAACAACTTTCTCTCTTTTTTAATCTTGTACTCATCGGGGCCAATGGAGCGGCACTGCCACAGCAAAGAGCCATTGGGCTTTTTGGACCCATTATTTTGATGGAGCGGCGGGTCTATTGGCAAATTGGTGGACATGCCTCCGTTCGACACTGCATTGCAGAAGATGTTTCCCTGGGAGATATTCTTAAAGCCGGGAACATTCCATTCCAATTATTCATTGGCAATCCCGATATCCGATTTCGAATGTACGCCGGGGGGATTGGGGATTTGATCCATGGCTGGACAAAAAATATGGCCACAGGTGCCAGTAAAACGCCCATATTTCGGGGAATGATGGTTTTTTGCTGGGTTTCTTCATTGATCGCCGTACCCATGGCCTTATATAACTTCCTGGCAGCAGGCCAATTGGGTTTTGTTAGCCTCTTTTTAACGCTGTACATCCTTTGGATTGTACTTTTAAAGGGGTTATCAAAAGAAATTGGGGATTTCCGCTTTTGGAGTATCCTCCTTTACCCCATACCCTTACTGGCATTTTTAATGATTTTTATGGTTTCTTTCATTAAAAAAATCTTTGGTTTACAGGTTCATTGGAAAGGGCGGTCCATGGGGACAAGGTGATCGTATGCAGATGATTGTTCTGTCAAAGGGGCAGACCCTTTTTCTATTCTTTCTTTTGTGGCCAGTCTTTCAGGTGTCTGCAGCGTTGTTCTGCTATTATTTACCCCATCGTTTTTTTAATCCTGATGCTTTTTGGTACCGTAGCTACCCCTTTGAACAGGGGGGGCGGATTTATGCGAAATGGTTTAAAATTAAGCGCTGGAAACAATGGCTGCCCGATGGTGGGGCGGTATTTAAAGGAAAGGGATTTCGGAAAAAGCATTTAAAGGAAACCTCCGGGTCTTATTTCAATCAATTTTTAATTGAATCCTGTCGGGCAGAGCTGACCCATTGGCTGGCTATTTTCCCCTTTTGGATCTTTGGGTTTTTCGCAGGACCTGGGGTTGTGGGGATTATGTTGTGCTATGCCCTATTGGTGAATGTACCTTGTATCATGGCCCAACGCTACAATCGGCCTCGCATTAAAGCGATGATGGGACGAATGGAGAAGTTAGAGGAATAGAAAAGATAAACAGTTCTATGGGAGTGGCAGGGCCACTTATTACGCCGCAGGGAGCTTGACAATAAAGGTTGTCCCCACGGGGATATTGGGTGCCACGGTGATGGTACCGCTGTGGAGCTCGATGATTTTTTTTGAAAGGGTAAGGCCCAGACCGTTCCCCTTGGTTGCATGGGAGGAATCTCCTTGATAAAATTTTTCGAAAATCCGGTCCCTGGAAGCGGCCTCAATACCTTGTCCTTCATCGGAGAAGGTGATGATGAGGGATCCTGGGGCTTTTTCAATGCTAATGGTAATTTTTCCACCTGTGGGTGAGAATTTGATGGCGTTGTCCAACAGATTGATCCACACCTGTTTTAAAAGCTCTTCCCCGGCATTGATGCCGATTTCTGGAGAATCAAAATCGATCTCCAGATTTTTTTCAGTCCATTTTTGTTCAAGGAGGGCCACCACCCGGCGGAGTTGTTCGCTTAAGTTATAGGTGCTTTTATCCGAGAGGATGGATTGGTTTTCCACCTTGGAAAGATTCAGGACATTGGTTGACAGCTCCACCAATCGGTCCGATTCTTTGATGATGATATCCAGATAGTCGCTGCGCTCTTCAGGGGTCAGGTCCTCGTATTTGAGGATTCGGGCAAATCCCCGGATGGAGACGATGGGTGTCTTAAATTCATGGGAGAAGTTATTGGTAAAATCTGTCCTCAGGACCTCAATACTCCCCAATTCTTGGGCCATATGGTTAAAGCTATGATTGAGGTTTTGCAGTTCCCCAGGACCCTTAAGATTCAGTCGGGTGTTAAAATCCCCATCGGCAAGATGATCCACGGCGGAGATAATCTCCCGGATGGGAGCAAGGGGGATGCGGCTGAAAAAACCTGCAATAAGGGTTCCAGTGAAGATGCTGATGAGCCCAAAGATAAAAACGGGCATGAGGGGACTCAGTGGCAGCATGACATCAAACCATCCCCGGGAGCTTAAAAAGATGAAGATTAAAAAAATAAAGCTCATGGTAAACAGCATTATGACAAAGATAATCGAGGCAAAAAAAAGGGCAAGATACTGCTGCTGAAGGCGGTTGGATGGTTTATTCACAGTGTTTCACCGCCTTGTAGCCGATGCCTCTTATGGTGACCAGATCAAATTCAGGGTAATCCTCAAAGCGCTTTCTCAGACGATTGATATGAACATTGACAGTGGTATCCAGGGATTCTGATTCCATTCCCCAGATTTCATCCATAAGCTGAATTCGGGTAAAGATGACATTGGGCGTGCAGAGAAGCTTGTAAAGAAGGTAAAACTCCTTAGGGGGGAGGGTTTGGCGTTCCTTGCCCCGAATGACCGTTAGGGTGTCGTACTCCAGGGTGACGGCTCCGATGGTCAAAATCTTTTCATTCATAATCTGGGAACGCCGCAGTAGGGCTTTTATCCGAAGGAGCATCTCGTCCTCGTTCACCGGCTTGACCATATAATCATCTGTTCCTGACAGAAAGCCTTGGCATTTATCCTCTGGTAAGGCCTTCGCACTGACCATAAGGATGGGGGTGGAATCTCCGGCGTTTCTTAGCTCCTGGGTGAAGGTATAGCCGTTCATTTCCGGCATCATGATATCCAGGACGATCAAATCGATGTGCTGGTTATCCAGGAGCTCCAGTGCCAAAAGGCCATTATCCGCAGTGTGGACATGGTAGCCTGCGTGCTTTAAAATTGCCCGCATTAAGCGTGCGGTGCTTAAATCGTCCTCAACCACTAATAGATCAAACATGACGTCATCCTCCTTTACTCATTATAGATAATACTATTATACCATGTAGAATAAAGTACAGATTAACAGATCCGACAAAACAACTATTTGACAGTGTAAAGACTTCAACCTATAATAAATCCATAACATCACAAGGGAGAATGAAAATGCACTATCTGGAACGAAGAAAAGACATCCTCAATCTCATTATGCAGGAGGGGTCAGTAAAGGCCGAGGAGCTGGCTAAGCGCTATGCCGTTGGGGTCCCAACAATCCGTAGAGATTTAAAATATTTGGCTGAGGAATATGGTATTGAAATAGCTTATGGTGGGGCCTATCGGAAGGAGTCCCTGGCCAATCAACACGTGGTGGAGCTAAATATTACTCAGAAGCGGATGCATCATTTAGAAGATAAGCGTTTTATTGCTAAAAAAGCAGCGGCCATTGTAGAGGATGGCGATACCATTGCGCTTAATGCTGGCAGCTCTGTGGAGCTGGTTCTGGACTATTTGGAAGGGATAAACGCAGTAAATATCGTCACCCTTTCCCTCAATGTTGCCCTGCGGGCGTCTACCATTCCCGGGGCCACCATTTATATGCCTGGAGGAAAGCTGAGAAATTATTCCGGAGCCTTTTATGGCAGTGAAACCGAGAGCTTTTTAAAGCGATTTAATATTGATAAGGCCTTCTTAGGCGTAGTAGCGGTGTCCATTAATAAGGGGGTGACCCACCCTTCCCTGGAGGAGGTAAAGACCAATCAAATTTTGGCGGATATTAGTCGTGAATGCTATTTGCTGGCAGATCACTCTAAATTTGATAAGACGTCCCTTATTAAGATGTATGATTTGTCCCAATTCCATGGATTTATCCTGGATGAGGCTACCCCGGAAATTTACAGAGAGTATGCCAGAAATAATGATATTATTATTATTTAATGAAATGATGCGATGAAGTGAATAGAATAAATCATAAAAAGCACTAAAGTTTATGGCACTTTAGTGCTTTTTATATTGACTTTTTGTCGAATGTGAATATAATATGAATATAAAGTAAATATATTGTTGATATAAAGTGGACAGAAAGGGGGGAGTCCACAGGGGGCAGAATTCATTTTTTTAACAGGAGAACAGGAGAGGTAAAAAATGAAACAGTATATTATGGTCATTGATGAGGGAACGACGGGGACACGTTCTTTAATCTTTAACAAGGATTTTCGCATTGTAGCCCAGAGTTATGAAGAGTTTACCCAGTACACGCCCAGCGAGGATAAGGTGGAGCATGATGCCATGGAGATTTATGAAAAATCCGTGGAAATGTGCCAAAAGGCCATTGACCAGGCAGGCATCGATCCCGCTGATATCGCCGCCATTGGGATTACCAATCAGCGGGCAACGGCGGTGGTTTGGGATAAACAAACGGGAGAGCCACTGTACAATGCCATTGTGTGGCAGGACACCCGAACGGCGGCCCAGTGCCAAGCCATTAATGATGGACCCTGGGGAGAAAAGGCACGAAAGGCAACGGGATGGACAGTGGCACCGGTTTACTCTTCCATGATGCTGAAATGGTTTATGGAAAATGTGCCGGCTATTCAATCGAAAATTGATGCCGGGGAAGCTCTTTTTGGAACCATGGATACCTGGCTGATTTGGAAGCTGACTGGGGGGAAAGTACATAAGGTCAGCTACTCCAATGCTTCGGTTATGGGAAGCTATGATTTACACACCGGGAACTGGTATCAGGAATTTTTAGATTTCCTGGGGATTCCCGTGGATATTTATCCAGTGGTAGAAGATGATTCCGGTGATTTTGGTGTGACGGAGCCAGAAATCTTTGGCGCAGCCATTCCCATTACTGGAGTCATTGCCGACCAGCACGCCGCATTGTACGCCCAAGGGTGTCGGAAGCAAGGGTCCTGTAAAATTACCAATGGGACGGGGTCTTTCCTGGATGTCAATGTGGGTAATAATCTGACCATTTCAGATGAGGGTCTGAATACGGTCATCGCCTGGAAAATCGGAGATGAAATTACTTATGCCCTAGAGGGGTATGAGGATGTGACCGGCTCTGCGGTTCAGTGGCTTCGGGACGGTCTGCAGTGCATTGAAACCTCGGCGGAGACTGAAACCCTGGCCCGCTCCGTGGAAAGTGCCAACGGTGTTTATTTTGTGCCGGCCCTAACGGGCTTAAGCGCGCCCTACCATGATCCCTTTGCCCGGGGAACGCTGTTTGGGATCACCCGGGGGACGACCAAGGCCCATATTGTCCGGGCGACCCTGGAAGGGATAGCCTATCGTCTCCGGGATATTCTGGATGTCGTGGAAAAGGAATCTGGGGTTAAAATGGAGCAAATCCGTATCGATGGCGGGGCATCAAAGAACGATTTTCTGGCCCAGCGCATGGCGGATATGTTAGTGGCTCAGGTGGATCGTCCCTTCTCCGTGGAAGCCACCAGCCTGGGTGCTGCTGAAATGGCTG
This sequence comes from Eubacterium barkeri, assembly GCF_900107125.1. Lineage (GTDB taxonomy): Bacteria > Bacillota > Clostridia > Eubacteriales > Eubacteriaceae > Eubacterium_O > Eubacterium_O barkeri. Next base: position 58,021 of record NZ_FNOU01000006.1, read on the forward strand.
GCCTTGCGGTGGGGTTATGGCAGGAATCAGATTTTGATGCTTGTTTGGAAATTGAAAAATCCTTTGTCCCGGAAATGTCAGCTGAGAAGCGGGAATCCCGCTATAAGGATTGGAAGGCGGCCATTCAGCGCAGCATTGGCTGGATGAATCGATAAGTATAATCGTAATGTTGGGGATATCCCATTCAGGACCTGAATGGGATAGCTCCTCTCTGGAATTCTTGGGATGAGGTACGCAGAAGCATGAAAAAACAATTTGAAGAAGGGTGCCAAGCTATTTTGGGGCTAGACCAAAAGAAAATCACCTTTTCAGTGGATGACCGCAAGGTCGTGACCCTGGTGGGAGAGGTGGAATCCTGGCAACAGGTGGTGGATGCCGGTCATGTTGCAGGAAAGCTAAAGGGTGTTAAAGGCGTCATCAATGAGCTGACAGCCAAGGGAATACCCACAATGAAAAAAGATTATTCCAGTGCCGCCCAGTCGGCTCGTGGCCTTGGGCAGATCGGGACCTATGATATTGTGATTGTAGGCGCTGGTGTGACGGGTGCGGGTATTGCACGGACACTGTCTAAATACAATCGATCGATTTTGGTTATTGAGAAAAAATCCGATATCTCTGAGGGGACATCGAAATCCAACAATGGGATGATTCACTCCGGCTACGATTCTAAAGCCGGGTCCCTTAAGGCCCTCATGAATGTTAAGGGAAATGCCATGTACACAAAGTGGCAGAAGGAGCTTGGATTTAAGATGAATCGCTGTGGCTCCTTTGTTGCCGGCTTTGATGAAGAGGACGAGGGGTACCTTCAAGCCTATTATGAGCTTGGCAAAAAAAATGGGGTGCCGGGAATCGAAGTAATGGATGCCGATAAGGCCAGAAAAATCGAACCCGCCCTTGGGAAAGCAGTAAAAAAAGTTCTGTGGACACCTTCTGCGGCCTATGTTGAGCCCTATGAGGTGGTTGAAGCTCTGATGGAAAATGCCATTGATAATGGGGCACGGTTAATGTTAGATACGGAAGTTCTGGCCATGGATCAAGAAGGTCAACGGGTGACCACCGTGGTGACCAGTCGGGGGATTGTCAAGACTTCATGTGTCATTAATGCCGCAGGATTGTATGCAGATGTCGTTGCAGAAATGGCCGGGGACCGCTTTTATACCATTCATCCCCGGCGGGGAAGCCTGGTGGTGCTGGATAAGAAGCTGGGAGAAAAGGCGACGAAGGCTTTTATCGGCACACCTCCGAAAAATTTTACAAAGGGTGGCGGGCCAACCCAGAGCCCCGAAGGCAATCCCTTCTGGGGGCCATCGGCCATTGAGGTGGCAGATAAAGAAAATACCGAAGTGGATGAGGAGGATTTAACCTTTATCATGAAAAAGGGGAAGCACCTCACCGATGGGATTACGGAGCGGGACATCATTACCTTTTTCTCGGGATGCCGTGCGGCCAATTATATCGAGGATTTCATCATTGAAGCGTCTGAAACCCTGGAAAACTTTATTCATGTTGCGGGGATTCAATCCCCGGGGCTGGCCTCGGCCCCGGCCATTGCAGAAGCGGTTGAAGAAATTTACACCGGCCTCCTTCCGGGAGCCCAGGTGAAAGAAAATTACAATCCCATTCGTTCGAAAGTTAAACCCTTTAGGGACTGCACTCGAGAAGAGCAGGACGCTTTGGTGGCAGAAAATCCCCTCTATGGCCATATGATCTGCCGATGTGAAACCATCACCGAGGCGGAAATCGTCGCGGCCATTCATGGTAAAATTCCAGCACTTACGGTGGATGCCGTAAAACGGCGGACCCGGGCGGGGATGGGACGCTGCCAAGGAGGATTCTGTGGTCCCCGGGTCGTTGAAATCATCGCCCGGGAACTGGGAATACCTGAAGACCGTGTCACTAAATGTGGTCAAGGCTCCGAGGTTTTGTCCGGTCCATCGCGAAAGGAGAGGGTGTAGCCATGAAGCGAATGAATATTGATTGTGCCATTATCGGAGGAGGCCCGGCTGGCCTGGCGGCCGCCATCGAAGCCCATCGTGGGGGGCTTGATGTCCTTATTATCGAGCGGGATGTCTGCCTTGGTGGGATTTTACAGCAGTGCATCCACGATGGCTTTGGCCTGACCCGCTTTAAGCGCCGCATGACGGGGGGGCAGTATGCCCAGGCCTTTATTGACGATGTCGAGGCGGAGGGTATCGCTGTAAAGCTGAATACCATGGTCTTGGAAATTACCAAGGATAAGATGGTTTATGCCATCAATGACCAGGAAGGAATGCTGGCTATCCAGGCAAAAACGGTCATTTTGACAATGGGCTGTCGTGAACGGACCCGTTCCCAGGTGATGATCTACGGCAGCCGGCCCTCTGGCGTTTTAACGGCGGGTGCTGTCCAGCGGTATATTAATATGGAGGGATACCTCCCCGGTAAGGAAGCGGTGATTCTGGGATCCGGTGATATTGGTCTCATCATGGCCAGACGGATGACCCTGGAGGGCATCCAGGTCAAGGGTGTGTATGAAATTATGCATTCTGAGGGGGGACTTACCCGGAATATCGTCCAATGTCTGGAGGATTATGATATTCCCTTGCATTTAGGCACCACCGTCCGGAAAATCCATGGAAAAAAAGCCATCGAAGGTGTTACCGTGGCGAAGGTTGATGACAATCTGAAGCCTATTGCCGGGACAGAGGAATACATCCCCTGTGATTTGCTGGTGCTTTCCGTGGGGCTTATTCCGGAAAATGAGCTGAGTGAAAAACTCGAGGTTGTGATGGATCCAGTCACCAAGGGGCCGGTGGTGAATGATGAAATGATGACCTCCCTTCCTGGTGTTTTCGCAGCGGGTAATGTGGCGACCGTTTTCGATTTAGTGGATTATGTTTCCCTCACTGGTGAGATTGCAGCCCGGGGTGCCATTCGCTATGTGACAGAAGGGGAGACCCCGGTGGAAACCATCGCGGTACAGCCCGGGGATAATGTCAGCTTTGTCTTTCCCCAGAAAATTCGTAAAGATACTCAAAATGAAGCCCTTCATGTATTCATGCGGGTCCGTAAGCCGGATACAAAGGTAGCTTCAGTACGCATCCAGGGGGGAGAGTCCCAAAGGATTAAAAAACACCAGGTGGTTAAACCGCCGGAAATGGTTTGTGAGACCATCGCACTTTCAGACCTTTCCCTGGATGAACCACTCATCATCGGAATGGAGAAATAGCCATGGAGAAAAGAGAATACACCTGTATCGTCTGTCCGAAAAGCTGCAAAGGAACGCTGACCATTGCTGAAGACGGGGGGATGACCACAGAAGGCTTTGACTGTAAAAATGGGAAGCAATACGCCCAGGATGAATATACCGCACCCAAGCGGATGCTGACGACCACTGTAGCCATTGAGAATGCAGTTTTTAACCTGCTGCCGGTGGTGGGAAGTGGTGAAATCAGACGATCCCTCATTCCGGAGTGCCTGGAGTATTTATATCAAATTTCAGTTCAGGCACCGGTAAAAGCCGGGGAGATTCTGGTGACGGATATTTGTGGCAGTGGTGTGGATATTCTTGCAGCCCGCAGCTTAAGTACAAAGTAAGACATTCAAAAGAAAGTGAGTCAATTAATGGAAGCAAAAGTAAAACACTTTTTACAATTGGTAGAAGCGCAGCTCCCCGAGGTGACCATCCTCACCCGGGAGGAGGAACGACTGATTTATGCCCATGGTTGTTATCCCCTGGAATATAAATGGCTGCTTCAGGGACCCTATAAATATTTGCCTGAAGCTATCCTTATGCCCAATAACACAGCAGAAGTCAGCGCGATTATGAGCCTCTCTGAAGCTGGTGACGTAGGCATCATCCCCTTTGGTGGTGGCTCCGGCATTGTCGGCGGCAGTATTGCTGAAAACCACGAGGTTATGGTGGATCTAAAGCGATTGCGTCATTTTGAAATCAATGCCATCAATTGTACGGCAACGGGCGGTGCAGGCTTAACCGGAGCTGAATTTGAAAATATGTTAAATGAAGCTGGGTTTACCTGCGGCCAGTACCCCCAGTCCTTTCAAAGTGCAGTATTGGGTGGGATGGTTTCTACCCGAGCCATAGGGACCTTCTCGACCAAGTACGGCAAAATGGATGATATGGTCAATTCCATGGAGGTGGTTCTTCCCAATGGGCATATCCTGCGCACGCATAAATGTCCAAAGGCCTCCACGGGTCCAGAGCTCGATCAATTATTTTTAGGGGCCGAAGGTGTTTATGGCTTAGTGACGGAGGTGGAAGTTAAAATCTATCCCGTGGCGGAAAAACGTTATTTTGAGGCTTATACCTTCCCCTCAACGGAACAGGCACTCACTGCGGTTCGAAGCTTTGTGCAGAACAACGTCCACCCAGCCGTCGTCCGGGTCTATGACGAAGAGGAAGCCATTCCGAAGATTGAAAAATATGGCTATGAAACAGGCTATGTCTTTGTCGTCTTTGGGTACGAAGGTCTGGTGCAGCAGGTGGATTTAGAAGTTGAGTTGGTAAAGGGCTACTGCGAAGCCAATGGGGGTGTTGCCAAAGGCAAAGAACCGGGATATGACTGGTTCAACTCCCGCTTCTCCACTAAAAAAATGCTGGATCATGATGCCATGAAGGGGGGGACTGCAGATGCCATTGAAGTCGCAGCACCCTGGGATTGCATTGCCAACGTCTGGCGGGAAATGCGCAAGGCCCTGGAGCCACTGTGCACCAGCGTCGACTGCCATTTCTCCCATGTGTATCACACCGGGGCCAGTGTCTATGTCATCTTCCACGCCCAAACCGGCGGCGATGATTTTGATGGTGAACAGCGTTATAAAGAATGTCTGGACACCGCCATTCGCACAAGCCTGGCCAATGGGGGCAATGTGTCCCACCACCATGGCAGTGGAAAAGCGAAAGCCCCTTATCTGGTAGACGAACATGGACAAGCCGGTATTGAAGTGATGCAGAAGATTAAAGATGCCCTGGATCCGAAGGGATTAGTCAATAAAGGAGTGCTGGGATTATGAGAGACTATACATTAAAAAATTATGAAGAGCAGCTGAATCATCAGGTTATCCATATGGACCAGGCGGTCTGCTATTGCCCGGAATTCCGGGCGTCCTGCATGATGCATGATTATCCCTCGAGACGGTTGCAGCTGGCCCGTTCCGTTTTTAAGGGGGACCTGGAGGCCAACGACTTCATCGCAAACCTCCAATTCCAAAGCATCCTTTCCCGTCAGGGGGAGCGCTGGCAGAATTTTGGCGAAAACCCTGAGGATGGAATGGACGCCACCATCCTTTGCCGGGACATGTTTGTACAGAAGGGTTATGGGGCATCCATTGTAGACGACTTAGAAGAAGCACTTGGCAAAAATGGCGGCCATATCTACGGGGTAAATCAACAGGATTACACCAATGATCTGCCCATCGATGCCGCAAGTGATACCGCCCTGCTCATTGATGATGCCACAGCAGCCTTTGATGAATCAGGAATCGCTGGGGTTGGAAATTATTTTAAAAGAAAAGGGGAGTCCTTCATCCCCGCATCGGCCAGACCGGTATTTCTGGGATTTGAATATTTCGCCCATGGCTTAGTTGACGCAGGTATTGCTCATCTCAAGGCTTTGATTGAAGATCTTGAGCACCAGGGTGTCAAACGGGTGATTGTCCTCTCCGCACAGGCTAAATATATGCTGACCACCTTAGCCGAAAAATTGGGGATGCCTCCAGCCTTCCAGGTTGAATACTTAGTGGACACCATGGAAAGGGCCTGGTGCGACACACCCTCCTATTTATACGCCGGAAGCTTTAACCTGCGCTATTGCCAGGAAAGCCACCGTCTCAATACTCTTTATGACAACGCTGTCCAGGACAGCATCCCCACAAGCCAGGAGTTTACACCTCTGGTAAAGGGAGATGTCCGTCTCAATACCCTGACCATTTGGCAAAAGCCCCTGGGTCCAGAGTACCGTATTTTTGGAATGGCAGAGTCTCTTCTTACAAAAATCGAGGAAGACGCCCTCCGGGATATCCGGATGTCTGGGGCCAAAAGTATTCTTTGTTTTGAACCGACGGCTTTGCCGATTTTAAAGGAAGCCTGTCCCGATTATTCTGTCCATTCCTATCTGGAACAGCTGGCATAATAGCATCATCATCAATATTAAACTCCCTTTAAACCAAGCCGACAGCTCTGCTGTCGGCTTGGTTCATTTGTAAGAAAATAAAAAAAGAATTGACAATTTTAATTGTACGATTTATAATTACAGTTATAAAAAGTAACTAATATAATTACAGAGGTGAAAAATGAAGGTTTGGATTATCGTAATCGTCCTTGCCGCCTTAATCGGTATTGGTGGCTGGCTATTTTATAGTCGGCAAAACAGCCACAAAGCAGGATATGAAACCATTTCCTCATCCCAAGCCAAGGGGATGATGGATTCGGGGCAAGCATTAACCATCGTGGATGTCCGTGAGCCTGATGAATATGCGGGCGGACACATTCAGGGAGCCATTAATATTCCCTTGGGGACCATTGGAAATGGTGGAGAAAAGCAATTGACTGATAAACAGGCCACCATTTTAGTTTACTGCCGTTCCGGGAATCGCAGCCGACAGGCTGCTGAAAAATTGGTCTCTCTGGGTTATGACCACATCTATGATTTTGGCGGCGTGAACACCTGGACCGATGGATTAACGACAGAATAGTAGGTGCAAAGGAGGTTTTTTATGACAGGAGAATTTATTGTAGCCGTACATTCCCTCGTTTATTTGAAGCATCACGACTATAAAGTTTCAAGTGAGGAGCTAGCAGATAATGTATGTACTAATCCGGCCCGTATCCGAAAGGTAATGGGAAAACTGTGTAAAGCCAACCTGGTCGTTGGTCATGCTGGAGTCATCGGTGGGTATGAACTGGCAGATCCCTCCGGTGAGATTACCCTGTTAGATACTTTTGATGCAGTGGGTAGCCATGTCATTAAGCAGCCGTGGCGTTCCGGGGATGTGGATAAGGATTGTCAAATATCCTCTGGCATTGCAGCGGTAATGGATGAAATGTTTGAAGGAATGGATCAGGAATGTCGACAGTATTTGGCAAAGATTACCATTTCGATGGTTGAGAATCGGCTGTTTGAAGCAACGAATAATCAATAATTCAGGAGGCTATTATGAAGTACGATGCAATTATCATTGGGTTTGGCAAAGGTGGAAAAACAATGGCAGGAGCTTTGGCTGGCCAGGGTAAAAAAGTTGCGCTTATTGAAAAAGATTCTAAAATGTATGGGGGAACCTGTATCAATGTTGGATGTATTCCGTCAAAATCCTTGGTTCGCAGTGCACACCTATCGGATTTAAACGGTGGTGGCTTTGATGAAAAAAGCCGGCGTTTTAAGGCCGCTATCGCAGAAAAGGTCCGGTTAACGGATATGCTTCGGGGTAAAAACTATGCGAAGCTGGCAGACCATCCCAATGTAACGGTCTATGATGGGGAAGGAAGCTTTGTCTCCCAAAATCAGGTTAAGGTCCATACTGACAATGGAGATACCATTCTGGAAGGCGATAAAATTTTCATTAATACCGGGTCAACCTCCTTTGTTCCTCCCATTCAGGGGATTAAAGGGAATCCCTTTGTTTATACCAGTGAAGGGATGCTCTCTTTGGAAAAATTGCCAAAGCATTTAGTCATTATCGGGGGCGGATACATCGGACTTGAATTTGCTTCCATGTACACTGGCTTTGGGTCGGAGGTTACCGTCATCCAGGTGGAGGATACCTTTATTCCCAGGGAGGATCGGGATATAGCCGATGCCATTCAGGCTGTCTTTGAAAAACGTGGTGTTAAATTTGTCTTTTCAGCCAGCACCACTGCCATCGAAAATGATGGGAAGACGGCTCAGGTACATTATACCGTAGCTGGGAAAGAAACGGTTTTAGAGGCAGATGCGGTCCTGATTGCCACTGGTAGAAAGCCAAATGTAGCGGGTCTGAATGTTGAAGAGGCTGGTGTTGAATTAACGGATCGGGGGGCCATCAAGGTCGACGAGTATTTGAAAACCACTGCTCCCAATATTTGGGCAATGGGCGATGTTGCAGGAGGGTTACAATTCACTTATGTATCCCTGGATGATTATCGTATTGTCCTGCCACAGGTTTATGGCACGGCAACCCGCTCCACAGCGAAGCGCAGCAATGTACCCTATAGTGTCTTTATCGCCCCTGCGTTTTCACGGGTTGGTTTAAATGAAGAAGAGGCCAAAGCCGCAGGATATAATTATGTCGTTGCTAAAATGCCGGCTGCCGCGGTGCCAAAGGCTCAGGTCCAGAAGGTGCCTGAAGGTTTGCTAAAAGCCATCGTTGATGCAGATACCGGTAAAATTTTAGGGGCCATGCTCTTTTGTGAAGAATCCTATGAAGTGATTAATATTGTTAAGCTTGCTATGGATATGGGGGCTGATTATACCGTGCTACGGGATCAAATCTATACCCATCCAACCATGAGTGAAGCCCTCAATGATTTGTTTGGAATGATTAAACTTGGATAATAAGAAAAACTAAAAACAAGAAGCCCCATTGGAGACTGAATGGGGCTTCTTGTTTTTTTAATGAGTGCGTATTAAAGTGTTTTTCAAAGACATCAGGTAGGCATCGATAATATCCTGAGAAGGACAGCCGTATTCCGATTCGAAACGATTCTCTCCCAGGATAACGATTCGCTGGATTAATCCGATAAAGGTGGTTGAAATCATGGTTCTCTCCCATTTTGGATTAAGGTGTTCCTTAATGCTGCCATCCTGAATTCCCTTTTCAATGGTACTTTGTAAAATGGCCGTTGTTTTGGTGATCACTGGAATCTCATGGATAATCTCACTGGTTTGGATCTTTTGCCTTTTTAAATAAATATCAATTTCAATTAATAGCAATAACTTCTTTGAATAATCACCAACGAGAGGAAAATGAAGCTGTAGCCAAAAGAGTGTTTGTTCCAGCCCAGTATGGGGTTTACGGTTATAGTTTTCAAAAGCTTTTAAAAGTTCGATACAGTGCTCATAAATTAATTTTTTTAAGACGGCCAGGAGCATGGCATCCTTTGATGGAAAATATCGCTGAAGGGAACGTGTGGTTAACCCCGCCCGTTCTGCGATATCCTTTTGCTGAGTCGCGTGGATTCCCATTTCCAAAAAGCATTGTGTTGCCGCTTCATAAACGCGTTCTATATTCTTTTTTCGATCTTCTGCTGTTGGCATAAACTTTTTCCATTCTATTTTTAGCTTTATTATAGCATCATTTTGTATTTTTGCGAAGATATCCGATTTGAAAAGATAGATTTACTTGAGTTTTCGTTACAATGCGTCTATAATTATAATATCTTTAAAGTAAGTGGTTTGATTTTACGAAAGAGAATTATATTTTAAAGACAATAGTTTATGGAGAAAGCAATGGATATTGAATTTTTAAAGCAAAATGGGATTGATTATATCGATGGCCTAAAACGATTTTCTGGAAAAGATGTCCTTTATCAAAAATATCTTAAACGATTTTTGGAAGATTCAACTTATGGTCGATTGAAAACGGCAATGGATCAAGAGGAATATCAAGAGGCTTTTTTATTGGCGCATACCCTTAAAGGGGTGGTAGGAAATCTCAGCTTTTTCTTTTTATTAAAGCATATCGAGCCTTTTGTTGAGGCACTTCGGGAGGGGAAGGATATCCCGTTGGCGATTGCTTGTTTTCAAGATATAGAAGCTGACTACGAACAGACGATCCGAGCATTAAAGACGATTGAGTAAACTTTTTAAAATATATCTTTCGAAACGTGTCATTTAAATAATACTCAAAGGAGAAATTGGGATGGAAGCATTATTACAAAAATTGAAGGACTATGGTTGTGATATTGATGGCGCTTTAGATCGAATGGCGGGAGATTCTGAACTATTGGTGGATTGTATAACTTTGGTGACTCAGGATAATGCGATTAATGAACTTGAAAAAAATTTAGCCAGTGGTGATTTAACAGCTGCCTTCGACTCAGCGCACACTTTAAAGGGGATTTGTGGAAATACCGGTATCACACCTCTATACGTTAGTATTTCAAAGATTGTCGAGGTATTACGTGCTGGGAAGGATACTCATTTAGAAGATGAGTTTTTTGAATTTAAAAAGAGCCTGAAAAATCTGACTGATCTTTTAGAAGGTGTATAAATCTTAAATAAAGGTGTTGCTTTCAATGTTTGAACAATAAAATATTATTTTTGAACAAGCACCCTTGGATCGAATATAGAGTTGGTGTATAGTTAAAACAACGGCTAAAGTAGGAAAGAAAATTGATGTTTGTATGGTTTTAAAAAATTAAAACCTGAGAGGCGCTGGATTCAGCGCTTTTTTTATATCCTTTCCTTATAAAACCGCTTCTCCTCAAACAATAGCAAAAAGACAATTGCCAAAAGGATATTACAAAAGAAGATGGCATGGGCATCCCATCGCCAGGTGAGGTGAGCTCCCAGGAATGCCCCCAGGGCAAAGAAGGCAATGACCCCAAAATACTGGAGGGTTTTTCGGAGCTTCGAGGGATCATGGGTTTTCAGGTAGACACAGAAAAACTCCATGCCGGTTCGCAGGTTGCCAGTACACATGGTGGTGGCAAAGGGAGTGCCATGGATGCGCCGAAAGGCCTGAACCTGGAGGGCACAGACAAAGGAAATGGCGACATTGGCAATATAATCAAGGTGATCGGGACCGAGAAAGCCGACGATGGCGATGATGACGAATTCGATACCGATGACCAGCTGCCGCCAATGCAGATTGTCGCTGTTGATGGACTTTAAATATTCGGATACTACAATGCCCACAGCAAAGGCCAGGATGGGGAGAAGATAATGGACCGCCACCATGGGTTCTCCCTTGGCAATCCCGATTCCAAGCAAAACGATATTACCGGTTTGGGCATTGGCAAAGACCTGTCCCCGGGAAATATAGGTATAGGCGTCTAAAAAGCCTCCGACGATGGCGAGGGTAAGACAAAGAATCATAGATTCTGAAATAGCCAACTGTTCTTCAAACTTTTTTCTAAAGCGTTCTTTCATGGGGTGCACTTCCTTTAAAATTCTTGCGTCTATTATGATAGCATAAAAGGACAAAAAGATATTGTATACAATTTAGAAATTTTTAATGAAATGAATTTTTTTTGTGGTATAATTCAATCAGAAAGGGAGATGTTGAGCACAAATTCTTTTCGGGAAGTGAAGGTTTTATGAAAGATAGAAAGTATCAAGTCGAGTTTGAAGGGATTGTTTGGGATATTCTGAATCATCCCAAATTCATAGGACTAAAGTCCATAGAGCACCACGGTAATGGCTTGCAGGAGCATTGTATTTCTGTGGCCTACAATTCATACGTTATTGCAAAAAAATTAGGTTTGGATGCCGAATCCGTTGCACGCGGGGCGTTACTCCATGATTTCTTTTTTGAAGATTGGAAGGACGCTGAAAAAAATGGGAAGGGATTTGGGCGGATCAAAGAAATGCATGGCTTTAAGCATCCCAAGGATGCCCTGCGCAATGCGACCATTTATTTTAATTTAAATGAAAAAGAAGAGGATATGATCCTCAAGCATATGTTTCCTTTAACCATTGTGCCCCCCATGCATTTGGAGAGCTGGGTGGTTACCATGGTGGATAAAGGGGTGGCCATTAAGGAAATGGCCCAGGAGCATACGCCGCGTAAGCTTTATCGGAAGCTTCGGGCGGCTTAGTCATCAGCCAATAAAAAAATTAAGATATACTGGAGGAAAAATGGGAAATAATTACAGCGTAGAAATTGAAGCGGCAAAGAATCACTTTGCACAGATCATCGAGGAGCAATTCGCCAGAATCCAGAAGATGAAGGAAGAAAAGGACTTTGTTGATTTCGCCAATAAGGATCATATTGTCATTGGCGTGTGTGGCGGTGATGGCATTGGACCTTTTATTACAGCTGAAGGCGAAAGGGTTTTAGCCTTTTTGTTAAAGGATGATGTTGCCTCTGGACGCGTCGAGTTCAAGGAAATTGACGGGTTGACCATTGAAAACCGTGCCGCTTGCGGCAAGGCGATTCCAGATGATGTACTGGCTGAGCTGAAGGCCTGTGATGTTATTCTGAAGGGACCGACAACAACCCCGCGGGAAGGGGATGAATGGCCGAACATTGAAAGTGCCAATGTGGCTATGCGTAAGGAATTGGATCTCTTTGCTAATGTGCGCCCGGTAAGTGTGCCGGAACAGGGGATCGACTGGATGTTCTATCGGGAGAATACTGAAGGTGGTTACGCCGTTGGCAGTAAGGGCATCCATGTAAATGATGATTTAGCCATTGATTTTACCGTAGCAACCCAGGAGGGCTCTGAACGGATTATTCGTGCCGCCTTTGATTATGCCCAAAAATCCGGGAAAAATAAGGTAACGGTGGTCACCAAGGCTAACGTCATCAAGACCACGGACGGTAAATTCTTAGATACGGCTAAGGCCATTGCCAAGGAATACCCGGAAGTGGAAATGGATGACTGGTATATCGATATTATGACGGCTAAACTGGTGGATGAAAAACGCCGGACCCAGTTTAAGGTTATGGTTCTGCCTAACCTTTATGGGGATATTTTAACGGATGAAGCCGCTGAATTCCAGGGTGGCGTTGGAACCGCCGGATCAGCCAACATCGGCAAACGCTATGCCATGTTTGAAGCCATCCATGGCTCAGCACCCCGGATGGTCAAAGAAGGCCGTGGCCAATACGCCGATCCTTGTAGTATGCTCCGGGCGGCGGGTCTGCTTCTGGAACATATCGGGAAAAATGACGAAGCGAAAAAGCTTCAGATGGCCCTGGATATCTGTGGCTTGTTTGAAAAGAAGCTCGAGTTGACAGGGCGGGATACTGGTGCAACCGGTGCCGAATATGCCCAATATGTCATGGATACCTTATCCAGAGATGATTTAGAAGCGGTTTATGCTTCTTACCAAAAATAGGGACGAATCGCATGTATTCTTAGGACGAATTAAGGCAGCTGCTCCGGTAGCTGCCTTTTTTTAATTTTCTTTTAAGTAATCAATCCACCTTAAATCAAAATTAAAAAAATATAAACTGTAACTTAATTTACATATATTAATTGACAAATTTAGAGGTAGGCTGTATGATAAGTACATAGTGAGGTGTAGATATGAAGAAGAGCGTTTATAGTCTGATGCTGTTTGACGAGATTGTCGAGCAGATCGATCAACTGGCTTATTTAAAGAATACGAACCGATCCCAGCTTATTAATGATATTTTAGCTGAGCATATTGGGTTAGAAACGCCGGAACAAAAGGTTCAGGCGGTACTAGAATCCCTGGAAGAGAATTTTGAAAACAAACTATCTGTGGGACAGATGGTTAAAAACTCCAGTATTCAGTTTGGCAAGAGCCTGAAGTACAAATATCGTCCCAAGGTGCGATACAGCTATGAATTCATCGGAAATGGCGGAACGAAGTACGCTGTTCTAAAAATTAGCTCCCGTACCCAGTCCCAGGATTTGAATGCCCATTTCCAGGATTTTTTTGATATTATAAAAGGAATTGAGTCATCCCATGCGGTCACCGATGGTCAATACGGACCAGGGGACACCAACCATAAATTTGTACGGGAGTTTAAAACCAGCGGAGAAGTCACCCGGGATGTGGAGAGCATTACTGAAACCTTAACCCGATACCTGCAGATGATTGATTCTGCAATGACCCACTATTTTGCAGATGTTGATTCAGGGGTAAATATTGCTGGAGAACTTGAAGACATCTATACAAGCTATTATAAGAATGAATAACAAATAAAATGAACACAAAGTGAGGTGTATACTATGGATATGAATATGTTGACTCAAAAATCCATTGAGGCGGTCAAGGATGCTGAAAAAATTGCCCTTGATCATAATGCGCCGGAAATCGAACCGGACCATCTTTTACTGGCTCTAGTGACCCAGGAAAATGGCGTGGTCTCCCGGATTTTTGAACGAATGGGAAAATCGACGTACCCCATTATTGAAGAATTAAAGCGGTTGGTGGCGAACAAGCCATCAATGAGTGGGCCCGGCCGGGAGCCGGGTAAGGTATACATCAGCCGAGACACTGAAAAGGTCCTGAATGAGGCCTATAAAATAGCAAAGAATATGGATGATCAATACATTTCCGTGGAGCATATTCTCCTGGGAATGTTTGATTTAGGCAAAAAAAGCCCGGTGGTGGAGCTGTTGGGACGCTATGGCATTACAAAGGCCAGCATCGATACGGTATTAAATGAAGTGAGAGGAGGCCAAAAGGTAACCTCGGATCATCCCGAAACCACCTACGAAGCTCTGGCTCAATATGGTCATGATCTGGTTCAGGATTGTATGGATAACAAGCTGGACCCTGTCATCGGGCGGGATTCTGAAATTCGCCATACCATTCGGATCTTGTCCCGGAAGACGAAAAATAACCCGGTGCTCATTGGGGAACCGGGGGTCGGTAAAACGGCTATCGTCGAGGGATTAGCAGCCCGGATTGTCGCCGGGGATGTCCCTGAAGGTTTGAAGGGCAAGCGCATCATCTCTCTTGACTTGGGGGCACTGGTCGCCGGGGCCAAATACCGCGGTGAATTTGAAGAGCGCTTTAAGGCTGTATTGAAGGAAGTTAAAGATTCTGATGGGGAAATCATCCTCTTTATCGATGAGCTTCACACCATTGTGGGGGCAGGCAAAACAGACGGCGCCATGGATGCCGGCAATATGCTAAAACCTATGCTGGCAAGGGGCGAGCTCCATTGTATTGGGGCGACGACTCTGGATGAATACCGTCAGTATATTGAAAAAGATCCGGCACTGGAACGTCGGTTCCAGCCAGTTATGGTGGATGAACCCACCGTTGAAGATACCATCGCCATCCTCCGAGGGCTGAAGGAACGCTATGAAATCTTTCATGGGGTTAAAATTTTAGACAATGCCCTGGTCTCTGCGGCAGTGCTGTCCAATCGTTATATCTCGGACCGTTTCCTGCCAGACAAGGCCATCGACTTAGTGGATGAGGCCTGCGCCATGATCCGGACGGAAATCGACTCCATGCCAGTAGAAATGGACGAGGTTAACCGGAAGATCATCCAAATGGAAATTGAAGAAGCGGCCTTGAAAAAGGATGATGATAAGCTCTCCAAGGAACGCCTTGAACGGCTCCAAAAGGAATTAGCTGAATACAAGGATGATTTCAATGGCATGAAAATTCAATGGCAAAATGAAAAGGATGCCGTTGAAGAAGTTCAGAAGGTAAAAGAGGAAATCGATTCGGTTAATCATCAAATTGAAAAGGCCGAACGGGCATACGATCTGGATAAAGCAGCGGAACTGAAGTATGGCAAGCTGCCAGAGCTAAAGAAAAAGATGGAAGAGTTAGAAGCGCTTGCGGAAAGCAAGGGTGCGGATGACTCTCTGATCCGGGAACGGGTTTCTGAAGAAGAAATTGCAGAAATTATTTCCAATTGGACGGGTATCCCCCTGAGTAAACTGGTCTCCGGTGAACGGGAAAAACTTCTTAATTTGGAAGAAACCCTGGAGGAACGGGTCATTGGTCAGGAAGAGCCCATTAAAAAGGTTGTGGATGCCATTATCCGGTCCCGGGCTGGGATAAAGAACCCCAATACCCCCATTGGCTCCTTCCTGTTTTTAGGACCCACAGGGGTTGGGAAAACCGAGCTGGCTAAGGCTGTGGCGGCCAATCTCTTTGATACAGAAAACAATATGGTCCGTATTGATATGAGTGAATATATGGAAAAATTCTCGGTGAGCCGCCTGATTGGGGCACCTCCGGGATATGTAGGGTATGAAGAAGGCGGGCAGCTGACTGAAGCCGTCCGGCGTAAACCCTATTCTGTCATCCTTCTGGATGAAATTGAAAAGGCCCACAAGGATGTCTTTAATATTCTGCTCCAGGTACTGGATGATGGTCGAATTACCGATTCCCAGGGCCGGACGGTGGACTTTAAGAATACCATTATTATTATGACCAGCAATATTGGGTCGGAATTTCTGTTAGAGGGTATTGGGCCGGATGGAGAGATTAAGGAAGAAACAGAAGATGCCGTGATGTCTTCCCTCAGAAACTATTTTCGGCCGGAATTCCTCAACCGGATCGATGAAATTGTGCTTTACAAGCCATTATCCCGGGAATCCATTACCCATATTGTCGATTTGATGATGGTCGAGCTGCAAAAACGTCTGGAGGATAACCGTTTATCGGTGGTTTTAACCGAAGGCGCCAAGGAAGCCATTATTGATCAGGGCTACGACCCAAGCTATGGAGCCCGTCCACTGAAACGGTTTATTCAAAAGAACATTGAAACCATGGTGGGCAAGGAAATCATCCGGGGAAGTCTGGATGAAGGGGATGTATTAACCAT
Organism: Eubacterium barkeri; assembly: GCF_900107125.1. GTDB lineage: Bacteria > Bacillota > Clostridia > Eubacteriales > Eubacteriaceae > Eubacterium_O > Eubacterium_O barkeri. The sequence continues at coordinate 74,431 of NZ_FNOU01000006.1, forward strand.
TGATTTTAAAGACGGACGCTTTACTGTCATCGATGAAAAAACATCGGCTTCGGAATAAGTTTTAAGCGTAAAAGCGTTTGGGCTATTGGACGGCTTTGCTAAAAATAACGAAAAGGAAACAGCCATGGGATATTTTGAAGAATACGGCAAGGTAGAAGTGATTTCAAAAAACCTGAGGAAAAAAATTATGGCCTATCTTTCCATCCAGGCCCAGTATCAGCATTGCCGTTATTTTGAAATATCCCTGGGGCGTACTGAGTTGGCGGAGTATTTATGTGCTGACCGCAGCGCCCTGACCCGGGAACTGGGAAATATGAAGGCGGAGGGCGTGATCGATTTTGAGAAAAGGTCCTTCCGTCTCTTAAAAGAGCCATGAAAGAGAAACAAAATGTTGCCTGTGCAACATCTTGTTTCTCTTTTTTGCGATATACTGTGTGATAAAAGAATTGACTGTTTTTTAACGAAGTAAGCATGGCATGGTTTAAGAAAACTTAAAAACGTGTAGGAGGTGTGCAATGGGTTTTGTATTGACTCAGGCGGAAATGGACCAATATCTTTCTGACCTGGCATCAGATTATCGGATTTTTGCCCCAAGGCGTTATCCCGGGGATGGGATATATTCCGATACGGATATCATCCGTTACGGCGAAGTATCATCGGTATCGGAGATTGAATTTGAAGAGAAATCCCTGTATTCATTTAAAGAGGTGCTGCTCCCGGTGATTGAAACTTTATTCTATTTTACCGAGGATAAGGTAACTCTGGCGGACGCACCCCAGAAGGGGGCGGTAGTCTTTATACGCAGCTGTGATATTCATGGCCTAAAAGTTCTGGATGCCATGTATTTAGACAATGGCCCCGAGGATTATTACTACAAACGCCTTCGGGAGAAGATGAAGATCATCCTTATTGGATGCCCCCATTCCTACGAGAATTGTTTTTGCGTTTCCATGGGGACGAATGAAACCAGCGATTACGATTTGAGTGTCGATTCCAAGGACGGTGCCTTCCACGTGGATTGTCAAAATGCGCTTTGGCAGAACCGGCTCCTTGAGGATGGCATTCCCCAGCAGGCGGTTACGCCTGAGTTTGTGTCAGAAAATGCAGTGACCGTGAAAATCCCTGAAAACTTAGATGCACGGGTAGCAGGCAGTGCCCTGTGGAATGATTACGACAGCCGGTGTATTGCCTGTGGGCGATGTAACTTTGTCTGTCCCACCTGTACCTGCTTCACCATGCAGGATATGCCCTATACTGAAAACGGTAAGGCCGGGGAACGCCGGCGGGTGTGGGCCTCCTGTATGGTGGATGGCTTTACCGATGTGGCTGGCGGCGGAAGTTACCGTCAGAAAAACGGTCAGCGGATGCGGTTCAAGGTCCTCCATAAGGTCCTGGATTTTAAGGCGAAGCATGGCTTTCAGATGTGTGTCGGATGCGGTCGTTGCGATGATGTTTGCCCCGAGTATATTTCCTTTTCCCATGGGATTAATGGCCTTGAGCAAGCCATGAAGGAGGTAAGTAGTAATGAAGAATAATCATTATATTCCATTTCCATCAAAGGTATTGGCCATTTCAAAACATACGGATATTGAATATACTTTCAGGATGGCTTATGTGGGGGATGTTCGCCCCGGGCAGTTTTTTGAGGTGTCCATTCCGAAATATGGTGAAGCCCCCATTTCGGTCAGCGGCATTGGCTCTGATTATGTGGACCTCACCATCCGGCGGGTTGGCCGGGTGACCGACGAGGTCTTTGAATATTACACCGGGCGAACCCTGTTCCTCAGGGGACCCTACGGCAATGGCTTTGATGTCTCGGATTATGCGGGTAAAGAAATTGTTGTGATGGCTGGGGGAACAGGATTATCTCCAGTTCGGGGCGTGGTAGAGTATTTCGCGGAGCACCCTGAAAAACGTCAGGGGATGACTCTGATTTGCGGCTTTAAAACCCCAAGTGATACGTTGTTTCGGTCTGATATTGAAAAATGGCAGAAAACCATGGATGTCATACTGACCGTGGACTGTGCCGAGGGAGATACGGCCTGTCAGGTTGGGCTGGTGACAGAGTTTATCCCGAAAATCAAATTGAAGAATCCCCGGACAGCAGTGGCCATTGTGGTGGGCCCTCCGGCAATGATGCGTTTTTCAGTCCAGGGACTGTTGGGCATTGGCCTTCAGGAAGAAAATATCTGGATATCCCAGGAGCGAAAAATGTGTTGTGGATTAGGAAAATGTGGCCATTGCCGCATTGGTGAAGCCTATGTCTGCCTGGATGGACCGGTGTTCAAGTACACCATCGGAAAAAATTTGGTGGACTAGGAAGGAATGCATCATGGATATTAATACAAAGAAGCTTAAAAAGAATGCCTTTCGTGTCACAAAAAAAAGAGGGATTGCGGCTTCCCGGATTCGGGTTCCTGGTGGTCATATAGAGGCAAAATACCTTGGGGATATCCAGAGAATTGCCCAGGAGTACGGGGATGGCGGGGTCCATCTCACCAGTCGTCAGGGATTTGAAATTACCGGTATCCCCTTTGACAAGATGCCTGAGGTCAATCAAGCCCTTCAGGATCTCATCGATGGGCTCGAGATTAATCAGGAGGAAGTTCTGGGGGGATATCCAGCAGCAGGTACCCGAAATATTGTGGCCTGTATTGGGAATAAGGTCTGTCCCTATGCCTGCTACGATACAACGGCCCTGGCCAGGAAAATCGAAAAGGCTATTTTCCCCAATGATTTACATTTCAAGGTAGCGGTAACGGGCTGCCCCAACGATTGTGTGAAAGTTCGAATGCACGATTTTGGCATCATGGGGATGACAGAGCCCCAATTTGATTCGACCCGCTGCGTGAGTTGTGGGGCTTGTATCAAAGCCTGTAAACGGAAATCTGCGGATGTTTTAACCCCCATTAATTTCCAGCCCCGGCGGGATGCAGACCACTGCATTGGCTGCGGGGAATGTGTATTGGCCTGTCCCAATGTCGCCTGGACTCGGAGTTCTGAAAAATACTACCGCCTGACCCTCTTTGGCCGGACGGGGAAGAAAAATCCCCGGATGGGCCAGGACTTTATCAAATGGGCGGATGCAGAAAGTATTGTGAAAATCATCCTCAATACCTACGACTATGTTAAAGAATACATCGACCCCACCTCCCCGGGCGGGAAGGAACATATCGGCTATATTGTCGATCGTACCGGCTTTGAAGAATTTAAAAAATGGGCGCTGCAGGATGTCCATATGCCGGAAAAGGCAGAAATCTTCACTCCGGTGTATTGGAATGGGATTAAGTACTAATGGATTATTTTGATGGACTTAACCGGAACTCAGGAATGGGTTCCGGTTTTTTTCTTTTTCTTCTTATTCATCTCCTGGACATGGGCCTTGGCATCCTTGGCGGCAAAGGTGAGGCCAATGGTGGCGTTTTGCATGGCCACCAGAATGGGGTTTCGTTTTCGGCGTCTGCGGATCTGGCCCCGGGCATCTAAAAAACGATTGGGCTTATGGTTTTGGTTAGGGTCCATGCTGCCCTTATCCACCACGATACGCTCCCCAGCCACACTGTTTAAGAGCACATTGACCATATCATAGGCCCCCTCGTAGGCCGTTATTTTATGTTGATAGGCGTTTATCCCGTCATTGTATTTTTCCACAAATTCGGCGGAGAAGCCGGGAGCATTAAAGGTGAGGCATCGGTCGATGGTGTTGCCCTCTAAAATCGTAATGTATTGGGCACAATTGCCACCCTTTGAGTGTCCGGCCAGATCGTAGGTTTTAAAATGGTACTCCCGGTCCATGCGGTGCTTAAAGGCCAGGGCGCTGGCCTGCTGGGGTGTATCGGGCACAAAGCCCCCTCGGTAATTATCAATCCATCCCCCAAGGCTGACGGTTCCACGGAAGGTTAAAACCCCCCGTTCCCGGGTTTCATCGCTAAAGCACAGGCTATGAAGGCCGTTATAGGGGCGGTCGATGGAGGCTAAGATGTGCAGACCCATCAGCTGCTCATCCTGCTGAATACGGCTGAGGGATTCCTGCCACTCCCTGGGGGACATGGCAGCATCCCCATCAAGGTATTTCACTCGATCTGCGTGAAAATTTACCATACTGGCAACCGTCAGACACGGGACGTTTTCAGGGGGGACGGGGAGTGCAAGGGCTGTTATTTGACTTAATAAATTGAGTTGGCTGTGTGAGAGTGGTTTCATCGTTCCTTGGTATGGTCCTTTTTCTTTAGTTTTAACAATTGCTTTTTTGCTTTTCGAAGGTGCTTGTTCCGGGTCATAGCACTGCGGTAAACTTCGGTGGCTTTGGCATCAACCTGGGATTTAAGGGCGGGAAAAGCTCCGAGCAGACGGCGATGAGCATAGCGGTGGAGACCCTTTTTTTCCCGAAGGTTTTCTGCAAAATGATTGAGACGCATTTCCAAATCATCCAGACTGGCCGCCGCATTGCTCCGAAGGGCATCGGCGGCCTTTCGGGTATCTCCCAGCTTTTCAGAGAACTGGGTCATTGTGCTGACGCCCAGATCCCTTAAATCAGAGATCACAATATCTGCCAGCTCCGAGACATGATAAATCTTATTTTTCAAATCGATGGTCTCAATGGTGGAAATCACGAGATCAATGAGCATCAGGCACACCAGGACACTGGCCATGATAAGGACGGCCATGGTGGGAAGCCCATTGAGAAAATCAGCGGTAAGGGGATGGATGATGTACAAAAGCACAACGGACATGATGCCGAAAAGCACAGAGTTTTTGAGACAAATGCGGCCCCTTAGGTTAAACCGGCAGCTTGAATAGTCCCACCAGGTGGCATGAAAGAGCTTTTCCATACCCCAGCTTGTCAGGTACTCTAAAGTAGAGGTCGATCCCACCCCAACGATAAAAACAAAAATGGGATTGGTTAAAAAAGGAGTTAGAAGAAAAATCAGGATAATGGCCCCAACCCCATAAATGGGACAATAAGGGCCAATTAAAAAGCCGCGATTCACAAATTTCTTTTGGGGAATTGAACAATAAACAACCTCGCTGCACCATCCAAGTACGGCATAAAAAAAGAAGTATAAAAAGAGCAGGCTGAGATTATAGTCCGTTTCCATACTAGAGTCCTTTCAATGCAATGTCTCGTTTTAAAATATCGAGGACCAGGAGGCAATCATCCAGGGCCCGATGGCTTTGGGTGTTGGTGCCCGCTGCGGTTCCCAGGGCAATTTGGTTTTTAGAATCCAGGACGCCCATATGAATGCGCTGGGCACATCCAAAGGTGCATTTTAAGTCAGTACCGGTTTCTTCACACGCCGCTTTAAAGAGGACTGCATCGTAATCTGACCCCCAGGATAGGAGTGTGCGCCCCTGGGTCAGTTCTTTAATAATGGGCATGACACTGTGGATGTTGGGCTGATGGGCAACCATGTCATTGGTGATGCCAGTGAGCTTTTCAATACGCCAGTTAATGTTATTTACGGGCTTGATGAGTTGATTGAGAACCGTATTGCCATGGCAGTCAATCATGGAAATTTCAATGGGTTCATCGGGGCATTGTATGGCTTCAATGTCAAAGATTAAGTAGCGCTGGGTGCCCCTTTGCAAATCCTCCTGGATACCAGCCAGATGGGTATCGGCGTAAAGGCGGTTGGCAGAGAGGCGGCGCTCCCGGGCTTCTGATTTGAGTCGGGCCTCTTCCTCATACTCTGTGCGAATATTTTCATAATGGGTAGTATTGACCCGGAGAATATGTGCAATTTCAGTATCAGAATGTTCCTGTTGAGAGAGGGTTTGGTACCATTTTTTGAAAAAGTGATCCATTTTCAGCCTGGAAAAGCGCAGGCGTTTGGCCGTTTCACCGATGGTCAGATCAGCATCCCGTAATTCCTGATAGGCTTTCAATTCCTGTTCGCGTCGGTTTTGGATGGCGTGTTGTCTTCGGGCTTGTCGGTGTTCCCGTATTTCTGTGAAAATGGGGTCATCTTTTTTGAGGTGGCCCTGATCGATCCACATATGGCACAGTTTGTAAAGGCGTTCTTCACTGAGGTGCAAAATGTGTAAAATATCGGATAAGGGCTTGTCTTTAATTTTCTTAAATTTAGCTAACTGAGATTTCATACCTATAATAATAGGGTTAAATCGTCACTTTGTCAATTATAAGGGAAAACTCCTAACTTTGGCATCAGTCTGTGCTATAATATTAAACAATATAAGGCGTGGATAAAACATGGAGGTTAACGGATGAACAGACTGCGGATCGGTGGAATTTTAATGATTATCATCGGGGTGTTTGGGGTTATCTTCGCGGTGGTGGGATTGGTCGGTTTCATGATGGTGGATGCTTCGGTGCGATTGGCCATGAGTGAAGCCAGTGACCTGCCCATTGCCGTTTATTATATAAAGATGGTGGTTTATGGATGCATTTATGGCTTGGAGATGGTCACGGGTATTTTAGTCCTGCGCCATCTTTATGATTGGCCCTGGATGCAGCGTTTATTTTGGATGGGAATGATCCTCATGGGGGTACAATTTATTCAAATGTTGTTTCAGACCAGCTTAAGTGGCGCATCCTCGGATTTGTGGATGTCGCTTTTCGGAGGAATACTCGTGCCGGCTTTAATGGTATGGGGCGCCTTTACACAATGTAGAAGGGACGGATGAAAATATGTCTGAATGTGCAAAGAAGATACGGAGAAGGATGACGTTAAAGCAACAGGCATCCCTTTGTTCAGGAAAAAATGATTGGGAAACGGAAGCTTACGAGGATCTTGGAATTCCGGCAGTAGTGATGTCTGATGGGCCCAATGGCATGCGTGTGGAAAAACCTCGGGAAGGCTTTAACGCTGCTGATAGCTATCCGTCAACCTGCTTCCCAACGGCGGGGCTATCTGCCTGCAGCTGGAATACGGCCCTGATCTCAGAGATGGCGGCCGCCATTGCCAAAGAGGCTAAAAAGCTGGGGGTAGATCTTATCCTGGGACCAGGGCTGAATATTAAGCGCTCGCCCTTATGCGGTCGTAATTTTGAGTACTATTCCGAAGACCCATTACTCTCTGGTCAATTGGCGTCTGCCTTTGTGAAGGGGGCGGCAGCGGAATCCGTGGGCTGTACCCTCAAGCATTTTGTGGCCAATAATCAGGAGACCCGTCGGATGACGGTGGATGCCCATATCGATGAGCGTACCCTCCGGGAAATCTATCTCAAGGGATTTGAAATTGCCATTAAAAATAGCCACCCCATGGCGGTTATGTCTGCTTACAATGCGGTGAATGGCACCTTTATGAGCCAAAATAAGGCTCTTATAACGGATGTACTCCGCAGGGAATGGGGATTCGACGGGATCGTCATGACCGATTGGAATGGGGTGTATAATCGGGTAAAGGGCGTCAAAGCTGGGGTGGATCTGGAAATGCCAGGGAGTGGCGGTGTGGGAGATCAGCAGGTGGCCTGCGCCATCCAAAATGGGACCCTGCGCAAAAGCAGTCTAAATGCCTTAGTGGAACGTAATATCGATTTTGCTTTAACGGTGGCTAAACACCGGGAACAATGGGAAGAATCCAGTGGGGCGGTGGATTATGAGGCCCAGCATGCCTTAGCCCGGCGCATTGCAGAGGAAAGCATCGTCTTGCTTAAAAACGAGGGAAATCTTCTCCCCATTACGAAGGACAAATATAAGAAGGTAGCCATCATTGGTAAAATGGCCTTTGATCCAAGAATTCAGGGAGCCGGGAGCTCGAAAATCAATGAAATCAGCATTGATACCCCCTACGAGGCCCTCACAAAGTCCCTGGAGTCGGGAATAGAGATTGTTTCCAGCCAGGGGTATTCGGATAGTGATACCGAGCGCAATGGATGTTTGATGGCAGAAGCTCAGACCTTGGCCACCCATGCGGATGTCGTCTTACTCTTTGTCGGGCTTCCCGCCCAATGGGAATCTGAGGGGTATGACCGCGGGGATATGGCCCTTCCAAAGAACCAGCAGGATCTGATTACTACCATTTCCCAGGCCAATCCCCATACGGTTCTCATTTATATGAATGGCGGAGCCCTGGATCTTGCTGAAGGGGATGCCGCCCAAGCCATCATCGAGGCCTGGCTGGGGGGCGAATCCGTTGGCAGTGCATTATCAGGTATCCTAACGGGGAAGGTGAATCCCAGCGGTCATCTAGCGGAAAGCATTCCCTTTAGACTTCAGGATACGGGGTGTTATGATTCCTTCCCCGGGGATGGGAATACGGCTGTTTATGGCGAGGGAATTTTTGTGGGCTATCGCCATTATGATCATGTCCACTGTCCGGTGCGCTATCCCTTTGGCTTTGGATTATCCTATACAACCTTTGAATACACGGATCTTGACATTCAGAGTCTGGGGAACAATATTTTTCGAATTGGCTGTCGGGTAAAGAATACCGGGGAGGTAAAGGGTAAAACCGTCGTCCAGGTGTATACCGGGCAAAAATCCCCTAAAATCATGCGGCCGATTCGTGAGCTTCGGGCTTTTAAAAAAGTAGCACTTAACCCAGGGGAGGCGGTTACCTTGACATTTGAATTGGAGGAAGATGCCTTCACCTATTATAATGCCCGGGAGAAAAAATGGTGCACCGAAGGGGGCGTCCATACCATTGAAGTGGGGGAATCCAGCCGGGAGCTTCCCTTAGTCAGCGACGTGGAAATCACCCGAAATTATATCCCAACCATTACAAAGTACAGCTATTTAGGGGATATCCTGGATCATCCCAAGGGCCCGCGGGTCTTTGAGGTTATTGCCAGAGAGATGGAACAGTTAACGGGTGAGAACATCATGGATCTCCAGGGCTTTGCGAAAACCATGTTTTACAGCACACCCATCTGCAAGCTGACGACGGCTTCCCATGGACTGATCGCCCCCCGTACCATTGAGCTTCTGATTGAATATTTGAATAATGGCGATCTGACAGACACCTTTACCATGGATCGGCTAAAGGTGGGGGATGAAGGGGCAGGCGGAACCTCCAGGGGATTAATTGCCGGTATTTTTGATTGGGTCGGAAAGATCATGAAGGGCAATGTGGCGACGGTCTATTCAGTGGAGGATAAAATGAGTGTCCTTTTGAATAACCCGGATACCCGGGGTGTCCTGGCCCGGTATTGTCCAGAGGATATTTTAGATGGTGAACAGCTGCGTGTTGCAGCCCGAATGGGCTTAACCCTTCGGCGCATCCAAAAGCTGGTTCCCCAGGACATTTTTCCAGAGACATTGTTGGAAGAAATTAACACAAATTTAAAGGAAATAAAGAAGGAGATTTAATGCGCTTATTAATGGTAGATACGGCGACGATTGTGGCTTCTGCCGCAGTTATAGAGGAAGAAAAGCTGGTGGGGGAAGTCATTATCAACCACCAGAAAAAACATTCAGAAAAGCTGCTGCCCGCCATCGACCATCTTTTAATGGATGCCGGGCTGGATATTTCTGAGATAGACGCCTTTGGCATTGTCTGTGGCCCGGGCTCCTTTACGGGGCTGCGTATCGGGATGGCCACAGTAAAGGGCTTTGCCCAGGCTTTAAATAAACCAGTGGTTGGCGTGTCCACCCTGGAGGCCCTGGCCTATAATTTACCCTGTGCCCAGGGGATTATTTGCCCCATTCTGGATGCTCAGAGGGACCAGGTTTACACCGGGGTTTATCAATTTATCGATGGCTGCTTTGAAACCCTGCTGCCGGATACAGTGCTTTCCATCGAAGCATTAATTCGCCATCTGTCTGAAACCACCGATGGCCCCATCCACGTTTTAGGGGACGGCGTTCCCAAATATTTTGAAACCATGTCTGAGGAGCTGGATGTCTACAAAGCTTTGCCCTATGTCCGAATGAATCGGGCATCCTCAGCGGCGTGGCTGGCCCTCGAAAAGCTTCAAAATGGCCAGATGCAGGATTACAAAACCATTGAGCCAATGTATATCCGGCCATCCTATGCGGAGGAACAAAAGAAAAAATGAAGAGTCGAAAGATGATGCCCCAGGATGCAGGCCCTCTCAATAAATTGTGTGAAGCCTGTGGACTGTCTCCCTGGTCAGAGGAATCCTTTTTAGGGGAAGTGGATAACCCCGTGGCCCAGTATATCGTTCTGGAAGAAGCTGGTAAAGTTTTGGGCTTTGCAGGGATTTGGTGTGTCGTTGATGAGGCCCAGGTCATGAATATTGGTGTTGCTCCCGAGGGCCAGGGCCGTGGTCTTGGAAAACAGCTGATGAAGGCACTCATGGCCGTGGGGCGAAGTCATGGCTGTGTGGTGATGACCTTGGAGGTTAAAGCCGGAAATACCAAGGCCATTAACCTTTATGAAGGGTTAGGCTTTGAGCGCAATGGATTGAGGAAGGATTATTATCCGGATCATTCCGATGGTATTTTGATGATGACATCCCTTTTGGAAGGGGCCGATGCCCATGAATAAGGTTTTATCTTATTGCCTTGGGCTGGGGATACTAGTCTTTGCTCTGATGGCTGCCATTCCGGTGTCCGTCTATGATGTGGATGATTTTATGGCCCAGGCAGAAATTAATCGGGTGAGCCAACGCACAGGATTGAAGGATTCTGAATTACGTGATGTGGCAGTGGAAATCTTTAATTACCTGGAAGGAGAGCGGTCGGATTTCGATATTACCATCACCACAGCGGGGCAAACCCGCCATTTGTTCAATGGGGATGAACAGCAGCACATGGTGGATGTGGCTGGTTTGACCGCCTTGTCCCGTATTCTGCTGGCGGTATCCCTTTTAACCCTTTTGTGCTGTGGCACCACGTTGTTTTTAAGGGACCAAAAGGGCCTATACCGCGGACTGATTGACGGCGGCCTTTGGGGGCTAGGCCTGTTAATCCTTTTGGCCCTATTGGGAAGTATGGATTTTACAGCGGTCTTTGAGGGCGCCCATCGATTGATTTTCAGCAATGATCTATGGCTTCTGGACCCCAAAAAAGATTTACTCATTAACATTGTACCAGAGCCCTATTTTATCCATTTGGCCCTCCGGGTTGCCGGTATGGCCGCAGCCATGGACCTTTTCTTTGTGGCCCTGGGTATTGGGGGGTATGTCCGAATGAAAAGAATCGAAAGCAGTGAGGAGAAACAAGACAAGAATGAACATATTAAGCATTGAAACATCCTGTGATGAAACCTCGGTGGCCATCGTTGCCGATGGCCGGCGGATTTTATCCAATCAGATTTATAGCCAAATTGATATCCATCAAAAATACGGTGGGGTGGTTCCGGAAATTGCATCCCGGAACCATGTCATTAAGCTGCCCTATATTATTGAGGATGCCCTGGCTGAGGCCGGATTAACCTGGGATGGCATTGATGCCATCGCCGTGGCCAATGGTCCGGGGCTGGTGGGAGCACTTCTCATTGGGGTGTCTGAGGCAAAGGCCCTGGCCTATAGCTTAAAGAAGCCCCTCATTGGGGTTAACCATATCGAAGGGCATATTGCTGCTAATTTTCTGCAATACCCAGAATTAGAACCGCCACTGCTGGCACTGGTGACCTCTGGGGGCCATAGCAATCTCATTGTTTTAAGGGATTATGTTCATTTTGAAGTGGTGGGACGCACACGGGATGATGCGGCGGGAGAAGCCTATGATAAAATCGCCCGGGTTTTGGGGTTCCCCTATCCCGGCGGGCCACGGATTGATGCAGCGGCCAAGATGGGTAATCCTAAGGCCATTGATTTCCCCCGGGTTACCCTGGAAAAAGGAAGTTATGACTTTAGCTTTAGTGGTTTGAAATCGGCGGTTCTGAACTATCTGAATGGTAAAAAAATGAAGAACGAGCCGGTGGTGGCAGAGGATGTGGCGGCCTCTTTCCAGCAGGCGGTAGTGGAAGTATTGGTAGAAAAGGCTCTGGCCTGTGCTGGGGAGTATGGCATGGACAAACTTTGCCTGGCTGGTGGGGTTTCCGCGAATAGTGCCCTGAGGGCGGCTATGCAATCAGCCTGTGATGCCCGGGGGATTGCCCTGTACTATCCAGACCCCATCCTTTGCACCGATAATGCCGCCATGATAGGATCCATGGCTTATTATAATTATAAAGCCGGCAGGCTGGGGGATTTAACCCTTAATGCCCAACCGGGAATGTCCATTGGCGATTCGCCGTTAAAGAAAAAGGGAAGGCCCCAGTGAGGCCCTCCCTTTTTTTATGGGCGGTAGGTAATCGCGTAAAGCATATCCCGTTGTTGGTCATTCATGGTGGGATCTTCCTCTAAGGCTGAAAAATAAATAGCGTCCGAGGTGGGAGAAATCCGAATGTTAGAGGACAGCAGATGGGGCGAAAGCATTTGCTGCTTGTTCTTACCATCAATGCCGATAATCCAGATGCTTTGGTATTGAGGAATGTCCGAATCATCAAACTGGGCCGCAATGATATGATCGGTATTCCGGTCGAAAAAGGCTTGGGTGTAATTCCCCTGGCTAATTTCGGTTTTAAGCTTTTTTTCCGGGCTGTAGATAAAAAGCTTATCCGTCGGTATATTCCTTTGAATATAAAGCACATCCGAGGAAACCGTACTGACATCAAGCCAATTGACATCCTGGGCGAGACGGGAAGGCTTTAGCTTTTGACCATCATTGTCTAAGGCCATGCTGTAAAGGTTGTTTTCCTCACCAGCAGTGGGAGAGCCGATAAAATAAATGGTTTTGGTCTTTATATTGTAATCCAGCTGTTTAATGGTAAAGCCCGTTTCCATGGTGTAAGTTCGGCGTTCGCCGGCAGGGTTCGTCATGACCAGCTCGTGCTTGTCGTTGATAAACAGAACCATGTCATCGCCCACGACAGTGAGGGGAGAGATGATGTTTTCCCCCTGGGATGAAAGGACCCGGGTGCTGGTGCGATCCAGAGAGGTCCAAACCAATTGGAGGATTTCACTGCCATCCGAGGGAAGGGTTCCCTTTTCGATATAAAAGACACCGCTGCCGTTGCCGGCAAATATAGCCCCGCGCTGGCGTTTATCGGAGTTAATAAAGTTCAGAATAGACCAGGAACCGCTGCCGGTGTCCAGACGATATAAATCCAGATTGTAGGTGATGGGCGGTGTATCCGAGGTACCAGAGGTTAAGAGATAGTCGCCTGCGGCATTGATATCCATTAAACTCCCTCTCCCCAGGGCCGTTAATTTTTTTTCTGAAAGAATGGCTCCGTCAGTGGCATTGGTAACGGTGATGGGGGCATTTCTTGGGACGAAAAAGCTCCGGCAGCCCGTAAGACCAAGCATAAGGCTGGATATCAGGAGGATTGCGATAATCTTGAGTCCTTTATTCATTGGCCAGGCCCTCCTGTACTGTTTTAATCAAAATGGGAAGACGAATACTGATATTGGTTCCTTCTCCCAGGACGCTTTCCATGGAAATGGTTCCATGGTGCTTATCCACAATTTGTTTGGCCAGGTATAGGCCAAGGCCGGCACCGCCTTCTCCTTCATTTCTGGCCCGATCTTCTTCCACACGGTAAAAGGCTGAGAAAATCTTCTTCTGGTCATTTTCAGAAATACCGACCCCGTAATCCCGAATTGAAACGATAATATTGTCCTCCTCTAAGGTTGATACCACATCGATGATGTCACCCTTGTCCGAGTATTTAATGGCGTTGTGGAGGATATTGATGAAAAGCTGCTGGAGCCGGCCATAATCGCCAAGGATTTCAGGGAGATTTTCATCGGATTTGTAGTTGATGCTGATTTCCTTTTGCTGGGATTTGATTTCCATTTGCTCCACCACCTCGTCAAGGAGGGTATGGAGGTTCAGATTGGTCTTTTTGACATCAAATTCCGGGCGTTCCAGCTGGTTGACGTTTAAAAGATCATCCACCAGGCGCAGAAGCCGATGGCCTTCACGGTTCATGGTGTCCAAAGAACGGTTTAAAATCTCGCCTTCCATAACCTGACGTCGCCTCAGCATATCGGTATATCCGATGATGGTGGTCAAGGGGGTTCGCAGCTCATGGGATACGGAGCTAATAAACTGCTGCTGTTCCTTTTGAATCTGCTTCGTTGAGGTCATGTTTCGGATGACAATCATATAATTCTCTTCAAATTCAGCTTTCCGAATGGGGCTTCCGATGATGAGGAGATTTCGGTCATTGCTGTCGACTTCCACAGAAATATGCAGCTTGCCATTTTTTAAATCATCAAAGATATCCCGGAGGAAGGACTGGTATTGAAAATCGTAAATGGTCTTTGGATTACTGACGTCGAAATACGTTTTAATATACGAATTGGAGGTAATGACATTCCCCTTGGCATCCAAAGCCAAAAGACCATCATCCAGGGAAGCCAGGACGCTGGCCAGCCGGTTTCGTTCCGAATTTAGCTGATTGATGACATTGTTGACGTTCTGGGTCATGCTGTTGAACACCCGGGTCAAATCCCCGATTTCATCCTCCCGGCGGTAATGGATTTGAACATTGTAATTGCCATGGGTGATTTCCTTTGAGATCTTCGTCAGCTCCTTAATGGGTTGGATGAAATGATTGGAATAGGATAGGGTGATGACGACCAAAAGGGGAAATCCCAAGGCGCAGCCCAGAGCATAAAAAAACAGACAGGTATTCAGCTGGGCATCCATGGCAGCCAGGGAATATAGAAAGCCAATATAGCCGATGTTCTCCCCAGCGAAGGTGATAGGCTGCAAAAATTCGACAACCGGCGTCCCCATGGATTCAGTGTAGAGCATCGTGGCGTTGCCCGTGGCTTCTGCCTGGGAAATGGATTCGGAAAAATCCAGGGAACTGTCATCCGTGGGATTATACAACGGTTTGCCCTCTGATGAAAAAATGAGGGCAGGCGTATTGGTTGTTGCGAAAATGGCGCTGCTGATCTGACGGGCCGTTTTATTAAAATAAGCGGCAGCATCACTCCCATCGGAATTACTTTCAGCAGACTCTTCAATATAAAGGGTGGCATTCTGCCCCATCACTGCCAGCTCTGAGCGGGCGGTGATGACATAATGGTAGATCGTCCCCTGGACGATGCAAAACAGGATGAAGCCAAAGATGGCCAGGAAAATCGCGATATTATAGGCTATGATCCGGCCACGATAGGTTAGCTGCATGGGTTTTTCCTCAGATTTTTCTCATTTTATAGCCAATACCAAAAACCGTCTGGATAAATTTATTGGGCTGGGTATCGATTTTTCGGCGGATACGCTGGACGTGCATATCCACGGTACGGGTATCACCATAGTAATCATAACCCCAAATTTTTTCTAAAAGGGCATCTCTGGGGAAAACCTGCTCCAGATTAGAGGCCAGAAGATACAATAAATCAAATTCCTTGGGGGTTAAATGGATTTCATTCCCCTCCAGAAGCACCATTCGCTCCTCGGGCATAATGCTTAAAGGGCCGTTGGTGATGATGACGTTCTTGCTTTTATTGTCCGAAGAACGGGATGAACGGCGGAGATGGGCCTTGATTCGGGCCAGAAGCTCCCGGTTGTCAAAGGGCTTGGTGAGGTAGTCGTCTGCGCCTAATTCTAAGCCTAATACCTTATCAACAATATCGGTTTTAGCCGTGAGAAGGATGATGGGAACCTCTAAAACAGGGGAGAGGGTTTTACACACATCGTACCCGTTTACCTTGGGAAGCATGATATCTAAGACAATTAAATCCGGAAGCCAGCGCTTTCCCTTTTCAATGGCCTCTTCACCATCGTAAGCGGTTTCTACCTGGTAGCCTTCAAATTCTAACTCCATTTTAATTAAATCGACAATGGCGGCTTCATCATCCACCACTAAAATTTTTTCGTTCATGGGATCTCCTTTGTTCTATCATTAAAACCATAAATTAAATTGTGCTTTATTCTGGATGGCCGACAGTACCCGGTTATCCAGTTCCGGAATGGTCTTTCGCATATCGGCCAAAAGATTTTTAATCGCCTCTCGTTTGGTATGTCCATCCGCCGGGCAGGTGCTTTTAACTACGGGAAGGGCCTGACATTCCTTGTTAAAGAGAATGTCTTTTTCCCGGGTGTAGACCAAGGGACGGATCAGGGTGATATCCTTTCGGTCCAGATGAGTGATCGGCTGGAAGGTATTAACCCGGGCCTCATAAAAAAGGCTTAAGAAAAAGGTTTCCACCGCATCATCCATATGGTGGCCCAGGGCAATGGTCCGACAGTCCCGGCTGAGGGCCAGGTCATGCAGGGCACCCCGCTTCATGCGGGCACAGAGGGAACAGGGATTTTTCTCCCTTCGTGCATCAAAGACAATGGGACCAATCTGGGTCTTTTCAATGGTATAGGGAACCCCAATGCTGTAACAGTATTCTTTAACAGGGGCAAAATCCATTCCTGGAAAGCCCATATCCAAGGTGATGGCCTCGAGCTCGAAGGGCTCCGGCGAAAAAATCTGATAGTGCTTAAGGGCGGACAATAGGGCGATGCTGTCCTTGCCACCGGAAAGTCCCACTGCAATACGATCACCCGGGGTAATCATATTAAAGGTCTGAATGGCCCGACGCATTGAGCCGAGAATTTTTTGCATATCTTGATAAATCCTTTATAAAAAAATTCATTTTAGTTGTCATCGGGATAAAAAACCGATACAATGGGAAAGCATTCGTTTTAGAATGCCAATTATTCTTATCTTACCATTTTATGGAAAAGAAAACAACAAAGGAGATTATCCGAATGACACAATCGATTATTAATTTTTTTGCATTTTTCCCAGACTGGCTGGAGATTTTTATCATTTCGATGATTCCTGTGGTGGAGCTGCGTGGTGCCATCCCATGGGGAGATTTGGTTTTACGCATGCCTTATTTGCAGACCTTTTTACTGGCGTGGCTTGGGAGTATTGTACCGGCGCCCTTCATTTTAAAATTCCTGCCGGCGGTGCTGAATTGGATGCGGGGCACAAAAATTTTTGGACCCTTTGCCAATTGGCTCCATACAAGGGGAATCAATAAATCTAAAAAGATTACCCAATACAAATTCTGGGGATTGATGATTTTTGTAGCCATCCCCCTGCCGGGAACCGGCGTATGGACCGGGTGTCTGGCAGCCGCCCTTATTGAAATGGATTTTAAGCAGGGAATGCTTTCTGTGGCATTGGGTTCTGCGGTTGCCGGGGTCATTATGACGATCCTATGTGCCATGGGATTGGCTGCTGTGGGGGCTTAAAATGATTAAGCTGTTAGCCTTAGATTTGGATGATACCCTTCTGACTTCAGATAAACGGGTAACGGATGGTAATCGACAGGCACTTCTGGCGTGCTTAGATCAGGGCATACATGTGGTTACAGCTAGCGGGCGGTTCAATGAATCCCAATTGGCTTTTATCCGGATGATCAACCTTGGGTTGGAAAAAAATCCCCATTTAGGGGATGGCGGCGGCACAATCTTTAATGAAGATGGGATTCTTGAGATTATGGGGGCTTTTCCCCGAAGGATTTATGCCGCTGTGCTTAAGCGCATACGGGAAATTGGACTGCCTTGCTATGTGACCAATGGCGAGAATGTGTATTACGATATTGCAGAACAGCCTCTGCGCAGCATCTATAATCAGGCCAAGGGAGCGCGGCGGGATTATATCTTTCCCATTGATGATTTAATGGCAGTAAAAAACCCCATGAAATTCGTCTTTGCCTTTACCTCCGAGGAAGAGCTGGCCCGCATCCAGGAAATCCAGCATCCGGGGACCATTAACTTTAGTGCGGGGCGTAACCTCCGGGAAATTACCATGGTGGATATGAACAAATTAAATGGCCTAAAGGAAATTGCGAAAATCTATGGGGTAGAGCTATCAGAAATTGCCTGCTTTGGCGATAGTGAAAATGACATTCAGATGCTTGAAGGCGCTGGATTAGGATTTGCGGTGGCCAACGCCATGGAAAATGCGAAGGCAGCGGCGGATATCGTTGGAGAAAAAACCAACGATGAGGACGGAATCGCCTGGCTTATCGAGCGATATATTTTATGATGCAATAGGAAGAAGGTTTGATGATGGCATTTCATGCAGCATTTTACGCGGGAAATCGGCAGCGTCTGGGGGATAAAATGACCCCAAATAGCATCGCACTGTTTTTTTCAGGATGGTCTGTGGTGCGCTCTGGTGATGCGGACTATCCCTTTTTTACCAATAATAATTTTTATTATCTGACAGGCATTACCGATCCAGAAGTCACCTTGGCCATTGTCAAGGCTGGGGATGGCGAATTATCCTGCCGTCTCTTTATCAATGAGGTGGACCCCCTTTTGGAAAAGTGGGTGGGAAAAAAGATTCGTAGGGAAGAAGCTACTCAGATTTCCGGAATCGATGAGGTGGATTATCAAAATCACTTAGCCCATTGGCTGGAGGACCGGACAGAAACCTGTCTTTACCTGGATTCAGAAGTTCCGCCACATCAGAAAAGGAATATTGAAACAGCGCTTACCGGGTGGTCTGGTTCAGAATCTGCCGATAGTGCCCCTCTTATGCAGTCCCTGCGCAATATCAAGCAGGATGTAGAAATCGAGGCCCTTCGTCAGGCCATTGCCATGACTGCAGAAGGGATTAAAGCCATCCGACAGAACCTGAAGCCCGGGATGATGGAATATCAGGTACAGGCGGTGTTTGAATATGCCATTGCCATGGCCGGCGCTCAGAGCGTCTCCTTTGACACCATCGTCGCTTCGGGTGTCCATGGGCCAACCCTGCACTATGTTACAAACCAAGACTCTATTGGCCAGGATGATTTGGTTTTACTGGATTTAGGAGCCCGGTACGAGGGCTATTGCGGGGATATCAGCCGGACACTGGCGGCCTCTGGTCATTTTACAAAGGATCAGGAACGGGTATACACATCGGTATTAGAGGCACAAAAAAAACTCATTACCCTGTATACTCCGGGGCGGCCCATGACCGAGATTCAGGAGGCCGCTAAAGAGCTGCTTTATGAAAACTTAAGCCGTCATGGTATCGAGCCGCCAGATGGTGATATCGGTCAGTACTATTACCATGGTGTTGGCCACCCCCTGGGATTGGATACCCATGATTTAGGGCGGCAGCCAGGCATGGTCCTTGCCCCTGGAATGGTGATTACCTGTGAGCCGGGGCTATATTTGGCCGATTACGGAATTGGCGTACGCATTGAAGATGATATACTCGTCACCGCTCAAGGCCCCGTTAATCTGTCCCCTCAAATTCCCAAGGAATTGGATGAAATCCAATGAAGCCTCATCGAATTTAATCCTTAAGGGACTTGACAAAAGAGTCGTCCATGATTAAGATATTAAGCAGTAATTGAATATTTACCTATCCAGAGAGGCAGAGGGACAGGCCCGATGAAGCCCGGCAACCAGCAAATGCATGGTGCCAATACCTGCAGTAAAACTGCGATGATGGGATGACACAAAAGGGTCCCGTTTTCCAATGGGGCCCTTTTCGTATAAACGAATGAATTCCAGGTAAACACGCGATTACAAAAATAACAACATAAGGAGTGTTTATGAAACGTTTATTTACTTCTGAATCCGTAACCGAAGGGCATCCGGATAAAATTTGTGACCAGGTTTCTGATGCGGTCTTAGACGCTATTTTAGAACAAGACCCCATGGCCCGGGTAGCTTGTGAAACCTCGGTATCCACTGGTCTCGTTTTAGTCTCCGGTGAGATTTCCACCCATTGCTATGTCGATATTCCAAAGGTGGTCCGGGAAACCATTCGCGGCATCGGCTACGATCGGGCCAAGTACGGCTTTGACTGTGATACCTGTGCCGTGCTGGCATCCATTGATGAGCAATCTGCGGATATCGCCATGGGCGTTGATAAAGGTCTGGAAGCCAAAGAAGGCGAAGTCGATGATATCGAGCTGGCCACCGGTGCGGGAGATCAGGGAATGATGTTTGGCTACGCCTGTGACGACACCCCGGTTTATCTGCCAATGCCCATCTATCTGGCCCATAAGCTGGCCCGGAAGCTTTCAGAAGTCCGTAAGGATGGTACGCTAACCTATTTACGGCCTGATGGGAAATCCCAGGTCACTGTGGAATACGAGGATGGTGTACCGGTGAGAGTGGATACCGTGGTTATTTCAACCCAGCACGATGCCGCTGTGGATCTTGCAACCATTCGCAGAGATTTGATTGAGAACGTCATTAAGCCTGTCATCAGTGATGACTTAATGGATGAAAATACCAAAATTTTTATCAATCCCACCGGGCGTTTCGTTATTGGTGGTCCCCAGGGGGATGCTGGTCTTACCGGCAGAAAGATTATTGTGGATACCTACGGCGGAATGGGGCGTCACGGCGGCGGTGCATTCTCCGGGAAGGATCCGACAAAGGTTGACCGCTCCGCCGCTTACGCGGCCCGTTATATTGCTAAAAACGTTGTGGCCGCTGGATTGGCTAAGAAATGTGAAGTCCAACTGGCCTATGCCATCGGTGTCGCTAAGCCGGTCTCCATTTATGTCGATACCTTTGGCACGGGAGTTGTAAGTGAAGAGGATATAGTTAATGTGATTCAAAATCATGTTGATTTAAGACCTGAAGCTATAATTCGTAATCTTGGTTTGCGCCAACCCATTTACAAACAGACGGCGGCATATGGCCATTTTGGAAGGGATGATATTGAGTTGCCCTGGGAAAACACGGATTTAGTGGATGTTTTCAAGGAAATCTTATAAAAGTCACAGCTGATATTTTCGTAAAAAATTATGCTCTGGAAGAACTTCAGGGCATAATTTTTTTTGAAAAAAATTCACTTTATTAAGGACATTATATCGTTTTTCGGTTATAATCATACCAAGAATCGGTCAGTGACGAAAAGACTGACTAGTAAGGATGTATTAAGATGATTGAGTTTATTAATGTAACTAAAACTTATGAAAAAAATGAAAAAGACGCATTAAGGGATATCAATCTTTTCATCGATAAAGGAGAGTTTGTCTTCCTGGTGGGGCGAAGCGGTGCCGGGAAATCGACATTCATCAAATTATTGCTGAGGGAAATCGAAACCACCCAAGGTGTGGTTAAAATTAAAAACCATGATATTTCCAAGCTTTCTAAAAAGGAAATTCCATATCTGAGACGGAAACTCGGCGTTGTTTTCCAGGATTTCCGCTTGCTTGAAAATAAGAATGTGTATGAAAATGTGGCTTATGCTATGGAAATTATCGGTCGTCCAGAGCGTAAAATTCGGAAAAAGGTTCCGTTGGCTTTGGAAATGGTCGGGCTATCCCATCGAATGTACCATTATCCCCATGAACTTTCCGGTGGGGAGCAGCAGCGTGTGGTTATCGCCCGGGCGATTATTAATAATCCCAGTATCCTCATTTGTGATGAACCCACAGGAAACCTTGACCCAGAGACCTCCAAGGATATTATGCGGATCTTGCTGGAAATCAATCGTCATGGCACGACGGTGGTTGTTGTTACCCATGATAGTGAAATGGTGGATGTTATGCAAAAGCGTGTGCTTACCTTAGAGGGAGGCTGTCTAACCAGTGATGAAAGGGGCGGATACACCAATGCCCAATAGTCAGTGGCGTGCGATGTCCCGGTCGGTGATCCGGGATACCGCCAACAGTATCAAGCGGAACAGCCTCATGAGTTTGGCGTCGGTTTTTTCCATCATGGCGGCGCTGGTCATTCTCGGCTTCTTCCTCATTCTCACCATTAATATCAGACAGGCCACGGCAAATGTAGAATCAGGATTAGAGATAAAAGTGTTTTTGAAGCAGGATGTAACGGAAGCGGATAAAACAACCATTGAACAAGGTCTTCGCAGCAGTGACATGATTGCAAGTGTAAAATTTGAAAATAAGGATGAAGCCCTGAATAATTTTTCAGGCCAATTAAGCAGCTATTCCAGTTTGTTATCCTCCTTTAATGCAGAGAACAATCCCATGCCGGAATCTTTTGTAGTAACGGCAAAGAATGCAGAGGATATGGCTACCATTAAAACCTATGCCGAGGGATTGAGCTCTACGGGGATTGAATACGTTAAATACGGCGAAGATTATGTTACGGCACTAACGAATTTTAACCACTTTGCCAATTTAATGAGTATTGTTGTCACGGCGGTTTTATCCGTTATTGCTTTACTGCTCATTTACAATACCATTAAAATTACCGTTTTTGCCAGGCGTAAGGAAATCGGTATTATGAAGTATGTTGGCGCAACCGATGGCTATATTCGAATCCCCTTCGTACTGGAGGGTACCTTCTTAGGGATTATTGCAGCGGTGGTGGCCTTGCTGGCGCTACGCAGTGGATACTTCTTCGTGTTAGGCTTTTTAAGCGGCAATTCGTTGCTGTCCATCACCTCAACCTTAGCCACGCCTGGAGCAGTGGTGGGGCAGTTGTCATTCTTTTTCATTGTGTATGGTGTGGTAATTGGTGCCCTGGGGAGTATCTTTGCCATTCGGAAATTCCTTGATGTATAATATTTGGAGGAAACATGAAGCATTTAAAACGACTTGGATTTATTTTTACCTTTTTCTTTTGCCTGACCATTATTGCAACCTCTGTGGCGGCAGCAACAGAAGATGAACTGAATCAACAAAAAGCAGAGGCTACCCAGAAGAAAGATGCTGCTCAATATCAGGTGGATATGACCCAGACCACCATTGATGGCATCACCGCAGAAATTAATAAGGCCAATGAACAGATTACCTTGTTAACCACGAAGATTAATGATTTGGACAGCAAAATTAGCGATTTAAGCACCCAGCAGAAGAATGCAGAGGACGAGTTACAGAAAGCAGAAGCAAAGCGTGACCAGCAGCAAAAAGAGTTAGAAGAGCGGCTTCGCGTGATGTATATGTATGGCAATGAAGGCTATATGGAGGTTCTCTTTTCTGCAACAGATTTTGGGGATTTGATTTCCAAGGCCGATATGGTCGCTTCCATTGCTCAGGCCGACCAGGATTCAGCAGCACAGCTGGAACAGACCCAGAAGGAAATCGAAAAGAAAAAGGCAACCATCGAAAGTAATAAAGCCCAGACGGAGTCGGCTAAGGCAGAGCAGGAAACACTTCTGAGCCAACAAAACGTTATTAAGGCTCAGCAGGATGAGTTATTGGCAAAAAATAACGCCATTATTGAAGAATACAAAACAGAAGTGGCAAAGCAGAATGCAGAAATTAAGGCGGCTGAAGATAGTTTAGCTAAAATTGCAGCAGAAAAAGCGGCGGAGGTAGAGCGTCAGCGCCAGGCAGAAGAAGCTCAGCGCCAAGCTGAAGCCGCGGCAAATAATAGCTCATCATCCAGCAGTTCGGACAGTAGTAGCTCCTCCGGAAGCTCCAATGCGGCATCCTCTTCAGGTTACATCTGGCCAAGTGATTGTTATATTATCACAGATTATTTTGGTTATCGAGAATCTCCTGGTGGTATCGGGAGTACGAATCATCAGGGGTTGGATATCGGCGCATCCTACGGGACACCGGTCTACGCCGCTGCCAGTGGGGTTGTCACCCTGTCACAATATTGGGGGGGCTATGGTAATGCGGTTATGATTGCCCATAATGATGGTTATACCACCCTGTATGGACATAACAGCGCCCTGGCCGTATCCGAGGGGGATTATGTCAATCAGGGCGATGTCATCGCCTATGTGGGGAGTACTGGGAACTCAACGGGTGCCCATATCCACATTAGCTTTATCGATAGCAACCAAAATTACGTGGATCCCCTTAATTTCCTTCCCTATTAAGCACGATGGAATGAAAAACGGTGCTTTCTTTCGTTGAAAGCACCGTTTTTATTATTGACGGCACCTGTTTTTTCTGTTATTATTTAATCTGCATCCGAAAGAATGTGGATATTTGCTGGGATGGCACAGTTGGTAGCGCAATTGATTCGTAATCAATAGGTCGGGGGTTCGAATCCCCCTCTCAGCTCCATCAAAAAAGTAGCGGAAACCCTTGATATTCAGGGCTTTCCGCTTTTTTTATTTATCACTCAAGTGTTGAGTGTGCGTTCTCTAAAACCCTCAGAATCTGGCGTAATCTGGGGTAAAAAGTTGCCAAAAAGTTGCCACGGCACTTTTTTTAGTAATAGGTCAAAGTCCTTAGTTTTCAGTGCCAGTAGTTCTCCGCGGCGCAGACCTGTTTTTAGGATGATAAGTGGCCCTAATCCGTCTTTATGTGAGACTGCGGCTGGATGGCCTTTTGTATTTCTTCTGCGTCATATGGCTCATTTACCTTTGGCGCAATATCTTTTTTCTTTTTCATTGCGGCACACGGATTTTTCACGATATAATCTTCTTCGATGGCGTATGAAAAAAATGGATTTAACTGTGATTTGAAGTTTGTTAACCATAGATGGTGATAATCCCCTGCTTGCTTATAAAAAAGTCGTCGATATGGCGCTTTGAGATGGTTTGAATGAATGGGTGGCCGAAGGATTGGCTGAGATGCCTAACGAAAAGATCGTATCCGATGTAAGTGCTTTCTTCGCAGCTACCTTCCTTTAGTCTAAGCTATTCCTCGGCAATATCGGAGAAGGGAATGGGGACCTCGTGATTTCGGGATTGCTTTCTTGATAATTCATAGGCCATCATCTTTTGTTTAAGTTCTTTTTTACTTTTACCAGAAAACCATTTATAAATCGGTTTTCCGGAAATCGGATCTGTTCCGATTGTTATTTTTCCGCGTCTCCGGGTTTCTGTTTTTTTTGAAGTCATTATACGTATCCTTCATCCAAAACAACCTAAAGAATTATACCGTCAAACAGATGTGTCAAGCCTTGAAATTCGCAAGAAGCACTTATTATGAGGCTTTAGTTCGTGTCCCTTCAAATAATTCCTTGAGTACGTATAAAATATAAGTATAAAACACTTGACGTACGCATGAATTATAAGTATGATATCCTTATAAGGAGGCCAAGCGATGACCGCAAAAGAAATCATCAAGCGATTAAAAAAAGAAGGTTGGAAAGAGGTCAATACAAAAGGTTCTCACATCCAATTTTCGCACCCACAGAAAAGTGGGAAAGTCACCGTACCAAATCATTCCGGTGATATCAAAAAAGGCACGCTGAATAGCATCCTTAAACAGGCTGGGTGGAAATAACCACTCGGCTACCATTTTGAAGGAGGAACGCAAAATGAGAAAAGTAACTTATTTGGCTGTATTAGAGCCGGGCGAAGGCGATTATAGCGTGTATTTTCCAGATATTCCGGGATGTGTTTCTTATGGTGAAACACTCGAAAAAGCTCTGGAAATGGCACAGGAGGCCCTTGAACTCCACGTTTATGGAATGGAAAAAGATGGCGATCCACTGCCTGAAGCATCAGGTCAATTGTCTGGAGAAGATACCGACGGAAATATCGTGTCACCTATTTCTATATTTCCAGATCTGGTGAGAATGGAAATGGATAATCGTCGAGTTAAAACGAATGTTACAATCCCTTCTTGGCTCAAAGAAGAAGCGGAAGCGAAGGGAGCCAATTTTTCGCGTATGCTTGAAATGGCGTTGGTGGATTATGTTGGAGTACGAGAACACCGAAGAATGTAAAATTTAAAAAAGACTGTTTTACCGTTAGATTCTATGCTATACTAAATTGCAAGTTTGTATGAATAACTATACAACTACAACGAAAAATTGAAAATAAGATTTGGTTGCCAATTTGTTGCCGAAAGCTTCAAAAGCTATGGAAATAAGCTATTTTCAATTGATTCGTAACAATAGGTCGGGGGTTCGAATCCCCCTCTCAGCTCCATCAAAAAGTAAGCGGAAACCCTGCTAATTGAGGGCTTTCCGCTTTTTTATTTTCGTTAGGTTGGGTGGGGTTTTAGAAAGGGAAGAGCATGGATAAAAAAAATAAAGCGGCCAGGGAACAAGAGGAACGTTTTGAAAAGAGGGTAAAGGCGTTTGTCTATGTCATCCTCCGGGTTGCAGTCATCGGGGTGATGATTGCGCAAATTTACAACCAAAATTGGAATAATGTATTTCTTTGTGTACTGACTTTGGTCTTGTTCATGATTCCAACATTTGTTGATAAGCAGCTTCACATTGAATTACCAACAACCCTAGAAGTGATTATTGTCATTTTTATTTTCTCAGCAGAAATTCTTGGGGAAATTCAGGAGTATTACCTGATTTTTGAACATTGGGATGCTGTGCTTCATACCATCAATGGCTTTCTAATGGCCGCCATCGGATTTTCCCTTATTGATATTCTTAACCGGAACGAAAATGTTACCTTTAACTTAAGCCCGGCTTTTGTCGCTGTCTTTGCTTTCTGTTTTTCGATGACCATCGGTGTTTTATGGGAATTTTATGAATTTTTTATGGATATGATGTTTAAAACGGATATGCAAAAGGATACCTGGCTGCCCTGGGTCAGCTCGGTGTTTCTTAACCCGGATGGGGCCAACGTGGCCGTGACCTGGGATATTAACAGTGTGATGATTAATGGGCAGGAGTGGCCTGGATACATTGATATCGGGCTGATCGACACCATGAGCGATTTATTTGTCAATTTTGTAGGTGCTGTCGTTTTCTCCATCTTTGGATTGATTTATATTAAAAACCGGAAGGAAGACAGCTTCGTCACTCGCTTTATGCCCAGGCTAAGACGTAAACGTGCCGCCAGCGAAGAAAACATCGAATAACCTTTTTGACACATTGTGAAAACTATGATAATATTTTGAATATATCTTCAAAATATTTTTCATAGTTTTTTCTTTTCTTTAAAGAATTCTCGGATGGAGGTTCCCTTGGATCAAGCAAACATAAGTAAAAAAACAGTGGCGGAACTGCGTCAGGAAGCAGAAGCCCTGGGAATTAAAAAAATTAGTCGAATGAAAAAGCAGGAATTGGTCGATGCTATTCTAAATGAAGGACAAGCGGTGAAGGCTAAGTCAGAGCTGCCAGTAGAACCACAATCCACTAAGACAGAACCAGAAGTCAAAAATGAGGAGAGTGAGCAGACCACCAGTGGGTCTTATAAAGCACGGGAAAATAAGGAAAGAAAACCTAAAAAAGGCATGAATAACAAGGGGAAGGGCCGCAATGGCGGCAATAACCGTTATGCCAAGATAAAGGATAATATACAGGACGCGGTGGAAATTGAAGGACCGGTAGAAGTGTTGCCCGAAGGCTTTGGGTTTATTCATCGTGGGGATAATGAGCTGCCCATTTATGTTTCTGGTTCACAAATCCAAAAGTTCAAACTGGTAACGGGTGACATCATCGGTGGGAAGGTACGCCCTCCTAAAACAGGGGAAAAATATGCGGCGATGCTATTTTTGGAAATCGTTAATGGGACGCCGACAACCGAAATTATTGAAAAAATGAACAGCTTGATGTACACCGAGGATAAAGAAGACATGGACCGCTATAAGCGGACTCAATGGGGAATCCTGGATATCAACTCCGAGGGCTTTGGTTTTCTAAGGACCAATAATTATCTTTCTGGCGAAAAAGACATTTATGTGGCGGCTAACCAGATTCGCCGTTATAATCTGCGAACCGGGGATAAGCTGGAGGGAAGAATCCGAAAACCCAATGAAGGTGAAAAATATGATGCACTCTTATATGTGGAACGGGTGAATGGCGATTTGCCCGAAACCGTGACCCATCGTCCAAAATTTGAGCGGTTAACACCGATTTTCCCCAATGAGCGCATTACCTTAGAAACTCTTTCGGATGTGGTATCCACCCGGATGATTGATTTGTTTGCGCCAGTGGGGAAGGGTCAGCGTGGGATGATTGTGGCGGCACCGAAAGCGGGGAAAACGACCCTTCTCAAGAATATCGCCCTGGGAATTACAAAAAATCATCCGGAGATTGAGCTCATTATTTTACTGGTGGATGAGCGTCCGGAAGAAGTGACGGATATGAAACGCTCGGTTCAGGCTGATATTGTCTTTTCAACCTTCGACCAGCCCCCGGAAAACCATATCCGCGTTGCAGAAATTGTGTTGGAGCGCGGGAAACGTTTGGTTGAACAGGGGAAGGATGTTGTCGTTCTGGTGGACAGCCTTACTCGACTGACCCGGGGAAATAATCTGGTGATTGCGCCATCAGGACGGACATTGTCCGGGGGATTAGATCCCGAGTCTTTATATTTTCCAAAGAAGTTTTTTGGATCAGCCAGAAAAATTGAGCATGGCGGTAGTATGACGATTTTGGCCACTGCCCTTATTGATACAGGGAGTCGTATGGACGATATTATTTTCGAGGAATTTAAGGGAACGGGGAATATGGAGCTCCACTTAGATCGGGAATTAGCAGAGCGGCGCGTATTTCCAGCCATCGATTTACATAAATCCGGAACCCGCCGGGAGGATAAGCTGCTCAGTAATGAGGAGCTGAAGGTAACTTATAATATTCGTAAAAGCTACGCTTCCACCAGTGCCATTCAGCTGACGGATAAGGTGATTAATACTTTGGAGCGGACGGATAATAATGAAGAATTCCTTAAAATGTTCCTTAAAAAGAATTCTTAAAGATTTTCAAAATAGGAATTGCCTTTTAGCCCGTTGTTTGCTATACTAATTAAGTTGTTAGAATACAAAATGATAATAATCAATACAAGATACGAAATGAGGTGAATTTGATGAAGGAAGGTATCCATCCTAAGTATGGCAAAGCAATCGTTAAATGTGCTTGCGGAAATACTTTTGAAACTGGTTCCGTCAAAGATGAACTGAAAGTGGAAATCTGTTCTGCTTGCCATCCCTTCTTTACAGGGAAACAGAAGTTGGTCGACACCGGCGGACGTGTAGAACGTTTCAACAGAAAATTTGGTTTAAAGAGCGAAGAGTAAGAGTCGGTTTAACCGGCTTTTTCTTTTTGTTACAATGAAAAAAATGATGACTATAACAGATGCTTTAAAAAAAGCGGTTTATCAATTCAATAAAGCAGAGATTCCTCAGCCCCGTTTGGAAGCAGAAATTTTATTGGATGCGGTCCTTGGTTGTGGCCGAGTATACTTTTACAGCCATCCGGATCATCCCCTTACCGAGGAGGATGTTGAGGGATATGAGGCCCTGATTCAACGTCGCTGTGCCCATGAACCCACGGCTTATATTTTAGGTAAGAAAGAATTCATGGGGCTCGATTTTATCGTCAGTCCAGCGGTACTGATTCCCAGGCCAGATACAGAGACCGTGGTCAATGCAGCCTTGGCACAAATACCAGGGAATGGGCATGGGATAAGGGTGTTGGATTTATGCACGGGTTCTGGAGCCATCGGGCTGTCCATTAAAAAATACCGACCAGAGGTGGATATTGTCCTGGGGGACATCTCCCCGGGGGCCTTAGCCATTGCAACAGAAAATGCCAATGCCCTTGGGCTAAAGGCAGAGCTTGTTCAGAGTGATTTGTTTGACAATTTACAGAACCGGCGGTTTCATCTGATCGTTTCCAATCCACCCTATATCCCGAGGGAGATACTTCTTGGCTTAGCATTAGATGTTCAGGGATTTGAGCCGCACCTCGCGTTAGATGGTGGTAATGATGGCTTTGAACTTTATAATCGGATTATCCAGGGGGCACCAAACCATCTGGTGGATGGCGGCCGTCTTCTATTTGAAGCGGGGGATGGCCAGGCTGGGGACTTAGCCCAGCACATGGTAACGGCCGGCTTTACCATTGATACCGAGGAACGGGATTTAATCGGGGTCCTTCGGGCTGTTGGTGGATATAAAAACTCCTATAAAGAACAGTAAAGCGTTTGAGTTTGAAAACGAGTTGTGCTATTATAAATAATATAGAGAATTATGCGTATTTAAATGGAGGTATAGAATAGATGATTTCAGCAGGAGAATTTCGTAAGGGTGTCACTTTTGAAATGGACGGTAATGTGTTTGTCGTGGTGGATTTCCAACATGTCAAGCCTGGAAAGGGTGCTGCTTTCGTCCGGACAAAGTATCGCAATGTCATTACTGGGGCCATTCGGGAAGAAGCATTTAACCCCAACGACAAATTCCAAAAAGCCCACATTGATACCAAGGAAATGGAATATCTGTACAGTGATGGTGATTTATACTATTTCATGGATTCGGAAAGCTATGAACAGATTCCCCTGAATTTTGAAGTGGTTGAAGAAGCCCTTAAATATTTAAAGGAAAATGACACGGCAACCATTAAGTTCTTCAAGGGTGAAGCCTTCTCGGTTTCAGCACCCAATTTTGTTACACTGCAGATTACCAAGACGGAACCAGGCTTTAAGGGGGATACCGCTACGGGTGCCAACAAGCCTGCAACAGTGGAAACCGGTGCAACCATCACGGTACCGCTATTTGTAGAGGAAGGAGATACGATTCGTGTAGATACCCGTACTGGGGAATACATGGAACGTGTATAATTACGATGAAGTATATTCAAGAAAAGGTCTCTTACCTAAAGGGGCTGTCTGACGGGCTGGGCTTGGATGACAGCACCAATGAAGGCAAGGTCATCCTTAAGATGTTAGATGTTTTGGATGATATTACCGATGCCCTCGACGGTCTCATGGAAGCCCAGGATGAACTCGAAGATTATGTGGAGATGATCGATGATGATATGACGGACCTGGAGGAGTACATCCTGGAGGACGATATGGCCTTCGCCGATGAAGATGACGAGTATTATGAGGATGACGATGATTTGTACGAAGTCATCTGCCCCAGCTGCGGATCAGCTTACCTGACGGATTTTGAATCCTTCGAAGAGGATGAGGTATTCTGTCCGGAATGCGGGGAACAATTCAAATTGGAAGAAAAGGTTGTAGAAGAGCTGACCCATGCCGATGGGTGCCAGTGTGGGCAGCATCACGAATAGGTGGTGATAACATGAATGAAAATCCCAATGTACAATCAAAGGAAGTATCCAATGAAATGATTTGCTCCATTGCAAATCTGGCCGCTTTAGGTGTTGATGGTATTGAAAAGATGTTCATGCGGATTTCAGATGAGCTTATTGATGCTTTGAATCCGTCGGCAGTGTCCAAGGGTGTCAAAGTCGTTGAATACGAAGAAGGCTACACAATCGATATCCACGTCATCATGCGCAGTGGTGTGGATATTGTGAAGGTTGCCAAAATGGCCCAGATCAAGGTGAAGGAATCCGTGGAGATTATGGCTGGAAAGCAGGTCTCCCAAGTCAATATCCATGTGAAGGGCAGCGGAAAATACTAAAGCTGAGAAGGTCGCAGGCATACTCTTGCGGCCTTTTTGAACGTTATTGAGAGAGTGAAAAATGTCAGATAAAAAAAGTAAGATGGGAAGAACCCAGGAACGTGAACAGGCCCTCCGTGGGATATTCCAAATACCCTTTCACGGAGAAGGGCGGGATGTGGAGCGCTGTATTGAGCGCTTTATGGAAGGCGATGCCGAAGTAAAATCGGAAGATAGCATTCCCGGTGAGACGACTGGTTTTGCCGAAGGGATCATTATGGCGGTTCTTGGGAATCGGGACACCATTGATGGTTATATTCGAAAATATCTCAAAGAAGACTGGGCCCTGGATCGTCTCCCCAATGCGGAAAAGGCTATTTTGCGCCTGAGTATCGCAGAGATGCTCTATATGGAAACCCCTAAGGAAATTGCCATGAATGAAGCCATTGAGTTGGCCAAAAAGTATGGGGATGAGGACAGTACAAAGTATATCAACGGTATTTTGAATAATTTTGCCAGTGACAATATATTGAAGAAAACCCAAAAAGGGGATGGGGCAGAATGACCCCGTGCTTTCTGGGGATTGACACCAGTAATTATACCACATCCATTGCCCTGTGCGATGAGGTTGGACAGCTTCTTTCGGATCGCCGTCAGGTATTAACGGTCAAGGCAGGGGAAAGGGGACTTCGGCAATCCGAGGCATTGTTTCAGCATGTCCGAAATCTTCCGGAAATGCTGGAGGCCCTGGACTTCAGCCAAGCACAGGTAACGGGAATTGCGGCTTCGGTCTCCCCTCGGCCGGTGGAGGATTCCTATATGCCTGTTTTTCGGGTTGGCAGCGGCCAGGGGCGTGCCTTAGCCCATGGCCTGGGGATTCCCTTTTTGCCTTTAAGCCATCAGGAAAATCATATTCGGGGGGCAATGTACGGGTGTGGGATTGAGCTGGATCGCCTTACTTCTCCCTTTTTATCCGTCCATTTTTCAGGTGGAACCTCGGAAATTCTAAAGGTCACCCCCAGGGAAATAGGATATGATTGTGAAATCCTTGGAAAGACCTTGGATTTAAACAGTGGGCAGCTTATCGATCGCATCGGTGTCGCCATGGGGCTGGGCTTTCCTGCAGGGAAGGCATTGGAAGCCCTGGCCAGTCAGGATGTGGACCATCAATTCACCATTTCTTCCCGGGTAGAGGGACGAAATTTTCATTTCTCGGGCCAGGAAAATCAGGCGCTGGCATTATTAGAGAGCGGCGCACCCCAATCAGCGGTGGCCTATGCCCTGTTTCGCTCCATTGGGAAGACCCTGGAACGGGCTGTCCGGGCATCGGCCCAGGCCGAGGGGATCCGACAGGTGGTATTTTCCGGAGGGGTCATGGCCAATGGCATCGTGAGAAAGACCATTGAGCATCGCTTGAAGGGCAGTGGGATGGAACTGTTTTTTACAGATCCCCGGTACGCTACAGACAACGCGGTGGGACTGGCCTTACTGGCGTGGGAGCATTATCGACAGGAGAAATAAAACATGGAACGAAATTTGAGTGTGAGCCAGGTCAATCATTATATCAGCACGCTTTTGGAAACGAACAGCGTGTTAAAACGCATGACGGTGACAGGGGAAATCTCAAATTTTAAGCGTCAGGGCTCTGGTCATCTCTATTTCTATCTCAAGGATGCAGGCAGCCGCATCAGCTGTGTGCTGTTTAAAGGAAATACCCGAGGTCTCACATTTCTGCCTGAGGATGGGATGAAGGTGGTGGTCCGGGGGAATATTTCGGTCTATGAGCCCAGCGGACAGTACCAGCTGATGGTGCGGACTATGGAGCCCGACGGTCAGGGTGACTTGTTTCAGCAATTTGAAGCTTTAAAGGAACGGCTGGCTAAGAAGGGCTGGTTTGATCCAGAAAAAAAGGCGGGGCTGCCCGAGGTCATTAAGCGGGTGGGGGTCGTTACTTCACCAAGTGGGGCGGCAATCCACGATATTATTTCAGTGATTACCAGACGGGATCCGGGGGTGGAAATCCTCCTCTGTCCCACTGTGGTACAGGGAGATGGCGCGGCTCTTTCCATTGCTTCCGCCATCGATCAACTATGTGATCTGGGGGACATTGATGTCATTATCGTTGGCCGCGGAGGCGGGTCCATGGAGGATCTGTGGGCCTTCAATGAAGAGCCCGTAGCTGAGGCTATCCACTTTGCCGATATCCCCATTATATCGGCGGTGGGCCACGAGACTGATTTTACCATTGCTGATTTTGTGGCGGATTTCCGGGCACCAACGCCATCGGTGGCTGGAGAAATGGTAGCCCAGGATATCCGGGAGCGGTATCAGGTGCTGGCGGCTTACCGTCTGCGCTTGACCGAGGCTATGATGGGGTCCCTTAAACGCCATCGCCAATGGATGGAGGCACTGTCCTACCGCATAGCAGCGAAAAATCCTGGTAGCGTTCTGGAGAAGGAGCGGTTGAACCTCGCTTATCTTGAGAGCCGTCTTATAAGTGGCATCCATTCTGTCTTACAGGAGGAACACCTTCTGTTTTCCGGATTTCGGGAGCGGATGGGCGTATTGGATATTCGCGCAACCCTGGAGCGGGGCTTTGTCATCGTCAGAGATACCAAGGGGCAACTGGTTCGAACCCCGGGGAATCTCGAGCCTGGAAGCCGGCTTAAGCTGACCTTTGCCGGGGGTGACCTGACTGTTATTGTATCGGAGGATTGAGATGGAAAAATTAACGTATCAAACAAAGATAAATCGTTTGGAGGAAATTACCATAGCCCTGGAACAGGGGGATTTGGCACTGGAAGAATCCCTGGCCAGCTTTGAAGAGGGAATGGCGCTACTGAAGGCCTGTGAAAAGGAGCTGGATGCTGCTGGACATCAGGTCATGATTCTGACAGAGTCGGATGAAGAAAAACCTTTTATGGAGGAGATGAAGTCCAATGAGTGAATTTTCTGAAAAAATGAAGACCTTGGCAGCAGAAGTCGAGGAGGAATTAACCGCCTGCTTCATGGAGCAGTTTGATTCGCCGGATATCATTATCAGTGCGATGAAGTACAGCCTTTTTGTCGGTGGTAAACGCCTGCGCCCTGTTTTAATGAAAGAGACCTGTCGTTGCCTGGGAGGGGATTCTCAGATGGTCGTTAAATTAGCCTGTGCTCTGGAGATGATTCATACGTACTCGTTGATTCATGACGATTTACCGGCCATGGACGATGATGATCTCCGTCGGGGTGAGCCGACAAACCACAAGGTCTATGGTGAAAGCATTGCTATTTTAGCAGGGGATGCTTTGCTGAATTATGCAGTGGAAACAGCTCTGGCCGGGGTACCTAATAGCGAAACAGAGGCCATGACCCGCTATATTCGGGCCCTTCAGATTCTGTTTTATGCTTCAGGTGTCAATGGCATGATTGGGGGACAAACCGGGGATATCCTCTGTGAAGAGGATGGTGAGGTTACGGAAGAAAAGCTGGCTTACATCCATGCCCATAAAACCGGGGCCCTCATTAAAGCATCGGTTTTATGTGGTGCTGTCATCGCTGGGGCGAAGCAGTCGGAGCTGGCGGCCCTTGAGGATTATGCGGATGCCATCGGTTTGGCCTTCCAAATTGTAGATGATATTTTAGATGTAACCGGGACTGAGGAATCCCTTGGAAAACCCATTGGGAGTGATGAAAAAAACCATAAGACGACCTTTGTATCCCTTTATGGTCTGGCATCTTCAGAAGTCAAGGTTGGTGAGCTCGAGGTACGGGCACTGAAAGCACTGGATTGTCTGGACCACGATACCACCTTCCTGCGGGAATTAGCCACATATATTTGCACCCGGGCAAACTAGGACGGTGGACGATGAACACGGAACAGCACGATTCAGAGGCGATCTCCCGGGTCCGGGAGGAAATGATCAAGCCAGAATACATCACCGGTCTTTCCACCTTTTTTAAGGTAATTGGGGAAGAGAGCCGGGTAAAAATTATCTATGCCCTTTCGATCCAGGAAATGTGCGTGGGCGATTTGGCCGAGGCACTCACCCTTTCCCAATCTTCAGTTTCCCACCAACTGAAACTTTTAAAGCTCAACGGTCAGGTGAAATCCCGCCGAGAGGGAAAAAATATATATTATTCTTTGGATGACCATCATGTGGTGGGAATTCTAAAAGAATCCCTTAACCATATCATCCACAAAATGGAAGAGGGCTGCTTATAATATTGAGGGAGATAAGACCATCATGGGTAGCTTATCTCCCTTTTTTGCGAAATGAGTCACATTCCGTTCGTCCCCTCCTCCCGTTATTCTTTAGATTTCCATGTTAATATAGCACCAATGACAAAGGAGGCAGAATATGGAGACGAAAGGATTAAAAATAATTTTTGCTGGTGGCTGTTTTTGGGGATTGCAAA
Source organism: Eubacterium barkeri (assembly GCF_900107125.1). GTDB lineage: Bacteria > Bacillota > Clostridia > Eubacteriales > Eubacteriaceae > Eubacterium_O > Eubacterium_O barkeri. The sequence continues at coordinate 109,864 of NZ_FNOU01000006.1, forward strand.
AACTGATGGATGGTTTGCCGGGCGTTTTAGAAACCCGTGCAGGCTACGCCAACGGAAGGGGAGCGGCCGATGCCCAGTATGAAAGGGTGTGCGGCGGGGAAACAGGGTTTAAAGAAGCTGTTGAGGTAATCTATAACCCCTTGAAAATAGCCCTGGATACGCTGTTGTCCGTTTTTTTTGAGGTCATTGACCCGACGGTGGCGGATCGCCAGGGGAATGATGTTGGGCATCAATATCAAACCGGGGTTTATTATCTTGACGCGGCACAAAAAACTGCTGTGGAAAGGGCAGCGGCGGAGGTGGCGGCTGGGGGAAAGCCCTTTATGGTTGAAATTGGGCCCTTAGAAAATTTTTATCCCGCAGAGGAATACCATCAGCATTATCTCGATAAAAATCCGGGTGGGTACTGCCATATTTCCTTGGAAAAAATGGCAAAAGCCAGGGATTTAGCATCTCGTTTAAGTCGTTTTGTAAAGCCATCGGAGGAGACCCTTCGCCATACTCTGGATGAAATGCAGTACGCTGTGACTCAAGAGGATGGAACTGAGCCCCCCTTTTCCAGTCCTTTGTGGGACGCCGACAAACCAGGTATTTATGTGGATGTGGTAACCGGGGAGCCCTTGTTTTCCTCAAAGGATAAATTCCAAAGTACCTGTGGCTGGCCCTCCTTCTCTGCACCCATTGCGCAATCAGGCGTTACCGAACAGCGGGATCATCGCCACGGTATGGTCCGAACAGAGGTTCGCAGCCGTAGGGGGAATTCCCACTTGGGACATGTATTTCGGGGGAGCGCCGAGGGCCCACAGGGTGTTCGTTATTGTATTAATGGGGCGGCTCTGCGATTTATTCCTTTAGATAAGATGGTTGAGGCAGGGTATGGTGACCTGGTAGATGCTGTTAGATAATCCCGGACTTTCTTATTTTGCATGGTTCGTGGTATACTAGAAAATATTTAAGAACCAGGGAGGGAATATGCGCATTCTGATATGCCCCATGGCAGCAATGGGAAAGATGTCTGGTCCAATTAACCGGACGAAGGCTTTGGCTGAGGCCTTTACAAAAAAGGGGAATCAGGTTGCCCTTTGTGCGGCTAAGGATGGGAATTTTGACGGGACCACGGACTATCCCCTCTATGATTTAGAGACGCCAGTACCCTTGGGCTTGCCCAAAATGATGGGGAAAAGACTACTGCCTGTGGTAGAAAAAACGGGGATTCAAAGCCATAAAAAAATTTCCAGTTTTGAAGAGGTCCAGTTTATTAGCGGGAATATCCAGCCAGGGTATTTTAAAAGGGCGATCCATCAGATCCAGGCCGCTATTGAGGACTTTCGACCAGATGTGGTTTATTCTGAATTTAATCTGGCAGCAATCGCGGCGGCTAAGCTTGCCGGGACTGCTGTCTTTGGAAGCTATAGCCGTCCGGCTCAGGTGGATTTTGCCGCATCACCGGGGTTGGCCTATGGGGTAAAGCGTGTGTTAAAATCCCTGGGTTTACCCCAGGTCGACTCCAGTCTGGATATTTTAGAGTGGGTGGATCGGCGGATCGTGCCAAGCAGCCCACGCCTGGAACCCATTATTGGGGATAATGTCTGCTTTACTGGTCCCTTCTCCGCTCATCAAACCCATTACGAGGATGGGCTGCGTTCGACCATTGTAGCCTATATGGGAACGGGAACCCTCTCAGGAAAGGCCTTGGTCAATGCCTTATATCCTGTTTTTAGTGAACTGGATTTTGAGGTATTTATTGTGGCACCGGGAGTGAAGGAAAGTCATCGTGGGTTCATCCATATTGGTGAGTATTTTGATTTTTCAGAGATTTATCCCCGGTGCTGCCTATCCATTAACCATGGAGGACAAAACAGTATAATGGATGCCCTTTACCATGGTATTCCCCAGATTTTGTGTCCTGGAAAGGTTTTTGAACGGCGCTACAATGCCCAAAGCATTGCTAAGAACAAAGCGGGGATTGTCCTTGATACCCATTGCTTTGAGCCTCCTTATATTCGTGGAATTATGCGAACTTTACTCGAGAATAAAGGCTATGCTAAAAACGCACAGATTTTGGGGAAGGAATTGACGGTCCTTGGCGGCGCGGACCGGGTTGTCCAGTTGGCTGTGGAATATTTTGGAGGGTAAAGGGATGGGAGAATAAACGGTAAAACGCAACTTCCTCCTGATGGATTTGCTTTTTCCAAAGAATCATGCTATACTATAAACAATAAAATAAAAACAAAAAGAACCGTCTTGAAGAAGGGCTTTTGGTATTACGCTGGGCAGCGTTATATGAAGGGCTCTTCTTTTTTTTATAGGTGAGGAAATAACGGTTAATGACACCAGTAGGTGCTATTAATATAAAGTCACAAACTACAGGAGGTAGTGAATAATGGAGAGCATTACTGTTCAAAAACGGGATTTATCGGTAAAAGCAAAGAAAATAAGACGTCTCGGCATGGTTCCGGGAAGCGTCTTCGGTAAATCGTTGTCGGATTCGATTTCAATTCAAATGGACGAAAAGGTTGCTCGTAAATTGGTTCGTCAAAAACGTGAGGGTAGCAAGATCTCACTGAATATCGACGGGCAGGTTATTCCGGTACAAATCAAAGAAAAATCTTTAGATCCATTAAGCAATGAAATTTTAAATATTAGATTCCAGGTATTAACAGAAAATGAAAAAGTGAATAGTGTTATTCATATCCTTTCTGCAAATGATGAAAAGTTTGTCGGCCAGATGGAAAAAATCCTAACAGAAATTCCCTATGCCTCATTGCCGGGAGATATGATTGATACGATTAGTATTGATGTCGACGGATTGAAACCCGGAGATATGGTTACCGTAAAAGATATTCCTGAATTGATGAGTGATAAAATTGAACTTCAGGTCGATGTGGATGAAATAATCTTTCGTATTAATGAAAGACAGTAACATCCCTGATAGGTAGAATACCTTTTTAAGCAAACAGCAAACACAAAAGAGCTTGGAATGCCGACGGAAAAAGGGTTGTGCAGGAAGAGCTTTTTTGTATTTTATGGGAGGAGAGTCATGAATTTATTAGGTCAGGCCGTAAATCACAAAATCTTTGGAAAGGGAATAATAACGGATCATTGTGATAACAAAATCACAGTACACTTTGAAAAAAACAAAAAAATATTTTTGTTTCCAGATGCCGTTCCCCGATATTTGACGTTGAAAAATACTGCAATCCAAAAGAAAATTGAGAAAATAAATAAAGCCTGGGAACAAAAAATAAATGAAAAGAGACGAAAAGCTGCAGAGGAGAATCAATATCGGAGTCTTCTGTATACAATGAAAATTCCGCCGAAATCCCAGATGGCTTATAATCTTTCTGAAGAGGCTCTTGATGGCTTGAAATATGTGGACACAGGATGCTTTTTAAGCGGGTTAAATAAGGGAAAACCACGAATTCCAGCCAACATACAACCAAATTCGGCCATTGTTTTGACGGATTGCACCCCAGGCAATGAGGATGAGCGAAAAATTATTGGGGTATCAATGGTGGACGAACACTTTTGGGGGGATACATGTACAGACGGACGGGTAAAACTGCACGAGACGTACCAATTGATATTACCCCATGAGCATCGAATTTCATTTTGGAAGTATTTCAAGAAAAATGTGATTCAAAATCCTTGGGGGAGTGTTCCATTTAAGTATGTTCAGAATCAGGTAATGGAAAAAATCTTGTTTGACATTTGTCAAAGAACCGCAGAGACGGTCAAAGCGGCCGAAGCAATGGGAATTTACCGGTATTTCTGTCGAATAAACCGTATTCCGGAAAAACTGACGATTCATAAAGAAATCGAAAAATCAAATGTCCTTTGACCAAATGTTCTTTGCAAGGTGTCAAATATGTTAAAGAAATGGCATGGATCGGGCGATCTCACTTAAGAAAAGCAGTTTGCTGATACTTGTGAGTGAGATCGCCTCATTCTTATTTTGTATAACCGTTGTAATGGACCAGGCTAAAATCATAGTCCCGGCCGTCTTCGGCAGGAAAAGCCAGGGGGTACCCTAAAGTTGCGATGGCGTAGGGTTTGATATGTTCGGGTAAATCAAAGATTTTTGAGATTTGATTCATACGGTCTTCCATCGGCGCAATCCCAAGCCAGACACCTCCAAGATTCAGATGAACCGCTTCCAGGAGAATGTTTTCCATCGCCGCACCAAGGTCCTGTTCCCAGTTTTCAGGAAAATGGGCTGTCTGTAAATTAGCCAGAGTGATAATAGCTAAGGGGGCTGTGGCAGCAGACTTTGCATAGGGGGATGCCAGGGCAATTTTTCCCAATAATGCCGGGTCTGTGATGACGATGAATTCCCATTCCCGCTGGTTTCCGGCAGTGGGTGCTGCCATGGCGGCCTTTAATAGTTTTTCAATCTTTTCTGATTCAACAGGTAAATCGGAAAAGCGGCGAACCGAATGCCGCAAAAAAATTTCGTTCATGTTTAAACCTCACTTTTTTATAATGATTCTATTATCTACCAGATGGTTAAAAAATACAATTACTGAGAAATAAGTCAGTAGCATTTTTCAAGAATCTTTTAATTATCTCAATTTAAGCTATACTAAATGGCCCAATCCCCATTGACAAAAATAGGCGTTTGATGACCATCCGCATCGACACCGATAATAGAGAGATCTGCACTGCCCACCATAAAATCCACATGGCTGAGGGAATAATTAAGTCCAGCCGCCTCTTGCTCTTCCCGGTGCATTTGAGTACCCCCTTCAATACAGGAAGGATAGGCTGAACCCAGGGCAAAGTGACAGGACGCATTTTCATCAAAAAGCGTATTGTAGAAAAGCAGGTTCAAATCAGAAATGGGGGAGTGGTGGGCCACCAGGGCAATTTCTCCCAGGAAGTTGGAGCCTGGGTTGGCTTCTACCAGGCTTTTAAGGGCGTCTAACCCAACTTGGGCGGCGTAATCCACGACCTGACCGTCTCTGAAGGTGAATTCAAAACCATCAATCAGCTGCCCTTTATAAATGAGGGGGTGAGTGGCCACCAGGCGGCCATTCACCCGGGATTTGTGGGGGGCACAAAAAACCTCTTCAGTGGGGATGTTGGGAAAGAAAGAGATGCCATCGGCGGCTACTTCACTGCCGCCGGCCCAGACATGGTTTTTCGGCATGCCTACCGTCAGGTTGGTGCCAAGGCTGTTGGAATAAATGAAGGCATCAAATTGCTTGTCATTCAGGAAGGCACATTTGCTCTCAAAATTACGGTCATGGTTTTCCCAGGCGGTGATGGGGTCTGGCTGATCGGTACGGGTTGTTTTAAAAATGGCTTCCCATAAATGGTCCATTGCTTCTGCTTCGGTACAATCCGGAAAGACTCTTTTTGCCCAGCCCGGTGTGGGGACTGAAATGACGCACCAGCGGCGATCATTACTGGAAATTGCCTGGCTATAGAATTCGGTGGCCTCCTGGATGGCGTTGGAGGCGGCCTGGATTTTTGAAGCATCGGCACCCTGGAAAACGGTTGGATCTTCGGCATGGATGGAAATAATGGCAGCATTTTCGTCTACGATCCATAAATATTTGCCAACCACCCAGGGAGCGACGGTGGTAAGGGTTTCCAGGCTGGCATGATCGTAGCGGAGACGGGCTAAGCGCTGGTCGCCGTAATTCACCATGACATCCCGGGCACCGGCGCTGTAGGCGGCATCGGCCACCAATCGGGCGAAGTCAGCGCATTCGACTGGTGAGTTGATGACAAGGAGCTGGTCCTTTTGAAGATTGACACCGATGTTGACGGCAAGATCGGCAAGCTTTTGTTTGTTTTCTGTGTACATGTGTTCATCCTCCTTTGGATTATGATTCAATAAAAATTGGGCTTTGGGTAAAATCCTGATGGATATTTTCGGGCTGACCACCAAATAAATAGAATAAATCCGTGGCTTTTAAATCGAAGGAAAGCATTCTCCTTCCCCGGATATCCAGTTGGGTTTGGTTACTGCGAACATTAGAAATGACAGGCGTGTCACTTTCTTGGGCCAGCCTGCGAATCCACTGGCGGCCTGCCCTGTTGAAGGCGAGGACTCTAAAGTAGGGTGAGGATACAGGCAGGGTAAGCTCAGAAAAATCTGTCGTAGTGAATTCGGTGGACAGATGCATTAGAATTCTACGAATACGGCTTTTGGGAATGCGTTTAGAGGACACGGCTGTTAGGATGTCCTCATAAGTATGCCATTTCTTAATCGCACCATGCAAGGCAAATTCTAAACCTTCAGATACACCTGGGTATTGGCGCAGCTCCCCCAAATCCATGGTGAGCAATCGGCCTAAAATGTAGTCCTGGTATCCCTGGACCCGGGTATGCCATTTCTTTGGGGAGAGGATCGCTGGATTGTAGGGAATACAAGCTCCAATCATCTCGCTTTGTCCCTCTAAAAGATGTTTTCGGATGGCAGAGGCACTGGCAAAGGTGCCATGGAGCGTCTGGCTATGGTATCCAGCGGATTGGCGTTTAATGGGAATGGGTTGGATGGCGGCTCCCTGACGCTTTATTGCTTTTAAGTATTCAATAGCCAGAATATTGTTCGGGGAAGCGAGGACACTGGCAGGGTGGTCACCTTCCAACGTGGCGATGGCTTGCTCACGGGCAGCAGGAAAACTGAGCCCTTTGGCTAAACCCTGTTTAAGATAGCGTCGATAATCCGCAGGCTCCTCCCATAAAATACGTGCGACGGTGGCTAAGGGCTCTATTTGGGGGGACTCCATCCCAAAGGAGAGCATCTGACAGCCAGCATCATTGAGCAATGAAATGGCCCCGCTGGCAAAGGCTTCGGCACTTTGACAGGCGTAGGCGTAGGGAAGCTCTAAGACCAGATCGGCTCCGTTTTCCACGGCTTGCCGGGCCCGGGTCCATTTATCCACTACGGCAAGACTACCCCGTTGAACCGCGCTGCCACTCATGACCACCAGGGTATGGGTCGCACCGCTGACTTTCTTGGCGGCCTTGATTTGACAGGCATGGCCGTTGTGGAAGGGGTTATATTCTGCTACAATTCCCAGGGTTTTCATGTTTTTCCTCCGAATGGTCAAATTTTTATATGCCTATTTTTAAAAAAGCATTGTAACCGCCCATTGTTTACTGATATTATAATACAAGAGAAATAATAAAAAAACTAAATATTGATGTGAGAAAAGGAGAAAAAACAAACAATGAATGTATTGGTTATTAACTGTGGTAGTTCTTCCCTGAAATATCAGATGCTTGATATGGACACCGAAGCCGTATTAGCAAAAGGTTTGGCAGAACGCATCGGCATTGAAGGCTCAGTGGTTACCCACCAGCCCGCCGGGAAGGATAAGGTGAAATTCCAACGTCCTATGGAAACCCATAAGGAAGCATTGGATATCATCATGAAGGCTTTAGTTGACCCCACCTGCGGTGTTCTTAAAAGTCTGAACGAAATCGACGCTGTCGGCCACAGAACCGTGCATGGTGCTGAAACCTTTGCGAACTCTGTCATTATTGATGATGAAGTCATTGCAAAAATGGAAGACTGCAGTGAATTGGCACCCCTCCATAATCCGGCTAACCTTATTGGGATTCGGGCTTGTCAAGAGATACTCCCCGGTATTCCTATGGTTGGCGTCTTTGACACCGCTTTCCACCAAACCATGCCGCCGGAAGCTTATGTTTATCCACTGCCCTATGAAATGTACGAAAAATACCGGGTACGTAAATATGGTTTCCACGGGACTTCCCATCGTTTTGTCAGCATGGAAGCGGCAAAGCTCCTGGGAGAAGATATTAAAAATCTGAAGCTGATTTCCTGCCATTTAGGAAATGGTGCCAGTATTGCCGCCGTGCGCTTTGGAAAATCGGTGGATACCTCCATGGGGATGACACCTTTAGCTGGCCTGATGATGGGGACCCGTTGTGGGGATATTGACCCGGCGATTATCTTCTATCTTCGGGAACAGGGTTTCTCCCGGGAAGCCATCGATAAAATGCTCAATAACGAATCCGGAGTGCTGGGGATTTCTGGTATCAGCTCTGACTTCCGGGATGTTGAAGCCGCTGCTAATGCTGGAAACGAACGTGCGATCTTAGCCCTTAAGATCTTCCACTATCGTGTACGGACCACCATTGGGGCTTACGTTGCCGCCATGGACGGGGTCGATGGCATTATCTTTACCGCTGGTTTGGGTGAAAATTCCAGTATCGATCGTGCAGAAATCTGCAATGGCTTAAAATACCTGGGCATTACCCTGGACAAAGAAAAGAACAGCAAACGTGGGGAACCCATGGTGATTACCACACCAGAATCCCGGACCAAGGTAATGGTCATTCCGACGAACGAAGAATTAATGATTGCCCGGGATACTGTGGAATTAACCAGCAAGTAAGGGAATCCGTAATTTCAAGGTCTCTGTAAAGAAAAAAACTTGACAAGATGGGCAATCCTATATATAATGAGGATTGCCCATTTGGAGTTAAAGATGATTATTGAATTGTCAAACGAAAAAACCCGAAGTTTTGAATTCAGGCTCACTGCCGACGCGTTCAAAAGTTATGGGGACGAATTTGAAGGACGGCCAGATCAGGATGGCTTATTGGTCCAGGGCAGAATAAACCGGCTTAATGCGCAGTCAGCGGAGCTGGATTTTTCTGTGAAGGGGACCATGCTCTATCCCTGCGCCCGCTGTCTTAAGCCAACGCCTGTGGCGGTAGATTTCGATTTTGAAGATACCATCCCTGTGGAAGCTGGCTCAGACACCATCGATTTGGTTCCCTTTGTTGAAGAATGTCTCTTCATCAATGAGCCCTTTAGGGTGTTATGCAGTGAAGAGTGCAAAGGGTTGTGTCCAGGTTGTGGTGTAAATTTAAATTGCGAAGCATGTCAGTGCGACGATACGGTGGATGTCGATCCCCGTCTTGAAGCTTTGAAAAATCTGCTTTAGCGCAAAGACTGAACAGGAGGTGGAATCATGGCAGTACCTAAGCATAAGATCTCTAAAGCAAGAAGAGATAAGAGAAGAACGCATTACAAATTAAGCGTGCCCGGCATGAGCGTTTGCCCGAAATGCGGCGAAATCAAATTGCCCCATCGTGTATGCAGAGCTTGCGGGACTTATAAGGATGTAGAAGTAATCGCAGAAGACTAAAAGGTTGTCGCATTAATGCTTTTTGGCGTTTAATGCGATAACCTTTTTTTTCTCGATTGGGCGATGATTTGTGAGGTTAACAGTGAATATTTACGTGGATGCCATGGGAGGGGACAATGCCCCAGCCGCCATTGTACAAGGGGCGGTGGATGCCGTTAAGGAATATGGGGTGTCCCTGACCCTGGTGGGAAAGGAAAGAATCGTAGCGAATGAGCTGGCAAAGTATGACTACAATACGGATGCCATCACGATTCTTAATGCGGACAGCGTCATTGGTTTTGATGAAGAACCGGCCATGGCCATTCGGAGGAAAACCGATTCTTCCCTGGTGGTGGCTCTGGATGCCATGAAGGGTCAGCCGGACAGTGTGCTGATTTCTGCGGGAAGTACTGGAGCTCTACTCGCCGGCGGACTCCTTAAGCTTGGGCGGATCAAGGGTGTCAAGCGTCCTGCTTTAGCCGCTGCACTGCCCAAGGGTGATCGGGTGAGTATCCTCATCGATACCGGTGCCAATGCTGACTGCAAGGCGGAGTATTTAGACCAGTTTGGCCTTTTAGGAAGCATTTATTGTGAAAGCGTTCTGGGTATTGAAAATCCAAAGGTGGGCATCATCAATATCGGGACGGAAGAAGAAAAAGGCAGCATCATGGTAAAGGAAGCTTATCAGCTCCTTAAAGCCAACGATGCCTTGAATTTTATTGGTAATGTTGAGGCCCGGGATATCCCAAGCACAGATGCGGATGTCATGGTGTGTGATGGCTTTACCGGCAATGTTGTCTTAAAGCTCATTGAAGGGCTGGCAAGCTACCTGATGGGGGGGATTAAAACCGCCATTATGGGATCGACCAAGGGCAAGTTGGGTGGCGCCTTAATCAAAAAAGACTTGAAGACTTTTAAGAAACAATTTGATTCCGATGAAGCTGGCGGTGCACCGTTCTTAGGTGTCAAAGGTGGAATTATCAAAACCCATGGAAGCAGTGGCCCTTATGCCATTAAAAAGGCCATTGAGCAAAGCGTCATATTTATTGAAAATGATGTGGTGGGGAAAATAACCTCAGCCATACAAAATAATCATTAATCCATATGGAGGTGAAGTTATGAGTGATAAATTTGCACAGGTCCGGGGCATTATAGCAGAGCAGTTGGACATCCCGATGGAGAAGATCAGCCTGGAGTCCAACCTGTTAGAGGATTTAGATGCGGATTCTTTGGACATCATCGAGCTGGTGATGGCCTTTGAGGAAGAGTTCGATATGAAAATTCCAGATGAAGATTTGGAGAAGATCAAGACGGTCTCGGACATCATCGAAGCATTGGGTTAAGGACGAGGGATCGCCGCATTGCGGCGTCCTTTTTTTGTGGAGATTCCAGGACAACTGTGATAAAATAAAGCGATTAAGACAGGGAGGTGTTTTTTTGGAACGCATCGAATCAAAAATTAAATATCAATTTAAAAATAGAGACCTGCTGAAACTGGCCCTTACCCATAGCTCACATATTGGTGAAAGTGTGAATAACGAGCGACTGGAATTCTTGGGGGATGCTGTGCTGGAGCTGGTAACCAGTGAGTATCTTTATCAGTTTCCGAATTTATCCGAAGGGGAGATGACGAAGCTTCGGGCGAGTATTGTGTGTGCGGAGTCCCTATCTAAAGCTGCTTATGAACTATCCCTTGGGGATTATCTGCTCCTGGGAAAAGGGGAAGTCGTAACCGGTGGAAGAAAGCGTAAGTCCAACCTGGCCAATGCCTTTGAGGCAGTTCTGGGGGCGGTTTTTTTAGACAGCGATTACGAAAGGGTTCGGGTCATTATCCTGGAGCTTTTGAATGAAAACATCAAGTTGGCGCTTAATGGTGATTTAAACAATGACTATAAAACGGCGCTGCAAGAGCAAATTCAAAAGCAAAGTGACAATGTTATTGAATATGTTCTTAAGAAATCAGAAGGTCCAGAGCACGATAAAACCTTCCATATCGAGCTTCATATTAATGGGGTGAAAGAAAGTGAAGGAAAGGGAAAGAGCAAAAAGGAGGCTGAGCAGATTGCGGCAAAGCGCTACCTCCAGTCCCATCATTAAGATTGGGTTTCCTCTCTGGTACAGGAAAGGCAGTACATGTATTTAAAGAAACTTAAAATGAAGGGCTTCAAGTCCTTTGCAGATAATGTAGAAATGGAGTTTTCCCAGGGAATTTCTGCCATTGTAGGTCCCAATGGAAGTGGAAAAAGCAATATAACGGATGCGATCCGGTGGGTGCTAGGGGAGCAAAGTACCAAAACCCTCCGGGGGAAAAAAATGGAGGATGTTATTTTTGCTGGGACAGAGAAGAAGGCGCCCTTGGCCTATGCCGAGGTTGTCCTTACTCTGGATAACCGGGATGGTGCCGTAGCCGATGCCGGGGATGAAATTTCAGTAACCCGGCGGCTCTTTCGCTCTGGGGACAGTGAATACCGTCTGAATCAGAAGAACTGTAAGCTAAAGGATATCCATGGCATCTTTATGGATACTGGCCTTGGTAAAAATGGTTACTCCCTCATCAGCCAGGGGGGAATTGAAAACATCATTAATTCCAACCCCGGCGAGCTTCGCGGTATTGTAGAGGAAGCCGTGGGCATTGTCAATTACAAAACCCGAAAGCAGGAAGCCGAAAAGAAGCTGGAGCGTACCCAGGATAATATGGATCGTGTCCAGGATATTTTAGATGAACTGGCCAATCGTCGGGGGCCTTTGGAGCGTCAGGCTAAGAAAGCCCGGGAATATTTAGCCATTCAGGAGGAACTTAAAATTGTTGATTTGTTCCGATTCCAGAAACGGATGGAAGAAATTCAGAATCAGTTGGGCACCTCCCAAAAGCAAGTGACGGCCCTGGATACCGAGATTCTGTCGATTCAAAATAAAATCAATCAGCGTGATAAGGACTACCAGGAGGTTAAGGCCAGGATACACCAGATTGCCACAGAGATTGGCGCGTTGGATCAACGCATCGAAGGAATCAATACGGCCTTGACCTCAGCCAGTGGCGATATTCTGGTAGGCGAGGAACGCTGCCGCCATTTGATGGAGAATGCCAATCGCCTTCAGGGGCAGCAGAAGAGCCAGCAGCAGGAGTCGGAACGGCTGTCTGCTGAAGCCCAGGAGTTGTTTGTTGAAAGGGATCAGGCGATCATAGAAATTAAGGGAATTCAGCAGACCTTAGAAGGATTGATCCACAAAAAATCGGAAGCCCAGCAGCGAGTAGAGTCCATCCGCCTTAAAATGGAGCAGCAATCCCAAAGGGAGGAAGCCCTGTCCCAGAAGAGGGAAAAGCTGAATTTAGAGCTGAATACTTTAAAGCAGGATACCCGGGGAATGGAGGCTCAGCTTGCCCTGCGACAGGAGCAGCGTAAGGAACAAATGGCTGAGCGCAGTGCTAAAGTGACCGAGGATCAGGCCCTGGGTCAGGAGGTGGCGGACATTGATGGTCGCTTAACCCAAACTCGGCAGGATGTTTCCCATATGGCAACAAAGGAAACCGAGCTCACAAAGGTTGTGGCGGGGCTGAAAAATCAGATAGCCGTCATTAATAATAATCTGAAGGTAAATACCTCCAAATCCGATTATTTAAAGAAGATTCAGCAGAATTACAGCGATTACTTCCCCAGCATTCAACTGATTATGAAGGCGGAGGATTTAACCCAGGACATAAAGCAGCAAATTTATGGTCCTGTAGGGGAACTCATTACCGTCCCGGGTCAATATGCCCGGGCCATCGATGTAGCCCTGGGGGGGAAGGCCCAAAACGTTGTGGTAGAAACCGTCAATACCGCCAGCCGCTGTATTGATGTTTTGAAACGGCGGCGGGCAGGACGGGCCACCTTCTTACCCATGGATAACCTGCGTTATCGCCAAATGGAGTCCCGGGATCGAAGCCTGATGGAAAGCATGCCCGGAGCGGTGGGGATTGCATCGGATTTGGTGGACTACAACACTCGCTTTACCCAGGTGGTGGAGAGTCTTCTGGCGCGTATTATCGTCACCGAGGATTTTAAGGCGGCTCGCCATATCCGTAAATCCATGACTGGCTATACCATCGTCACCCTGGAGGGTGAAATCTTTTATCCGGGGGGGGCCATCGTCGGTGGTGCAGCCAAGGGAGGGAAGCAATCCCCTTTGTTCAAGAAAATAGAAATTGAAAAGCTCGCCCAGGAGTATGAACAAATGGAAGGGGAACGGACCCGTATTGAAGGGCTTTGCGATCAAAAGGAGGAAGCCCTCCAATCCCTCCGCCTTACCATGGATGAAATCACCGGAAAAATGACGGTGTTAGAACAGGCCCATTGGCAAAAGACCCAGGCTCGCACCGCCTGTAGGAACCGTATCCGTGAGCTGGAAAGCCAGATGGTCGCTCTGGATACATCCCTGGGACAGGACCAGTTGGCTTTAGATGAAAAGGCACGGATTGAGCGGGAAATTTTAGGGGATTTGGAAGCCCTGGAAATTGCTGTAGTTGCCATGGAGCATCCCGATGATGCCGAAACAGTGAAGACGGAAATCCAGAGACTCAGTGAGCAAATTGCAGAGAATGAAGTGGCCTTGGCCCGTCGCCAGGAGCAAAAACGATCGGTGGATAAACGTATTGAAATGTTAGAGGCCCATCAACGAGAAGTCGCTAGCCGCCTGATATCCATCACCCGGGATTTGGAACAGAACATTCTGGATACCACTTCCCAGGAAACCTTTTTAGAAGGCCGAAGACAGGATTTAGGGGTGCTTGATGCTCAAAAGCAAGAGGCTGAAGAACAAAAGCACTGCCTGACTGCGCAGGAAAAGGCGTATAATGCAGAGGTTGAGGGTCTGGATCACAGCATTAGGGATTTGAATCATGATCTGATTTTACAAAAGGAAGCCCGAAGCACCTTGGAGCTTGCCCAGAGTAAGGTAGCGGCAGAACGGGATCATTTAGAAGAAACCATTTATTCCCGTTATGAGCTCAACTATATTATGGCCATGGACCTATTAGAGGGTCTGGATTTAGAAACAGTGGATGGCTCGACTGAAAACCAGCGAGCCTTACGCAGCCGCTTATCTGCCCTGGGTCAGGTGAATGTTGGTGCCATTGAGGAATACACAGAGGTGAATGATCGGTATCTTTTCCTCAAAAACCAATTTGACGATTTAATTGAAGCCAAGTCTGAATTGGAGCACATTATCGAGGATTTGTATACCTCCATGGAAAAACAATTTGCCCTGCGGTTTTCAGAGCTCCAGGGTATTTTCTCCAGGGTATTTTCTGTATTGTTTGAAGGAGGCCGCGCCCAGATAACCTATACTGACCCTGGGCATGTCCTTGAAAGCGGTATAGAGCTGGTAGCCCAACCCCCTGGAAAGAATTTGCGGCATATTTCATTATTGTCCGGTGGGGAGAAATCCATGACGGCCATTGCCCTGTTGTTTTCTTTTTTGGAGCTCAGTCCATCCCCCTTCTGCGTTATCGACGAAATCGATGCCGCCCTGGACGACCATAATATTTTTCGGTTTACCAGCTATATGGAGCAGGTGGCCCGGGAAAATCAATTCGTAATCATCACCCACAGAAAAAGCACCCTTGAAGCCTGTGATGCCATTTATGGGGTATCCATGTCGAAAAGCGGGATCTCCAAACTGGTCTCTGTCCGTTTGTCAGATTATGCTGAGGCTGTAGGATAATCATAAAGGAGTCGATGATGTCAGAACTAACCCTATATGAGCGGATGCGAAACCGCCTACAAAAAACAAAGAATAGCTTTAAAGAAAAAATTGAAAATGTTATGTACTATGGTAAGTTGGATGATGATTTCTTTGAAGAGCTGGAGGAAAATCTGATCCTGGCGGATATGGGGATGGAAACCTCCCTTAAAATTGTGGAGCTTTTGAAGGAACGGATTAAGGAGCATAAAATCAGTGATTCCCAGGATGCGGTAGAGCTTTTAAAAGAAATTATGTCGGAGATGGTTGAGACAGATGCTGCTCCTATGACACTGCCGGTTATTATCACGGTGGTTGGGGTTAATGGGGTTGGGAAAACAACCACCATTGCCAAGCTGGCCCAGCGTTATCTGGATGAAGGAAAAAAGGTGATGGTGGCCGCTGCGGATACCTTCCGTGCCGCCGCCGCGGAGCAGTTAGACGAATGGGCTGGACGGATCGGTGTGGATATTGTAAAAAGTAACCAGGGCGCAGACCCGTCATCGGTGGTTTTTGATGCCATTGGCGCCGCCCGGGCCCGGGGAATTGATATTCTGATCTGTGATACCGCAGGGCGCCTCCATAATAAGGTCAATCTGATGAAAGAGCTGGAAAAGGTCACCCGGATCATCGAACGGGAGGGTGAAGGCTTTGATGTGCATAATATCCTGGTCTTAGATGCCACCACGGGGCAGAATGCCCTGATTCAGGCCCGAACCTTTAATGACGCCGTCAAGCTTGACGGTATTATTATGACCAAGATGGACGGCAGTGCCAAGGGTGGTGTCGTTATCCCCATTATTAATGAGCTGGGGGTGCCCATCGAATATGTGGGCATTGGTGAAAAACCAGAGGATCTCATTACCTTCGATGTTGGTGATTTTGTGAGGATGCTTTATGAAAAGGATGACG
This sequence comes from Eubacterium barkeri, assembly GCF_900107125.1. GTDB lineage: Bacteria > Bacillota > Clostridia > Eubacteriales > Eubacteriaceae > Eubacterium_O > Eubacterium_O barkeri. Next base: position 125,613 of record NZ_FNOU01000006.1, read on the forward strand.
ATGAAGAATAAATATTGGAATAAACCATTCTGTCAAGAAAAAAACTTGACAAAGGGGTCAGGAAACGGTAGAATTCTTTATTGTGTAAAGCAAATGCCTTTACACCCCTAGGACGTTATGGAAGAAAAGGTTTTGGAACAGCTTCGATTTGATTTTTATGGTGAGTTATTATCGGAGCGTCAAAAGACGATTTTGGATTATTATTATAATGACGATTACTCTTTAGCAGAAATCGGTGATATACTGGGCATTACCCGCCAGGGGATCCATGATGCTTATAAGCGCGCCAAGGGTCTTATGGCTGATTATGAAGAAAAGCTTGGACTTGTGGCCCGCTATACAAAAAGCCGGGGACTGCTCACCGATATTACTGTTGAAATCAGCAAACTCCTGGGAGATGAGCGCATTAGCAAAAATCCCGAGGTACTTTCAGAAATGACGCGGCTCAAAGAGGATATCGAGGAAGTCATCGAAGGATTTTAGGTGAAGACATGGCTTTTGATAGTTTAAGTGAAAAATTTCAAAATATTTTCTCCGGACTCAAACGGAAGGGAAAATTGACGGAAGCGGATATTAAGGCTGCCAGCCGGGAAATTAAGCTGGCCCTGTTAGAAGCGGATGTTAACTTTAAGGTGGTCAAGCAATTTACCAAGACCGTCAGTGAGCGGGCCAAGGGCTCAGAGGTTTTAAAATCCCTGACGCCTGGTCAGCAGTTCATTAAAATCATCAATGATGAAATGACCCGGCTTCTCGGGGGCGAAATCCAGAAAATGGAATTTGTCGATAAGGGTGCCAACATCTTTATGATGGTAGGACTCCAGGGGGCTGGTAAAACCACCACTGCAGGAAAGCTGGCAAATCTTCTGCGAAAAGAGAAAAAATTAAAGCCCTTACTGGTGGCTTGTGATGTTTATCGTCCGGCAGCCATTAAGCAGCTTCAGGTTTTAGGTGAACAGCTGGGGATTCCAGTGTTTACCATGGAGGGAGAAACAGATCCCCGGATGATTGCACGCCAGGGTGTGAAAAAGGCCAATGATGAAGGCTACGATTTAGTCATCATCGATACAGCCGGTCGACTTCAGATTGATGAAACCCTGATGACGGAGTTAGTGGATATCCGGGATTTGGTGGAACCCACCGAAATTCTATTGGTGGTGGACGGGATGACCGGCCAGGAATCGGTCAATGTGGCCGATGAATTTAACAAACAACTGGATATTTCCGGGGTGGTTTTGACGAAGATGGATGGGGATACCCGTGGGGGTGCCGCACTATCGATAGCCTACACCACTGGAAAAGCCATTAAATACATGGGGGTTGGAGAAAAGCTCAGTGATATTGAGTTGTTTTATCCAGACCGCATGGCCTCCCGAATCCTCGGTATGGGGGATGTCCTTTCATTAATCGATAAGGCCCAGAGCATGGTCGATGAAGAAAAGGCCCGGGAGCTGGAAGAAAAGCTCCGAAATTCGGAATTTGATCTCAATGACTTTCTGGACCAGCTTAAACAGCTTCAGCAAATGGGGAATTTAAGCAGTCTATTGGAAATGATGCCGGGAGCCGGAAAACTCAAGGGAATGGATTTAAGCATGGCAGATGGACAGACAAAACAAACTGAAGCCATTATTTACTCCATGACACTAGAAGAGCGAAGAAAGCCCCAGATCATCAATGGAAGTCGAAGAAAACGTATTGCAAACGGCAGCGGCACCAGTGTGGCGGATGTCAACCGGCTTCTCAAGGGATTTGAACAAAGTCGAAAAATGATGAAGCAAATGGGCAATATGGGTAAAGCCAAAAAGGGCAGATTTAAAATGCCTTTCATGTAAATATAAATCATATCATTACAATTTGGAAAGTTCTAACGAAAGGGGGAACAATAATGGCAGTTAAAATCAGAATGAAAAGAATGGGTAAGAAAAAGAAACCTTTCTACAGAATCGTCGTTGCAGATGCACGTGCACCTAGAGATGGCAAATTCATCGAAGAAGTTGGTTTCTACAATCCCTGCCAGGAACCTGTTGAACTGAAGCTTGATGCTGAAGCGATTCAGGGCTGGATTAAAAATGGAGCAAAACCCACCGATACTGTAGCAGCATTACTTAAAAAAGAAAACATTATCGGTTAATCGGAGGACGGATCGTGAAGGAGCTTGTTGAAGTAATCGCCAAAGCTTTGGTGGATCATCCGGATCAGGTTGAAGTGACAGAAATGGCTAAAAACCGTTCCATCGTACTGGAGCTCAAGGTAGCAGAAAGTGACATGGGCAAGGTCATTGGAAAACAGGGACGTATCGCGAAAGCCATTCGTTCCGTCATTAAGGCCGCTGCAACCAAGGAAGATAAACGTGTGATGCTGGATATTGTCTAAGCCGCACTATTCCGACAATACAATGGATTTGAAATGGTTCGTACACGCTACGAATCATTTTTTTTACGCTAGAGCTGACCGATGGACAGCCAAGTGAAATGAGTTACGAGGTAAAATAATGGATAAAATGTTAATCGGAGAAGTCACCGGTGTCCATGGGATCCGTGGAGAATTAAAAATTCGCCCACTAACGGACGATCCCGGTCGTTACTATGAATTAGATGTGCTGACCCTTCGCCTTAAAGGGAAGGAAACCGCCTATCCCATTGAATTGGTCCGCCTGCATAAAGGCAATGTATTGCTAACCCTGAAGGGGATTCGGGACCGTGATGCAGCAGAAGGCTGTAAAGGCGCCGAGGTTCTGGTTGACCGCGACGAAGCGGTGGATTTAGAAGAAGATGAATTTTTCATTACCGATCTCATTGGAATGGTGGTAAAGGCACCGGATGGCCAGACCATTGGCAGGGTTGGAAACATCCTTCAAACGACGGGTTCCGTGGATACGGTGGAAATTAATGGTCCAGATAAGCCCATTTATGTGCCCTTTCGAAAAATCTATTTCATGAGCTTTGATTTTGAAAATGGTGAAATTCAGGCGGATATCCCCACGGAGCTCATGGAACTATGAGGCTATATTTCCTAACCCTATTCCCAGAGATTATTCATGGCTATTTTAAAGAAAGCATGATGAAGCGGGCACTCGAAAATGGCATCATCGCCTACGAAGCCATTGATATCCGTGATTTCGCACAAAATAAGCACAATCGGGTGGATGACTATCCCTACGGCGGCGGTGCAGGGATGGTTATGGCCGCACCACCCATCATTCGAGCTCTGCGCAGTATTCCGGATTATGAAAAATATCCCTTTATCTGCACCAGCCCCGGGGGGAAAACCTTCAGTGGTGGCGATGCGGTAGAGATGGCAGCAGTAGAAGGTCTCATCTTTTTGTGCGGGCATTATGAGGGCATCGACCAACGGGTCATTGATGCCTATGTCACCCAGGAGTATTCCATCGGGGATTATGTGCTGACCGGTGGAGAGCTGCCGGCCTTGGTTATGGCGGATGCCATTGCCCGCCATGTGCCGGGCTTTATGGGCAATACCGAAAGCTTGTCCGAGGAATCCTTTGAAAATGGACGGCTGGAATACCCCCAGTACACCCGCCCGGAGTCCTTTGAGGACCTTCAGGTGCCATCGGTTTTATTGTCTGGAAACCATGGAGCCATCCGCCAGTGGCGGGAGGAGCAATCCTTGTTAAAAACAAAGAAAAACCGCCCGGATCTTTTGGAAAAAGAGGACTAGGATGTTTCAATAAAAAAGAACCTGAGCAATACATAAAGGTATTGCTCAGGTTCTTTTTTATTGAAACAGCTTATCTTTGAAGATTCTCTTCCCGGTATTCCCGGGGACTTAAGCCCATATGCTTTTTGAAAATTTTAGAGAAATAGCTCATGTCCTGGACGCCGCAGAGGGTGGCAATTTCCTGAATGGGCAGGAGGGTGGTGTCCAGGAGATAGGCGGCATGCTCTATGCGCTTAGTATTGACAAAGGAGGTGAGGGTCATACCGGTTTCCTTTTTAAAGAGGGTGGAGAGGTAGCTGTCATTGAGACAGAATTCCCGGGCAAGGGTGCCGAGACTCAGGGTGTTGTCTAAATTTGAATAAATAAAATTAATGACATTTCGAATAATCTGGGAGTAGCCCTTTAAAGACATCTCCCGGACTAAGTGGCAATATTTTTGGATCATCGTGTTTTGGAGGTCGTGCAGGCCAGTGAGGGAATCGGTTTCTTCAATGGCGAAGGCAAATTTCTCGGAAAGATCATCCAGATAGAAGGCGATAACGCCACCCTGTTCTGCGGATTTGCGGCAGAGGGTGTTAAAGATGATGAGATGATTGCGCATATTTCGGATACTGTCGGAGAAGCGTGGCTTAATTCCGGGGAAGTGCTGTTTTTCCATGATGTCAGAGGCAATGTCTTCCTGTCCGTGGGCGAGGGCATTGATGAGTTTGGCTTCCAGATGGTAGCGGTCCTCAACATGGCGGATCCGATCGGAGGTGGCCTCTATAGTGTTTGGTGCGTAACGGGTATCCCGGGAGGGCGTTTCCCTGGTGTTAACGATAGTGTAGTGTTCCGGGCTGCCCCAGAGGGTCTCGGCCAGGGTGTAGAGGACCTCCTTAAACCAGTGACCATCAGAAAGAGAGGGGATTCCGGCGTAATAATGATACATGAATCGTTTGTGGATGGCAGGGACTCCGGCACGGATACAGAGCTCCTCTGCACGGATCGAGGAGATGGCTTCATAGAGAAAAGGGCCGATGTAGAAAAAACAGGGGTGCTCTCCCGGGATACGGAGGAGGGCGTAGCTGCACTCGTAGCTATCGGTGTAAAAATAGAGCGTGTGATCTTCGACCTTTTCTTTAAGTCTAATGGGGAAGTCCTTTATAATGAAATCAGTGGAGTCCCAGAGATGCTCCCTTAAATGAGCATCGTAGCAATGATGCCATTCAATGGTGCCTTCCAGAATATGGGAGTATATATGACGACGTTCCAAGACACTTTGGACAAAAATGATGAGCTGACGTTCATGGGTGTGCATGCTTCCACCTTCCTTCACTTGGACTTTTTTTTTCCATTATGGTCTAATTTTTAGGTAAATACAAGGGGAAAAAAAGATTCTACCAATCTTTATAAAAATCGTCATAACCAAATAAAGAGAAATGGCCTTACAATAGGGACATAAAAGCACTACAAAAACTAAAAGGTGCGAGGAGGTAAAATGATGTCAACAGAAACGGCTGTAAAGAAATTTGGATTCATTGATAAGTTGGGGTATATGTTCGGGGATTTTGGAAATGACTTCACCTTTATTCTGTCTACGACGTTCTTATTAAAATTTTATACGGATGTTATGGGGGTGTCTGCTGCCATTGTGGGACTCATGATGATGGTGGCCCGTATCGTCGATGCCTTTACAGATATTACCATGGGACAGATTGTCGATCGATGCCGGCCGACGTCGAAGGGGAAATTCGCCCCCTGGATTTTAAGGATGTGTGGCCCGGTCGCTCTGGCATCCTTCCTGATGTATGCCGTATGGTTCCAGGATGCGGCCATGGGATTTAAAATTTTCTGGATGTTTTTCACCTATTTGCTCTGGGGGAGCATCTTCTATACCAGTATCAATATCCCTTATGGCTCTATGGCATCGGCCATTACACCAGAACCCAAGGAGCGGGCCCAGCTTTCCAGTTGGCGAACCATTGGTGCAACCCTGGCCCAGACCGTAATCGGTGTGGTGCTGCCTCTGGTGGTTTATTATAAAAATGATGCCGGGAAAACCGTGCTCTCTGGCGAAAGCATGATGTGGGCGGCTCTGGTTTGTTCCATTTTGGCTATTGTTTGTTATCTGCTGTGCTATAAAATGACAACGGAGCGGGTGAAGGTGAAGCAGGAAACAGAAAAATTCAGCCTTAAAGAATTTGGCAAGGAATTGGCTCATAACCGCTCCCTCATCGGTATTGTCGTTTGTGCACTCTTCCTGCTTTTGGCCCAGCTGTCTTTAGGCAATATGCTGGCGTATATTTTCCCCAATTATTTTGATAATGCTGCGGGGCAGTCCATAGCGACCATGTCGGCGACCATTGTTACCTTGGTTTGCGCCACCTTTGCTGTGGCTGTAGGGGTGCGAATTGGAAAAAAGGAATTGGGGATGATCGGTGCTGGGATCGGTGCAGTCGCACTCATCGTTGCGTATTTTCTTCAGACCACGAATATGTATGTGTTCATTGCCTTTTATGCCCTGGCCTATGTGGGACTGGCCCTTTTCAGTCTGATCTGCTGGGCTATGATTACCGATGTCATTGATGATACGGAGGTTAAAACCGGTAAGCGTACGGACGGTGCCATTTACTCGGTATACTCCTTTGCCCGGAAGATGGGCCAGGCCTGTTCTTCCGGTCTTTCCGGGCTACTGCTCTCTATTGTAGGCTATTCCACTGCAACGGCCTTTGATCCCGGGGTACTCAAGGGAATTTACGATATCACCTGTATTGTCCCGGCTGTGGGTTTCATCCTGCTGCTGTTGGCGCTCAAGTTCCTATATCCTTTAGGGAAAAAGCAAGTCGAAAATAATGCGGAAATTCTGAGAAAACGCCATGATGAAAAAGTTGCTGCAGAAAACAGCGAACAATCATAGGGAGGAAAACACGATGATTAATTTACGGGAAAAGCCTTATTATTTAGACGATGCCGCCATCGATTGGGTAGAAAAAACCATCGATGAAATGACTTTGGAAGAAAAAATCGGCCAACTTTTTGTGGTAATGGTTAAGGGGAATTCCATGGAGCGCAGCGAGATTAAGGCCATGTTGGAACGGGTAAAGCCTGCGGCGATGCGCTATCCCGGACAGCCGGCTCAAAATCTTTGGGAACAAAACGCCTTCTGTCAGGCCAATAGTAAGATTCCGCTGCTGATTGCTTCCAATTGCGAAGCTGGCGGCAATGGCGGTGTGGGCGGCGGCACCCTGGTGGCCAATGGTGCGGCTATCGCCGCCATCGACGATGAGACGGTGGCCTACGCGGTGGGGCGTATTGGGGCCACAGAGGCGGCGGCCATTGGATGTAATTGGAATTTTGCCCCGGTGGTGGATTTACTTTACAATTGGCGTAATTCCATTGTGCAGACCCGATCCATTGCCACAACGCCTGAGCGCACCGTGGATTATGCCAAGGCCTGGAACCGTGCAACCCGGGAGGTAGGCCTGGCCGATTGTGTTAAGCATTTCCCTGGAGACGGCTGTGATGAAAATGACCAGCACCTCTGCCTTACCGTCAATGATAAGGACGCGGATGAATGGATGGCAACCTACGGTAAAATGTTTAAGGGAATTATCGATGATGGGGTAAAAACCATTATGGCTGGGCATATCGCCCAACCCGCATGGCAGCGTCGGTTATCAGACCATGAGGTAGCGGACCGTGATATTCTGCCAGCGACCCTTTGCCCCGAGCTCATTAATGGTCTGCTCAAAACAGAGCTGGGCTTTAATGGTTTGGTGGTGACCGATGCCAGCCACATGATCGGCCTGACTGCAGACATGCCCCGGAGCAAGGCGGTACCACAGTCCATTGCCGCTGGCTGTGATTTGTTCCTGTTTATGAATGACGTGGAGGAAGATTTTGATTATATGATGGAAGGCTATAAAAAAGGAATCATTACGGAGGAACGGTTATCCGACGCCCTTCACCGGATTCTTGGACTCAAAGCCTCCATTGGACTGCATCAAAAACAAGCCGATGGGACCCTGATGTCCTCGGAAGAAGGCTTGTCGGTGGTGGGCAACGACGCCCATATGGCCATGGCCAAAGAATGTGCCGATCGGGCCATTACCCTGGTTAAGGATACCCGGGGAAATCTGCCCATTACCCCAAAGACCCATCCCAAGTTGCAGCTGGTATTTATCGGCGGGGATAAAACGGTGGTGGCTGGTGAGGTCATGGAATCCTCCAGCACGGCTTGTCTTAAAAATCTGGTGGATGCATTGGAAAGAAAAGGCTTTGAGGTGAACGTTGAAGATGGCAGAGAATGCAGTAAATCCATGCATACCTCGGTTAAGAAACTGAAAGAAGATTTTGACGCAGTATTGGTTGCGGTGGATAATGTAGGGCTTTGCCAGTACAATACCACTCGGATTAAATGGGAAAATCAAGCCCATCAACCCTGGTACAATGCTGAATTGCCCACGGTGTATGTCAGCTTTAATCTGCCCAATTCCCTCATTGACCTCTCCATGAGCCGGACTTATATCAATGCGTATATGGATTCGCCTGTAGTTGTAGAGGCCTTTGTTGAAAAGCTGACAGGGGAGAGTCCCTTTAAAGGACAGTTTAGTAAAAACGTGTGGTGTGGCCGCTGGGATACCCGTTTATAAAAAACCACAAGGAGGTGGAAATTATGAAACTTTCATTCAGATGGTTCGGACCGGAGGATGCGGTGACTTTAAAGAATATCCGTCAGATCCCCGGGATGTACAGTATTGTTACCGCTGTGTACGATGTGCCCGTTGGCGAAGTGTGGCCAGAGAAAAGTATTCTTGGTGTTAAGGCCATGGTAGAGGATGCTGGCCTGCATTTTGAAGTTATTGAAAGCGTTCCGGTACATGAAGATATTAAGCTGGGAAAACCCAGTCGGGATGTCTATATCGAAAATTATTGTGAAAATATTCGCCGGTTGGCGGCCGCTGGCATCAAATGTATTTGCTACAATTTTATGCCTGTGTTCGATTGGACCAGAACCCAGCTCGACCATGAGCTGCCCGATGGTTCCACCTCTCTTGTGTATTATCAAAGCCAGGTGGATGCCGTAAATCCTTTGGCCAGTGATGGTGATCTTACCTTACCGGGGTGGGATGCCAGCTACACCCGGGATGAGCTCGCTGCGACAGTGGCGGAGTACCAGGCTCTTACCGAGCAGGATTTATGGGATAACCTGGGCTATTTTTTAAAGGCCATCATCCCGGTGGCGGCAGAATGTGGTGTGAATATGGCCATTCATGAGGATGATCCCTGCTGGAGTATCTTCGGTTTACCCCGGATTATCACCAAAGAAGAAAATCTGGATCGCTTTTTAAAGATGGTGGATGATCCCCATAATGGTATCACCCTTTGTACTGGCTCCCTGGGGTGTTCCAATCAAAATGATGTGGTGCAGCTGGCAGCGAAATATGCAGCCCTGGGTCGAATCCATTTTGTCCATATGCGCAATGTGGCCCTGGTGGAGGACGGCTTTGAAGAACGGGCGCATCTATCCAGTTGTGGCTCCCTGGACATGTTTGCCATTGCTAAGGCCCTGTACGATAATGGCTTTGAGGGCTATGTCCGCCCGGATCATGGTCGCATGATCTGGGGGGAAACCGGTCGAGCCGGCTATGGGCTGTATGACAGGGCTCTGGGGGCGACGTACTTAAACGGCTTGTGGGAAGCCATCGAAAAGATGGCGGCGCTTCAGAAGGGAGAATAATTATGGCATTACCATTTGGAACAGATTTAACCGGGAAGGTTGCGGTAGTAACTGGCGCCGGTGGAGTGCTTTGCGGCATGTTTGCCGAAGTATTGGCCCAGGCTGGAGCTAAGGTGGCACTGTTGGATTTGAATGAGGCCTTGGCGGCTGACCGTGCAGAAGCCATCGAAGCAGCCGGCGGCGTTGCCCGGGCCTATAAAGTCAATGTACTGGAAAAGGAAAGTCTGGCGACAGCCCGCAGTCAGATTAATGCGGAGCTGGGGACTTGTGATATTCTGATTAATGGTGCCGGGGGAAACAACCCCCGGGCCACTACCGATTCCGAATATTTTACACCTTCGGATTTGGATGGGGATATGGTATCCTTTTTCGATTTGGATCAGAGTGGAGTGGAATTTGTTTTCAATCTGAATTTTATTGGCACACTACTGCCCACCCAGGTTTTTGCAGTGGACATGGTGGGGAAAGAGGGAACGACGATTTTGAACATCTCCTCGATGAACGCCTTCACCCCCTTAACTAAAATTCCTGCTTATAGTGCCGCAAAGGCGGGGATTAGCAATTTTACCCAGTGGCTGGCGGTGCATTTTGCCAAAGCGGGCATCCGTGTCAATGCCATCGCACCGGGGTTCTTTGTAACCAAGCAAAATGAAAAGCTGCTTTTTAACGATATGGGGGAAGCAACGCCACGGACCGAAAAAATTTTAAACGCCACACCCATGGGGCGTTTTGGTGAGGCGGATGAGCTGTGCGGTGCCCTGCTGTTTTTGGTGAACGCAGCGGCGGCAGGGTTTATCACCGGGATTGTATTGCCGGTGGATGGTGGCTTTAGCGCATATTCCGGGGTTTAACCGGGAAAGGAGACCGATTGTGAAAGCATTTATGGATTCAGAATTTTTACTTAATACACCCACTGCCCGTCGGCTGTACCATGGCCATGCCGAAAACCAGCCTATTTATGATTTTCACAATCATCTGGATGCCCAGGCGATTTATGAAAACAAAAATTATAAGGATTTAGCATCCCTTTGGTTGGATGGCGACCATTATAAATGGCGAGCCATGCGGGCCAATGGAATCCCGGAAAGAGACATTACTGGAAGGGAAACTGCCCCAGAGATACGCTTTAATGCATGGGCTAAAACGGTACCCCAAACCTTTGGTAACCCCCTGTATCACTGGACGCATTTGGAACTACAGCGCTTCTTTGACATTACCAGGCCTCTGAACGCCGAAAGCGCACCGGAGGTTTGGGAAGCCTGTAATACCCTGCTGGCCACCCCGGCATTTCGGGTCCGGGAGCTCATAAAAAGGATGGGCGTGAAGGTGCTTTGCACCACCAACGACCCCGCAGAAGATTTAGTTTATCACAAAGCCCTGTCCAGGGAGGAGAAAGCCTTTCGGGTGTTGCCCACCTTCCGGCCGGAAAAAGCCATGGGCGTGGATGCACCGGGATACAAAGATTATATCCGCACCCTGGAAGATGCCGCGGATATCACCATCGGCAGCTATGCTGATTTAAAGGGAGCACTGGCCATTCGCATGGATGCCTTTAGCATCTGTGGCTGTATAATCAGTGACCACAGCTTAGATGGCAATCTCTTCGCTCCGGCTACGGAGGAGGAATTAGAGGCCATTTTCAAAAAGGCGATACTGGGAAGCCCCTTAATACCCCGGGAAATTCGGCAGTTTAAAGGGAATCTGCTGGCGGAGCTGGGCCGGCAATACCATGCCAGGGGTTGGGCTATGCAGCTGCATATCGGTGCACTGCGTAACAATGCCAGACGTCACTATGAAACCCTTGGACCAGACAGCGGCTTTGATTCCATGGATGATATGGCCTATGCCCCCCAGCTGGCGGCACTCCTCAATGCCATGGATGAAGCGGCAGAACTGCCTAAAACCATCCTATACTGTTTAAACCCTAAAGACAGCGCCATGTTGGCCGCTATGATTGGCAATTTTCAGGATGGCAGCATAGCCGGTAAGATTCAGCTGGGGACGGCATGGTGGCTTTGTGACCATAAAGAGGGGATGCAAAAACAAATGAAGGACCTCAGCGCTGCAGGACTTTTGTCCCGGTTTGTTGGGATGGTAACAGATTCCCGGAGCTTTCTCTCCTTTTCCCGCCATGAGTATTTCAGACGCATTTTATGCGCCTATGTGGGCGAGTTGGTGGAAAACGGGGAGTATCCCAATGATGAAACCTTCCTGGGTGAAATGATTGAGAATATCTGTTATGGAAATGCCTTACATTATTTTGAGGGAAAGGATAATCAATGAAAAAGGAAATATTAAGTCGCTTTGAACAAATTGGAATTGTGCCGGTGGTGGTGCTGGAGGATGCTACCCATGCGGTTCCTTTGGCCAAGGCCCTTGTTGAAGGGGGACTACCCTGTGCAGAGGTTACTTTCCGAACAGCGGCAGCCGCCCAATGTATTCAGCAAATGCGAAAGGCCTTCCCGGACATGTTGGTGGGGGCTGGGACGGTGGTCAGCGTAGAACAGGTGGATGCAGCCGTGGACGCCGGTGCGCAATTCGTTGTTAGTCCGGGGCTAAATCCTGAGGTGGTGCGGTACTGTCTGTTAAAGGAGATTCCCATCATTCCCGGGGCAGTTACCCCCAGCGAAATGGAGCAGGCTATGGCTTTGGGGATTACTGAATTAAAATTCTTTCCTTCAGAACCTTCTGGTGGTCTGCCGATGATTAAAGCCGTGACCGCTCCCTATCCTAAACTGCGCTTTATGCCCACCGGAGGCATCACGCCCCAAAATGTCGAAGATTATTTGTCCTTTGATAAAATCATCGCCTGTGGCGGCACCTGGATGGTTCGCCCGGAATGGATTGCTGTCGGAGACTATAAGGCCATTGAAGACAGTGTACGTCAGGCTGCTGAGCTGGTGGCACGGGTCCGCGGCAGAGTGGAGGAATGAGCATGGATCCTTTAAAAAATTGGAAGAAGCAGCATGATTACCTCTTGTGCATCGATTCTGATGGGACCGTCATGGACACCATGGATATTAAGCATCAACGCTGTTTTGGGCCGTGCATGATACAGTGCTGGAACTTAGAGGAATGGGCCGTGGCAATTCAAGCCCATTGGGACAGGGTCAATCTTTATACCGTCACCCGGGGGATCAACCGCTTTAAGGGATTGGCAGAGGCTCTCAGCTGGGTGGATGGACACTGCCGGAGCATCGAGGGTATTGGGGATTTGGTAGCGTGGGTTAATACTACCGAAGAGCTTTCAGGTCAAAGCCTGACGGAGGCGATTAACGTAGGGCCGGATAAGGCGATCCTAAAACAGGCGTTGACGTGGCACAATGCCGTCAACCAGTGCATCGATAACTTGCCGGAAGAGGCCTGCGCCCCCTTTGTTGGTGTTGGGCAAGCTTTGGAAGAGGCCCGTGCTTTCTGCGATATCGCAGTGGTTTCTAGTGCCAATGGTAAGGCCGTGATCGATGAATGGACCCGTTACGGGTTTATGCCCTTTGTGGATCTACTGCTGACCCAGGAGGTGGGCAAAAAAGCAGATTGTATTGCTGCACTCCTTACTAAAGGATATGAACAAAATCATATTTTAGTCCTCGGAGACGCCGAAGGTGATTTAAAGGCAGCCCAGAGTAATGGCGTATTGTTCTATCCCATTCAGGTCCGTAACGAAAAGGAATCCTGGGAGCGTTTTTCCAGGGAATGTTTTGAGCCATTCCTGAATTTAGAGTATGCCGGCGCCCTTCAAGAAACACAAATTAAAGCTTTTTACAATAATTTATCAAAGAATTGAGCGCGGAAGCGCTCTTCAGACTGTCGACAAACCCAGGGAAGGGTGATGATAAAAATACGAGAACCCCGGCGCCCCTGCGGGCAGGCGTTTTGGTTGCCATCAAAGCAAGAAAGCAAACCCACCTTAAACCCAATCAAAACCAAAGGTTTTGCGCATTGACGAATGAGGGCTAACCCTTTGTTCGTCAGCGCCTGGGGTCCGGGGTGAATCTTTTTTATCCTCACCCTGACCGCGCTACATCACTTTGTCTACGCTTTG
>NZ_FNOU01000044.1 GCF_900107125.1 Eubacterium barkeri
CGGCTTCGCTTCCCTTTGTCCCAACCCATTGTAGCACGTGTGTAGCCCAGGCCATAAGGGGCATGATGATTTGACGTCGTCCCCACCTTCCTCCGTATTGTCTACGGCAGTCCCTTTAGAGTGCCCAACTTAATGCTGGCAACTAAAGGCAAGGGTTGCGCTCGTTGCGGGACTTAACCCAACATCTCACGACACGAGCTGACGACAACCATGCACCACCTGTCTCTCTGTTCCCGAAGGAAATCTCCTATCTCTAGGATGGTCAGAGGATGTCAAGGCCTGGTAAGGTTCTTCGCGTTGCTTCGAATTAAACCACATGCTCCGCTGCTTGTGCGGGTCCCCGTCAATTCCTTTGAGTTTCAACCTTGCGGTCGTACTCCCCAGGCGGATGACTTAATGTGTTAACTGCGGCACTGAGTTTCCCCAACACCTAGTCATCATCGTTTACGGCGTGGACTACCAGGGTATCTAATCCTGTTCGCTCCCCACGCTTTCGCACCTCAGCGTCAGTATCTGTCCAGCAAGCCGCCTTCGCCACCGGTGTTCCTCCTAATATCTACGCATTTCACCGCTACACTAGGAATTCCACTTGCCTCTCCAGTACTCAAGTCTTACAGTTTCAAATGCACGTCACCGGTTGAGCCGGTACCTTTCACATCTGACTTATAAAACCGCCTACGCGCCCTTTACGCCCAGTGATTCCGGACAACGCTTGTCCCCTACGTATTACCGCGGCTGCTGGCACGTAGTTAGCCGGGACTTCTTCATTGGGTACCGTCACTTCTTCTTCCCCAATAAAAGAGTTTTACGATCCGAAAACCTTCTTCACTCACGCGGTATTGCTGCGTCAGGGTTGCCCCCATTGCGCAATATTCCCCACTGCTGCCTCCCGTAGGAGTCTGGACCGTGTCTCAGTTCCAGTGTGACCGTTCGCCCTCTCAGACCGGTTACCCATCGTTGCCTTGGTGGGCTGTTATCTCACCAACTAGCTAATGGGACGCGGGTCCATCTCATGGCACCGGAGTTTTCATTAAAACACCATGCGATGTCTTAATAATATAAGGCTTTACTCCCAGTTTCCCGAGGCTATTCCTTTCCATGAGGCAGGTTACCCACGCGTTACTCACCCGTTCGCCACTTTCCACTCCTTATTTCTCCCGAAGGATCCATAA